>NZ_CP147020.1:1043571-1382142 GCF_037126435.1 Bernardetia sp. ABR2-2B | reverse complement strand
AATATAAACCCTAAGTATTCCAATAATCAAAATAAGGTTTGGTTGTATTGGTAGTAAGTCATTCAATGAAAAATAAGTGGTTTCTAAGAGGAAAGCAATGAAATAAAGTAGGATGGATAGTTTGCTTTCAAATCCTGATAAAATAACAAGTAAAAATATAAATAACTCTATAAAAAAATAAACTGAAAAAATCTCATGTGCGTAACAACTTGTTCCTATATGAAATAGATAAGACTGTAATAATGCTAATAAAACAGATGACAAGGTTATAAGGACACATTTTTTGGGAAAAAGAGATAGGCTTTTTCTATCATATAAGAAAAATATAAGTAAAACAATAATTATAGTAATGGAGAAATCAAACATTAAATAATCGACTTTAAAGAAATTTGCAGCATCACAATTTAAACATTTTCCTCCAGTACTTTGATAAAAAATAAATGGGTAACCTATTTTATTATATCCATCAAAGTAAGCCTCAAATGTTAATGTAGTTGCGTTAATGATAAAAAAAGCAAATAAGCTCACAAAGAATACTTTAATAACAAAGAATAATCTAGACATTTTTTAAATTAGTGAGTAAATACTATAGATGCAAAAAAACATTCTTTGCATAAAAAATAAAAAAATAGTTTTTGTTTTAACCTGTTTTATCTTATAACAAATCAAGGGTTTTCACTTACATCTTTCCTAACTTCTAAGCAAGAAGCAAAATGACTCTCACATTTTGTAAGTATGTAGTCGGCATCTTGCTGTGGCTTTTGAATTTATCTATTTCTATGAAAGAAACGAAAAAGTTATTGTCTCATTTTTATGCTCAAAATGCCTTATAAAAGATACTTTTTTAATGATTCTGAAAAAAAATATAAAATATTTTCAATTTTGTGTAACCTTTCTTCATCAATTAGAGTATATATAAGCAGACAGACACTTTAAATAGTTTTGCTTTATAATAAAAGCCATTTTTTCTGATAAGGAAACAATCATTTTTTTTATTTTCCTTCTCAAACTATATTCTACTAAATAAAGAATTTCTGTCAAAATCAAGAAAATACATTTATTAAGATATTTAAGAAATTTAGTCAAATTTATTTTGCTGATTTCCATTTTTTTACCTAGTCCTCACAGACTCATAAATTTTTAAACTATGAACTTCAAAGCAATAATTAGCATTTTCCTTATTCTTATGGGCATCATTGGATTAGTAGTAGGAGTATTCGGAATTTTTGGACAAAATCTATCTAATCAAAATCCTTGGATATTTGCTATTCTTGGTCTAATATTTTTTGCATCTGGAATGGGACTTTTCAAAACTACAAGTGGAAAAGTAGAAGGCTAAAATCTACAATACAACGATAAAAAACAACTCAACTATCTATATAAAATTATTTATTAGTAAATATTCAAAACTAATTTATAATTCATTT
The DNA here is from genome assembly GCF_037126435.1 of Bernardetia sp. ABR2-2B. Taxonomy (GTDB): domain Bacteria; phylum Bacteroidota; class Bacteroidia; order Cytophagales; family Bernardetiaceae; genus Bernardetia. The sequence goes on along the minus strand of NZ_CP147020.1, from coordinate 1,380,715 downwards.
TTTTAATATTAATTTTTATTATGGACAAGCTAGAATACAAAGGAACGTGGAACGAAGCAAAAGGACGCATGAAAAAATCATATGCATCACTTACAGATGATGATTTGACTTATACAGAAGGTCAAGAAGAACAAATGTTGGGCAAAATTCAACAGAAATTAGGAAAGACTAGAGACGAAGTAGTCAAGATGATAAAATCAATCTAACTGCTATTTCATATTTAAGACAAAATACTATTCAATTTTCAGAGAAGACAACCAAATCTTCCATTTTTTAACCTCAATTTTTTAATCTTTATTATTATGGGTAATTTATTATATATCATCGCTGTTGTTCTTGTTATTGCTTGGGCATTGAGTTTCTTTACTGGTGCTTATACAGGAGGAATCATTCACGTATTATTAGTTATTGCTATTATCGCAGTTTTATTTCGTGTTATTCGTGGTGGAAAAGTCATATAACAATGACTTAAAAAGCAGATAAGAAATTTCAAAATCCTTACCGTTCATTTTTTGAATAGTAAGGGTTTTATTTTGTCTAAAAAAAACTCTACTGTATCTTTGGTAGATGAAACTATATCAAGAATTAAAAGACAAACTAACTGCTCCTATTGATATTGCACCTTTGATTTATGCAAGAATCGTTTTAGGACTTTTAATGACTATCGAACTCTGTGGAGGTGCATTGTCGCCGTACGGAAAAACACTCATTACTGGAGATTATCATTTTTCATATTCCTTTGCACCCTTTATCAAACCTTGGTCAGAGCCAATGTTGGTGTATCTTCATTTTGGAATAAATTTTATTTTGGGACTGATGGTTGTCTTTGGGTTTAAGTATAGATTTGCTTGTATTGCCATGTTTTTTTCGGCTACTTATATTTTTTTGATGGAAAAAACGCTCTATATCAACCATGTATATTTATACTGTCTCTTATTTTTGGTATTTGCTTTTCTTCCTGCTAACCGAGCTTTTTCAATAGATACTCATCAGAATCCTCAACTTAAATCTTCTCAAGTACCTGCTTGGACGGTTTATTGTTTCGTTGTCCAGCTCAGTATTGTTTATTTTTATGCAGGATTAGCAAAACTAAATATTGATTGGCTTCATGCTCAACCCATGCAAATTTGGCTTGCTAATAAAGCCGACCACCCTATTCCCTATTTAGGGGTTTTATTAGCTCATAAATATCATGCTTTTTTGGTGGCTTATGGTGGAATTGCTTTTGATTTGCTTGTCGTTCCTCTGATGCTTTGGAAAAAAACTAGAAAAGTAACCTTTATTTTGGCTATCTTTTTTCACGCTACTAATGCCATTACGTTCGGAATCGGTACTTTTCCTTGGTTTTCTATTGCTGCGACAGCTTTATTTTTTCCTCCTTCTGTTTTTAGAAATTGGTGGATTTTCAAATATTTTGATAAAAAATTACCAAAACCAAATACGCATTTTTTTCAGTATTCTGATACTTCAAAATCGTATCAAAAGTTTGTTTATTCATTCTTTATTTTATTTTTTGTTATTCAATTCTTCCTTCCTTGGAGAGCATATTTGTATGGAGAAGACCCTAGTTGGACAGAACAAGGACATTTTTTTTCGTGGAGAATGATGTTACGAACCAAACGAGGAATTACAAATTTTAAAGTCAGTGATGCCAAATCAGATAAGCAAGAAACGGTTTATCCAAATCAGTATTTGTCATACAAACAGGCAAACAAAATGAAAAAAGACCCAGATATGATATTACAATACGCTCATTTTTTGGAAGAAATTTATAAAAAAGAAAAAGGCTATATAGAACCAATCATAAAAGTAGAATCTGAAATGTCTTTGAATGGAAGAAGAAAGCAAACCTTCATTGATCCAAATGTAGATTTGACAAAAGAGCAGAGAAGTTGGAAGTTATATAAATGGGTAATACCACTCACAGAAACAGAATATATTGAAAGAGAAGATAAAAATAAAGGTGTGAATGATTAAATTTTATGTTTTTTGAGAGAAAGCCTATTTTTAAAATCACTATTATCATTTAACTTTGTAAACATTAGTGAATATTTTTTTAAACCCTAAGGGTTTTGAAACCCCCTAGGGTTTCGAAACTAAGTTGTTGTCGGTAAATCTATCGATAATTTTTATATACAAATAGCTATGAATAATTTATTTAGAGGAACAGGAATTGCCCTCGTTACTCCTTTTGATGAAAATAAAAATGTAGATTTTGATGCGCTCAAAAATCTACTTGTACATACACAAGACCACGTAGAGTTTTGGGTTGTTCATGGAACAACTGGCGAAGCTGCTACTACCACACGCCAAGAAAAACGAGAAATTTTTGACTTCATTGCTGCAAATAATCCAAAAAAATTGCCTTTGGTTTATGGATTAGCATGGAATGATACAAAACAACTTATAGAGCTGATTGGAAAATCTAATTTAGAAGGCGTTTCGGCTCTTCTTTCGGCTTCTCCTTCTTACAACAAGCCAACACAGGAAGGAATTTATAGACATTATATGGAAATGGCTGATGCAAGTCCGAAACCAATTATTTTATATAATGTTCCGAGTAGAACGGCATCAAATATTGAAGCTAAAACCACACTAAAACTGGCTCAACATCCAAATATTATTGGTACAAAGGAGGCTTCTGGAGACATTACACAATGCATCGAAATTTTGAGAAATAAGCCTAAAGATTTTATGGTATTTTCTGGAGATGATGCCCTCACACTTCCTCTCATTTCTTTGGGTGCAGATGGCGTAATTGGCGTTATTCCAAATGCCTATCCAAAAGAGTTTGGAAATCTTACTCGTGCAGCTCTGAAAGGAGATTACAAAACAGCTAATGAATATTTACACCAGCTTTTTCCATTATTTGAACATTTGTTTGTAGAAAGTAATCCTGTGGGAATCAAAGAAATTTTGGCTTTAATGGATGTTATGAAAACTGATGTGAGGCTTCCTTTATTAAATGCTTCAAAAGAGTTGAGTAAAAAATTTGAAACAGAAATGAAGGAAATTAAAAGTCTTCAACAAGTATAGGCTGATAAAAATCTAAATTAATTCAAACAATTCTTGGTAAAATACTGTTATATAAGTGTAACGTCGCTCAAAAGAGAGTAACTTTACAAATTCATTTTCAATAAAACTGAAGTAATGAGACAACATAAGTTTGCAGTATTCTTATTTATTAAGATTTTGTAAAAATTTATACCGTTTCTATTTTTTAAATTTTGATTTATAAAGTTTAATACTTTTAGTTTATTCAATTTTAGGGAAACCTAAGAAAATGAAATGTTTTGGAAGAAACAGTTTTTTTGATATTTTTTCAAATTCGTAAAGGTTGTTTACAATCTTATTTTGCATTTTATTTTATCTGATTTTATGCCCATTTTTAAGAGTTTTAAGTTAAAGTTTGAGCTTTTAATAAAATCATAAATTCAATTTAAATTTAGTAGCACAATTTCTTGATTGTAGAAATAGATTTCGATACTTATTTGTGATAAAAGAAGTAGAGTCTCTATTCAAATGCTTTTACACCTAAGACTTTCAGTTTTCTATAAAGTTTCAATCATGCTTGATAACTATTTTGTATGATTGTAATAAGAGAAAACTAGAATATGCAAATTAGTTTTATCAAATCTGAGAAGATTTGGTATTTGTATATTTAACTGAAAAAATATCCTTACGTAATGTTTAACATTAGTTTTTATTGAATTTGTAATTTCTCTTTTGAGCAATTTAAAGGACGTAACAACTAATAAATAATCATTCATTTACAATTTAAAAAAACTCTGAATGCAAAGAATCGTATTGAGCGGCAGTATCGCCGTACTCGTACTTCTCTTTTTCGGTTTTTCTAAATTTTTTGCTACTGCTTCGAATACGAACAGTATGCTAGAAAGTGCATCAAAAGTAGATGCTTTTCCGTCAAAAGAACTTAAAACTATTGAGAATACTTCTATCGCTTTTGAAAATCATATTAAAGATATGTATCAAAAGTTGAACTTGAAAAAGGCAGAATTAGAGTATGCCCCTTTCAAGACAGCTTACGTAGGTTATTTGAATCTACAAACTAAAGGAGAACTTAAAAAAGAAATATTGACAATCTTAGATTTTACAAAATCTTCTCGCTTTGAGCGTATGTGGATTATTGATATGAAAAATCAAAAATTAGTCCGTAGAGAATTAGTAGCTCATGGCAAAAATTCTGGACATGATATGGTTACTTCATTTTCCAATAAACTGCATTCTAATCAAAGTAGTATGGGGTTTTATGTAACTGACTCTCCTTATATTGGTAAAAATGGAATTTCTATGCTTATCAATGGAATGGATAAAGGTTACAACGACCAAGCGAGAAATCGTGCTGTCGTTATGCATGGTGCAAACTATGTAAACCCAAGAACTATGAACCGTAATGGTAGATTAGGAAGAAGTTTTGGTTGTCCTGCTGTAGAAATGCACAAGGCACAAGAAATCATAGATTATGTCAAAAGTGGTTCTTGTTTGTTCATTTATTTTAAAGACAAAAAATATTTGTCTTCAAGTAAATGGCTTAACCACGATGGAGCAAAAACTTTTTTTGCTGAAAATATACAGCATAGCGCAGTAAACGTACCGAGTACGGCAAGCGTAACAACAGAAAATACAAACGGATAATTCCTTAATGCAGATTTGTAATTTTGAGATAGGTTAAAAAAATAACTGAACGGCTAACTACTTAGTAACTTATTTTCTATTCATAATTACTAAATGTCATTAATTGAAAAGATAAATTAAGTTTTATCGAAGATGAAAATCACTTGAAAGCTGATTTAATCAACTATCCATTTTGTATCTGCTTCAAAGCAGCAACGCTTAAAAGTCGCAATTTGACTGATATTTTCAACTTCGAAAACTAGATAGGTGAAATGGTTCATCCATTCGCCTGTATTAAAATAATAGCTTTTATCGCTAGGTTCAGTTTGTGAATCTCCGATAGAGGCTATTATTTTTTTGTCTAAATTTTCACTCTTTTCTGTCCTCATTTCTATCATTAGGGGTAAATGACGATGCCCAAAGACATAATAATCTTGTGGGTTTTTTTGATGAATTTGATTACAATAGTCCCAAATCCACTCTTTTTCTTTACCATTGTATTTTTCTATTTGCTTAGGCTTTTTGTTAGTCTGTTTTTTAGATGGTTTACGACTATCTGACCAAAAATGAGCCAGTCCGATTCCAATATTAGGGTGCAGCCATTCAAAAAAGAAACGACAAAAAGGATTTTTAAATAAAGCCTTTTTCATAAACTTATATGAATAATCTCCATTTCCTAAGCCATCTCCGTGTCCTAAATGTATCTTTTTGTTATTCCAAGTTACAAATTGTGGTTGATGATAGACTTTTACTCCTAATTCTTTCTCAAAATAGCCAAACATCCACAAGTCGTGATTGCCCGTAAAAAATACAACATCAATTCCACTATCCGTAATTTCTGCTATCTTTCCTTGTAAGCGTACAAAACCTTTCGGAACAGATTTTTTATATTCGTACCAAAAATCAAAAATATCTCCCAATAAAATAATAAGTTCGGCATCTTTACGAGCCATTTCCAACCAACGAAGTATTTTTTTTTCTCTTTCTAAAGAATCGTTGCCTTCAATATCTTTCGAATATCCTAAGTGAAAATCAGAAGCAATGTAAATTTTTTTGGATGGAGAAAGAGTTATATTTTGCATAAATCACAAAAGTAGTTCAGACATCTTGTCTGAATATGGTTTTGAACAAATTGGAAGTCTGTTATACATAAAAAAAAGAAAACCAACACTAAAAAGATAGAGTTGGTTTCTTAAAATGATTTTTCTATAAGCTAATTTTACAAAATGTAAATTAAGCCTGTGAAGCAGTATAGTTACCACGACGCTCTTTGATACGAGCTGCTTTACCCATACGACCACGTAAGTAATAAATTCTTGCTCTACGTACTTTACCACGACGAACCATTTCAACTCCATCTACATTTGGAGAAAGAAGTGGGAAGATACGCTCAACACCAACACCGTTAGAAACTTTACGTACTGTAAATGTTTCACCATTTGTATTAGGGTTTTTGCGTTGAATAACTACGCCTTGGTATTGCTGAATACGCTCTTTATCGCCTTCTTTGATACGAACTTTTACGTTTACTGTATCACCAGCACGAAATTGAGGAAATTTTTTACGAGCTTCTGCGTTAGAAGCTTCGACCATCTGAATGAATTGATTTCTCATTAGAAATAAATTGGATAAGTTTGAAATAAAGAGTTTGATAGACAATTAAATTCCTCAAAGTATATTTCAAGAGCTTGGGTTAAAAATAATTTTGGCTTTGAATGATTTTCATAATCATTTATCAGAAAGTAATTTTCTAAATAAAGACAGTCCAAAACGAAATTTTATTAGCAAGTTTTATTGTCATTGGTGGAGATGCCAACAACGGCAAAAAAAACAAGATAAGGGAAAATGTTGGAGGCTGTGCTCTTCAAAACGAACCACAAAGATAGAGTTTTTTATTTGTCTTTGCAAAAAAATGTTATTAAATACAAAAGAAAATTGCCGTTTTTGGAGTTCACAAACCAAAAATTCTCTTGTTAAATATCAATATTATTCTCATTCTCTTCTTCACTTTCTTTATTATCTCTAATAACTTTCCATGTTCTATCAGCTAACAACAGCACTTCTGCCATAAAAGTAAGTTTCGAACTTCTTCCCCATTGGTCTGGTGCAATCATGGAAAGAACTTTTTCGCCTGTTTTAGGGCGTTCATAAAGGAAATAGGTATGATTTACAAGTGGCTCAAAACCCATATCAGCATTATAAATTTCTAATGAAATTTGAGTTCTTGACTGAATTTCATTTGCTTGTTTTGCCAATAGATTTATTTGTTCTTTTATTTGGTCAAGCTGCATTTCGGTTTGTTGTTCCATAGCAGCAAGTGCCTTACTTTTCATAATTCCTTTTTCAGTCGGAACTATAATAGCTCCTCCAACTGTATGAGCGTAAGGCAAAAGCCCAGGGTTTTCGGCTATTTTATCAGCATCAATTGGATTAACAAAGTTTTCGAATTTTTGCTTTTGTTTTTCGTCAAAAAACTGGTTTTCTTCTTTTTCTTGATTTTTGTTCTCCTTTTTGTCGCTCATAAGTAAAGTATTCAAAATAAATGAATTTTAGTTTAGTCAAATTTTATTGTTTATCTTTTTATTCTTAAAAGTTAAACGATTTTGTTTTTACTAACTTTCTGAATCATTTTTTTGTTTGACAAATTTTAATCTAACCATTTCTCTACCTCTTGCATCTCTGTAAAGAATTTTACTTTAATTTTTGTTTTTCGATTTGCTATCACAACAGCATCTTCGAAAACGCTTGTTTCGAATCCCATTTTTTCCACTAAAAAAGCGTGTTTTTCAAGTCCATACTCTTCTGCATCAGGATACCACATGTGTTCAATATACATCAGTGTTTCTTCAGGAGGAAGATTTATTTGTGTAAAATCATCTATCCACATCAAAACATCATTTTTTCGCATAAATTTCAATCCTGTTTTATAAGCAGATAAAGCTTCTTCTGTCAAGACTGTTCCACGCCAATGACAACGTAAGTATTTTTTTTCTTCTTCAAAATGAATCTCTACATGAGAATCTGTATAAATAATTGAGTTTTCCATAGTGCTACTTTTTCAAGTTGGTTATTTTTAAATGGCTATTTTTTTTAGAATATAATTGCTAGTTTTGAGTTACAAAATTACATAACTCTACTCAATTTGAAAGAATAAGAAATAGAATTATGCTAGAAAAAAAAATTATTACTAAAACGAATTTGTAATTATGGAACAGAAAAAAGTAGGTATTTTAGGAGGTGGACAGCTTGGCAGAATGTTGATTTCTCCAGCAATTGATTTAGACATTGAATTACATTTTTTAGAAAACGATTCCGATGCGCCCTGCTCTGCCGTTTCAAAGAATTTCCACAAAGGAGATATTACAAATGAACAAGATGTTTTAGGTTTTGGTCGTCAGATGGACGTTATTTCTATAGAAATTGAAAAAGTTTCGGCTGATGCACTTGAACAGTTGGAAAAAGAAGGTAAAAAAGTATTTCCTCAACCTGCTATCATTCGTTTGATTCAAGATAAAAGACTACAAAAACAATTCTACAAAGACAATCATATTCCAACTTCTGATTTTGTCTTGATAGATAATAAAGAAGAATTAATAAAATACTTGACAGAAAAAACTAAGAGTGATTCAAATTTGTTTCCGATTGTTCAGAAATTAGGCAAAGATGGCTATGATGGAAAAGGTGTTCAGATTCTGAAAAACGTAGAAGATGCAAAGCAAAACGGTTTTGAAGCTCCCTCGCTTTTAGAAGAAAAAGTAGATATTGAAAAAGAAATTTCTGTGATTGTAGCACGAAATGAAAAAGGAGAAATAGCTGTTTTTGATGCTGTCGAAATGGTTGTTAATGAAAAATATAATTTGCTTGATTATTTGTTAGCACCAGCACAAATTACGGAAAGTCAGAAAGAAGAATCTATTCGTTTAGCTAAAGAAGTCATTGAAAAATTAGGAAATAAGGAAGGAATAAATGGGATGGTAGGTCTTTTAGCTGTTGAACTTTTTATAGATAAGAAGGGAAATATTTTAGTTAATGAAGTTGCTCCACGCCCTCATAATAGTGGACACCACACCATAGAAGCCTCCACAACTTCTCAATATGCTCAACATTTACGTTCTATCCTGAACTTGCCTTTAGGAAAAACTACGCTTCGAAGCTCGGCAGCTATTTTGAACTTAATAGGAGAAGAAAATCATACAGGTAAACCATTTTATGAAGGATTAGATAAATTATTGGACTTAGAAAATGTCTATCCTCATATTTATGGAAAAAAAATAACAAAACCAGCACGAAAGATGGGACATATTACCATTTTGGGAAATGATGTAGATTCAATTAAGGAAAAAATAGATAAAGTAAAGAGTAGTATTCGTGTGATTACAAAATAGAAAAGTAAAATTATTAATATTCAATCAAATCATAGATTTCTTTTTAAAAGACAGTAAAAAACATCTAAAGTTATATTTTATTTAGATTTATTCTAATTAACAGGTCTTTTGGCAAGGCGTTTGCAATATTCTTAGTAAGAATTATACAAAACAAAGTTTGTTTTGAACACTCACTAAAAAGAAATTATTATGACTACTATTCGCAATTACGTTTTATCAGCTGTATTGTTAGTTTCTGTTTTTGGTTGTGCTGCTTTTTCTCAAAACGAGAATGTAAATAACAATGAAGCAAAAGTTTTTTCGGCTTCTGAGGCTTCTAGTATTGGAGAAGACAAAGTTATAAGCATTAAAAATACGGAAGATAATAAGACAGTAGAAAAAGAAAATATTGATTCAGAAAGACAGGAGTTTGTAAACTCTGTTTTAGAAATGGCAACTTCTTTAGAAGGCGTTCCTTATGTTTATGCAGGAAAATCGCCAAAAGGTTTTGACTGTTCAGGATTTGTTTATTATGTATTCAAAAATCATAATATTGCTCTTCCTGCTTCTTCAAGAATGTATGACAAAGTAGGCAAAACTATAAGCCTAGAAAATGCTAAAGAAGGAGATATTATCTGTTTCACAGGAACTGACCCAAATATTGACCGTACTGGACACGTCGGAATTGTAGTAGAAAACAAAAAGAATGAACCTATTAAATTTATTCATGCTACTTCTGGAAAAAGATATTCAGTAGCTTACAGTACGCTTTCAAAAGATGGAAAAGGACATTATGCAAAACGCTTTCGTTCTATCCGTAGAGTTGCTCCAAAGAAATAAAAACAATTCTGTCAAATTACAAAAAATGCTCTATTTCATTTATTTGAAATAGAGCATTTTTACGTCAAAATTTAATATTTTTCATAGTTATATAAAATTCTTTATGCCGTTGTTGGTGTTTTAGTGTAGCGAAACTAACAGCCAAGCAACACCACATTTTTGATTAGACAAAATTCTGACGAATCTTTTCTGTTGTATTTTGAAATTCTTCTTGACTAAATTCTGGACGTTTTTTTGAAAAATCTAAATCCGAAATTTCATTAATTGGAACTAAATGAACGTGTGTGTGTGGCACTTCTAAGCCAACAACAGCTACTCCGATACGATTACAAGAAATAGATTTTTTCATTGCTAAAGCCACTTTTTTAGAAAAAAGCATTAATTCAGAAAGCTCTGTATCGGCAAGGTCAAAAATATAATCGTTTTCTTTTTTGGGAACACACAAAACATGTCCTTCTTTTAATGGACGAACGTCTAAAAAAGCGAGGTGTTTTTCATCTTCCAAAATTTTATAAGAAGGAATCTCTCCGTTGATAATTTTTGTGAAAATAGACATAGTTAATTACGAATTATGACTTGCCAAAGCGACGAAGTCAATTAAAAATTACGATTTAAAAATTATACAAGGTAAATTATTTGAGAGTATGTAATTTCATTAATCACTTACCATTAATCATTATTTATCTAGTAATTTCTAGAATTTCAAATTTCATTTTTCCTCTTGGAGCATCTATTTCTGCTGTGTCGCCTACTTTTTTTCCTAAAAGACCTTTTCCAATAGGAGATAAAACAGAAATTTTGTTTTGTTTTAAATCTGATTCTTCTTCTGCAACGATTGTATATTGCAAGACTAATTTTTTGTTAGCCGAATTTCTGATTTTTACTTTCGAAAGAATAGAAACTTTTGACGTATCAATTTGAGACTCATCAAGAATACGAGCATTACTGATTGTTGTTTCTAGCTTTGATATTTTCATTTCTAGCATTCCTTGTGCATCTTTCGCTGCATCATATTCTGCATTTTCCCTCAAATCGCCTTTGTCTCTTGCCTCTGAAATCTCTGCAGCAATGTTTGCTCTTCCTTTTGTTTTGAGGTGTAAAAGTTCTTGTTGTAATTCGTCGTATTTTTCTTTTGTAAAATATGATATGTTTGCCATAATTCTGAAATTTTATAATTTATTTTTTTATCAAAAAAAAGAACACACCAAATCTATGAGAAGTTTGGCGTGAACCTATTATGATTGTACGTTTTTTGCTAATTTATAAGTACAAAGATACTAAAAACACATTAAAATTGATGTAATTTATCTACTTGAATTTTATAATTTTAGTAATTACATTTTTTTAGTACCCTCTGTTTTTTCTTTTTCCTTGTTATTCATAATTGCCTTGGGTTGATTGAGCTGTATTTTTTCTACGGTTACAATTTTCCCTTTTTCATTTTTGTCTAATCGCCAACTTAGTGTTCCGTCAGATAGACGAATAAGTTTTGCGACCCCCAAAATTTCTAATGTATTACGGTCTTTCACTTGCAAAGTAGCTGTATCTGCCTCTACCGTACCAGAAAGAGAGTAATTATACTGACAATCTACGCCATAACAATGCGTTCCCAAAACTTCTTTTCCAACTTGATTGAGTTGAATCAAAACTTTTTTTCCGTCAAAATTCCATTCCCAATCTCCCTTAAAGTCAGCATATTTGGGTTGATTATTTTGCATCAATACCATTTCTTCAAGCTGTTTTGTCATTGGTTTGAAGGTAAGCTTAATTATAGAAGACTTTGCTGAATAATTTACAAATTGTACTGTAAGCGAATCAGAACTTTTGTTTTCAATCTCAAAAACCCAGTAATAGGCATTTCCAGCTTCATTACTCAAAACTAAAGTATGATTTGTTTCTATAAAAAAACCTTTTAGGCTATCTAAGCCTAATAAATTCCGTGCATCATATTTTCCATTTTTGTCAAATGAAATTTGCTGTGCGCCCTGTTTGAATAATTTAGAGGTAATTTTGGAAGAAACACTCGTGTCTTGTTCTGTCATTCGTTCCAAATACCATTTTGTGCCTTTCAAGTTGTTGAGCGAAGTAGCCCAAACGTATCCATTACAAAAAAATAAAAGACCAATTAAAGATAAAAAAAATAAGTATTTTGTAGTTTTCATTTAATAAAAATAAAGGTAAAATTTAGTGTGCTAATATATTTGTGAGTTATAACTTAACATTCTTTTGAAGAACTTATCAAACAAGAAAAATTAAGTAATAGTTCTCACAAAGATACTGTGTTTTTATGTAGGATATTTTTTAAAATCTGAATTTAGATTTATTATAATCAATATTTGAACGTAATATGTAGATTTTTGTTAAAAAAAACAAAAGTCAAGCATTTAAATCTTCAAAGTATTTTCTTGTAAAAGTTAAATTATTCATAACGTAAAGACTCAATAGGGTCTAACTTAGAAGCTTTATAGGCAGGATAAACACCAGCAGCTAGTCCTACAAGAACGCAAATTATGATGCCACCAATCATCCAAAGCCAAGGAATAATAAATTGAGCATCTGCGCTTCCAATAATTTTGGCGACTCCGTTTCCTAATGTAATACCCAAAAAAATGCCAAATAATCCACCCAGTAAGCAAATAACGATTGCTTCGATTAAAAATTGCCTTCTGATTTGTTTGGCAGAAGCTCCAATGGCTTTTCTGATTCCTATTTCTCGTGTTCGTTCGGTAACAGAAACAAGCATAATATTCATTAGTCCGATAGATGCTCCTAATAATGTCAGAAATCCTATTCCAGCACCTCCTATACGTAATATTCCTGTTGTTTCTCCTAAAGAAGAAGCTAATGATTCGCTACTAGAAACTTCGAAAGATGATTTTTGAGTAAGTTTGTCTCCTCTAATTATTCTCATGAGTCCTGTTGCTTCTCCCATCAATGCTTCCGTTTGGGCAGGGTTTTTTACGCCAATCGTAATTGTATAAGAAAGTTGTCTGTCATTTCCCAAAATATTTGCCATCGGTAGAGGAATCAAAACACTTCTATTGGTACTTGACGAACTTCCTATGCCTCCCTCATCTTTTAAAAGACCAATAACCGTAAAACCATATCCTTTTACTAAGATACGTTTTCCGATAGGCGAGTTTCCTTTAAAGAGAGTTTCATTTATTTCTTTTCCAATAATAGCAAATTGACTTCCTCTTTGAATATCTATTGAAGTAAAATTTCTACCTTCTTCAATTTCAAAGCCATTTACTAAATTATAATTTTCATCAATACCAACGACAGAAGAATTTGGGTTTGTTTTTTCAGATTGATATTTTACTTCTGTTCCAAAACTCACTCTTGTATAAATAGTAACTGCATCTTCCGAACTGACACTCTCACTAAAACGTTTTTCGAATGCCATTACTTCATTGTATTTCAATGGACTTTCTATTTTCTCTACTACTCCACGACGACGAGAACGCATATTATTATCTTTATCTTTGACATCAAAAGAGTTAGCTCCCAAATCTGAAAGACCAGAAGTAATATTTTGTTCGATACCGTCAATAGCTGTCAGAATACCTACTAGAGCAGTAATTCCGATAGCAATAAGCGAAATAGTAAGAAGAGAGCGCAGCCAATTATCACGAGTAGCACGTAGAGCTTCGGCAGTATTTTGAGCTAAATTCATAAATTATTCAAAACTATTTTTTTGGTGGATATTACTATTACTAAGATACTACTCTATTAGTTTGAATAAACTTGATTTATTACAGGAAGGTGTAATTTTTAGCTTTTTAGTGCTGGAAATATTCAGATAAAATTTTCTCTTGCTTATCTATTCTACAAAAATTATCTTGTCAGAACGATATAATCCTGCAATACAGTATGTAAAAACTGCTTTGTTTGTTGTGGACTTGAAAATTTTTCTTGAGAAATATCTAATTTTTGTGCTGTTAAGAGTGCTGTCTTTTGAAGTAATTTATAAGTCTCTTTTTGTTTTGGAAAACGACTTGCACGATTGAGAATTGTTTTGATAGCAAGCATATCATCCTCTGAAAACACTGTAACACGCTCATAAGTAGGTTCATAATTTCTAAAAGAGCGAATATTGAGAAGTTCTTTCATATTTACGTGTTGCGTTGATTTTACTTTAATGACTGTTGTTCCTGCCAAAATATCTCCCAAACGCTGTCCTTTTTCAGTTCCTGTAACCAACAAAACAGCTAAAGCTCCTGATGAGAGAACAATATCAACAAAACGAAACGACCAACGCATAAAATAATCTGAAAGAGAAGGAATATCTCCATTTAGTTTGACCACACGAATCCCCATAGCTCGTTTGCCAATGCTTTGTCCGTTGAAAATAATTTCACAAAACATGGAATAAAAAAGCCACAAAGGCAAAATCACTAAAAAACTAAAAAAAGCATAAGCTACTTCTGACCAACCAACTACATAAAGTAACCAACTGAAAAGTAGATATAAAACAATATTGACAAGAATAAGTATAGCCAAATCTATAATCCAAGCAATGATACGTTGAACGGTAGAAGGCAGTTCGTATTCAATGGTTACGTTTTGAGAAGTGCGAATAGAAATGGTTTTCATATATTTACAGAGTATTTTTTGATTATCTAACCTTATATTTTAATTTTTTGCAACAAATGAAAGGTTTTAGATTACAAATTAAGAAATTAATTAGTATTTTGTAGTCTATATATAAAATGATGACAAAATAATTGGCAGCGCAATTTTATAAAAATTATAAAAAATGAGAGAAAATACTTTTATAGAACAAAATAAGGAAAAATGGCAAGACTTTGAGCAATTACTCAAAGAAAAACAACGTAATCCAGACAAACTTAGTGAATCTTTTGTCGAAATTACAGATGACCTTTCTTATGCACGTACGTTTTACCCAAATCGTTCGGTACGTTTATATCTCAACGGAATTGCTCAACAAATATTTAGAGATGTCTATAAAAACAAGCGTGTCAGATGGCAAAAACTTTTAGATTTTTGGACAACTGATTTACCAGCTACTATGTATATGATTCGAAAAGACCTTTTGGTTGCTTTTCTTATTTTCTTTGGTGCTTTACTGATTGGTATTTTTTCTACTGTACAAGACCCAGATTTTGTAAATGTTATTTTGGGAGAGAGATATGTACAGATGACAGAAGAAAATATTGCTAAAGGTGATCCGATGGCTGTTTATAAAGGAAGTAATGAGATAACTATGTTTTTTCAAATTACTTTTAATAATTTAAGAGTAGCATTTATGAGCTTTGTGATGGGTGCGCTTTTTTGTGTCGGAAGTATTTTTGTAGCTATTTATAATGGAATAATGGTTGGGTCTTTTCAATATTTTTTTTACGAAAAAGATGTTTTGATAGATTCTATGTTTGCCATTTGGTTACACGGAACACTTGAGATTTCGGCGATTGTTGTTGCTACGGCAGCAGGAATTACGATGGGAAAAGGATTATTGTTTCCCAAAACACTTAGCCGTTTAGAGTCTTTTCAGATTAGTGCTAGGCGTGGAATGAAGGTAATGGTAGGGCTTGTTCCTGTTATTATTTTGGCTGGGTTTATTGAGAGTTTTCTTACTCGTTATACTGAAGTGCCTTTGGTAGTTCGTGGTACGCTTATTTTGCTTTCCTTTGCTTTTATGTTAGGTTATTTTGTGATTTATCCATATGTTTTGGTAAAGACTAAAAAAATAAAATTACCTGTCCAAAAACTTCCTGAAACTAATGAAGATAGTGAATTTGAGCTTTTTCAGATACGAACATTAGGCAATATTCTGACAGAATCAATGATGATTCATAGAAGGCATTTTGTTCCTATTTTTAATATTTGTGCAGCAATGCTTTTTCCACTAGCTATCGGGATGTATCTTTTAGTCTTTAAAGATATTTCAAATTTTGATTTTCCTCGTGATTTGGAATATAAACTAGAAGAGTATTATTTATTAATTGTAACAGGAAATTATATACAAAGTATTCCTTTTATGATAGTACATACCTTGATTTGGACACTTGCAGTTACCTTTCCATATTATTTTTTCTCTGAAACGGTTGCTCAAGAATCTAGGAAAATAGAGTGGTCTCTTAATGGCTTTGGAAGTTTTTTACTTAAAAATGGTTACAAATCACTTCTAGTTGTCGTTTTGGTAAAAGTTATTATTTTTTCTAGTCCCTATATGATTTTTGTAGCTTTATTAGTTATACCACTATTTCTTTTTTGGTTGTTTACTTGGACAACTCACACAAATAATCCTTTCAAAGCTTTTGGAAAAGCATTAAAACTATTTTTCTTTCAGCCCATCGATAGTTTTATGATGATGGCAATTACTCTTATGGTGGGTTCTGTTTATTATGTTCTTATTAATTCTCCTTTGAGTGGTTTCTTTATTTCTGTTTTGGAAATGCACTTTTTGGAAGGTGAAACATTTGCACTCAAGATTGTACAAGTATTTTATTTTGCTAGTCTGATTACTGGAATGTTTCTGATTGTTCCTTTGTTTATTTATTCTATCGGAATGCAGTATTTTAGTATAATGGAACGTGCTGAAAACACAACATTAAAAGAACGTATTGCAGCGATAGAAGTGGAGAATTAAATTTGTTTGAAATATTTTATAAACTAAAAACACCTTCAAATTGCATTAATTTGAAGGTGTTTTTGAAACTCTATTTTTTAGGCTTAACGACCTTTTTTTATTCTACCTTTTGGAACACTACTCCCAACTGGGGCTTTATCTTTGGAACACTACGATTAACGGGCTAAAAAGCTATAACCCAATTGTTTTCTAAAGAACAATGAACTTTACATATGTCTTCTAGACTTTGATTCATTAGTAATGAATCACACGGAACACAATTTGTGTTCATACTTTTATAATAGAAAAAGTAACTAAGCCTTCTGCCACAAGTATTGTATATTTTCTTATTTGGTGTGTAAAAGATAGACTCATTATCAGAGATTATATCTACAAAATTTTGAATAGATGATTGAACATTAGAAGGTACATTTTCAATGAGTCTTCCTATGCGATCTCCTTCTATGTAGTAGTCACCTAGTTGCCTAAGTGCCCCTCGGTTTGTTCTAGACATCATAACATGACGATTAGAATCGCTTACTATTTTTATAAAGGGTTGTATAACCTCATGCTCATGCTGCACTATATAAAGATGGTTTTTAGCAGCAATAATAGCCTCTTTATTTGTAAGTCTATTACAAGCAGACTGCATAAATATAAAGAATATTAACAATGCTCTAGTGTATGTACTCATTTTAACTATTTTGTAATATAGATTAATTAAATTTTCCTCTAAAGCCGTTGTTGGTCTTTAGTTTCGGCTTGCCGTTACGATGACCAACAACAAACATACCCTCACAAACCTACTAACTTCCCACAAAACCAAAAAACTCAAATCAAAAAAAAACAGATTTTTATCCAAATTCTTCCATATAATGAGTCAGAAAAGGATAGGTAGTTATATCATCAAATTCATAGAAATTATATGAACCTCTGCTGTCCCTCGCAAGATTTAAAATGGTTCTCGCTTGGCTTTGCCTAGTGAGTTATATGTATTCGGCTTGTAGCCGTGTATTTGAAGTTTCAATATACTAAAATTTCACTCATTCATTTTTAAAGGCGATAATGGATTGGTACTACTGTAATGATAATAACTTTCTTCGGTTACTATATTCGCATCAAATAGAACACCTTCAAATTAATATAATCTGAAGGTGTTTTTTTGATTGTATAGAAGTTTATTTTACTTTTTTACTGTGGATTTGTTGCCCAAACAGTTGCATCAGTAACAAAACCTACATTATTCATAGAAAGTAAAGAGGAAATTGTATGAGCAATTTCAGTTCCGTGAAGTTTGCTTTCATTTTCTTTATCTTGGTTCATACCAACTTTATCAAAAAATGGTGTTACTACCTCACTAGGATTTATTTGCATTACTCTAACGTTATGTTTACGAAGTTCGGCACGCCAACACTCTGTCATAGCAGCTAGTGCAAACTTACTAGAACAATAAGCTGTTCCGTTTGCAAAACCTTTTTGAGAAGCCGTAGAAGCAATATTTATAATATTTCCAGTGTTTTCTTTTTGGAAATGTTTGGCAGCTTCTTTTCCTACCATAAACGCACCTTTTACATTTACTTCCCAAGTTTTTGTAAAATCTTCAACAGAAGTATCTACCAATGCTCCAAAACTACCAATTCCTGCATTATTTATAACTACATTAACTCCACCCATTTCTTTGAGAGCTTTTTCAAAAAGATTTTTTACATCTTCTTCTTTCGAAACATCTGCTGTTGTTCCTTTTATTCCTAATTCTGATATTGTTTTCTCAACATCTTTTTCAGTTCTGGCACAAATAAAAACATCTGCTCCTTGCTCTTTTAGAAGTTTGGCTGTTTCATAACCAATTCCCGTACTTCCACCTGTCAAGATTACTTTTGCGTCTTTGATATTCATAAAAAATGAGGATAATTTAATTGTTGATTAAAATTTATTCTATCCAAAGAATTTTACGCAGGTATTGTTTTAATTTTTAGTGTTAAATAACGAAATACATTCTAAACACAGAGAGTGAAAATATTTTTTTACGATAAAATAAAACATTGAACTCAAAGCGAAATTTTTCCGTAATCTAAAACTCATATATTTCTTTCCAAGGCTTTACAGGGTTTGGGTTTGATATTATTTCTCCTGTTTCTTCATCTACTTCTATTTTTATTTTTTGTCCAGTCGTGATTTTCTTAATCTTAAATTTGGGTAATTCTTGCGTATAATAAAAAGGCTGGTTGGGCTTATAGATTTCTGTATCCATATTATAAAACGGAACAACTACATAACCATACAATCTAAATTCTTCTGGTAAATCTTTTTTGTTTTGAGGATAAACATATAAGAAAAACTCATTTTCAAGATTTTTTGCTGGTAGTTTTGGGTTGTAATATGTCAATTTTGTCTTATCTTCACTTAAATAAACACCAAAAAAATCATTATCTATGATTCTTCTTCCATCTATATTTTTTACTTTATAGGTGTTTTTGGCAGCTTCCTCTGGGTTTCTTCCCTGCATAATCATTTTGTAGGTAGGTTTTTCTTCGATGCGCCATTCAAAATTTCCAAGTTCTGAATTTTTCTTTGTAATAAGCTGTGGAGGAATTACTTTTCCTTCGGGCTGTTGTAAAAAAAGAATTTCTTCTAGCTCGTTATCTGAAATAAATTTCATAATAATACTACTGCACTTTATATAGTTCATTCCTTTCAGAGTAGTTTCTTCGTCTTTCTTTTCTTCTACCATAAAATAAATACTCTCACCATTTCCATCAACATTTACTCGTTTTATGTAACCACTATCAAAAACGGCGAGTAAATCCCGACCTTTTATCTGATTAAACTGCCCAAAAACATCAGCCGAAATAACAAAGGCTTTTTCTGTAATGGTCATTGAATCAACAGTATTATCTCTTAGTTTGGCTTTTATTCTTGTACCTGAAAGTTGATTTGAAGTATTCCATAAAACAGGGTCGTAATCAAAATAGATAGTCGAATCTTCTAAGTCATAATTTAGAGAATCACAAATTCCTTGTAAATCTCGTTTATAAATCTTGACATTTCTATATGCATAAAAACGCTGTTGGGCTGCCACACTATCGTTCATTGCAATCAACGTATCGGCTGAAATATAAAGCGTATCACTTTTGAAAGGCTTTACTAAAAGAGCATCTCCATAAGCATCCAAACGGCTATTTATTCCATCATAATATGCCTCATCTCCAAAAATGGTAACATTTTCTTTTTTATAATAAAGCTGTACGTTTTCTTTAAAAACACCTTTTTCTGTAAGGTTATCATAATCAATAAAGTTTGCAGAAATAATATAATCTCGGTTCTCTACACGTGTGGCTACATTAGCTCCTTCTGCTGTCTTCAAAATTCCTGTTTGAGCATTGATTTGAGTTCCTTTTACAGCATTGATTGTTCCGTCTTTATTAATGATTTTTCCTTCTGAATCAAAAAATACAGTTTTTGTAACTGTATTGTAAGCCACCGAATCGGCTATTAGTTGTTGGTCTGGACTAAGAGCCTGTACATTCCCACGAAAAGTAGCAATTCTAGAGTTTGTATTATAATATCCTCTATCACTTGTCAGTCGTGAGGTTTTGTCTGTAACTACTCCACCTTCAAAATAATTAGCTGTTTTTGTTTTTATATTATAATTTAGTTTTCGTGTACGGACTGTTTTTTCTTGGTCTTGTAAAACTACATTTCCTCTTACTTTAGCTAATTTCGTATAACCATCATAATAAAGAGTATCGCCAACAAGTGTAAGACTATCTTGCTCTACAAAACGAATATTTCCAAAAGCTTCAATCTGATTTCTATCAATATATTGAAAAACACTATCGGCATACATAACTGTATTTCTTTGCTTAAACTGAACTTGTCCACGCTCGTCTTTCCTCAGAATACGTATTTTTTCTCCATTTGGAAGTACATCTCCCTCCAAAACACCTGCTTTCAAAAGCTCTATTTTTGATAAAGTTTGTGTTGTATCTTCAATGGTTTCTAAAGTAGGTTTTTTTTCTATGGTTTTGTTAGTTGCTCCATTAGTTGATTTTTGGGCAAAAGAGTTTTGAGAAAAAAATCCTAAAAAAATAAATACTATAATAAATAAAAATCTCATAAATTGATAGAATAAAGATTTACTTGCGAGGATACAAGCAACGGTAGTATTTTTATTTATGACCAAGTTATAGATAACTTTCGCCATTGCTCGTATCCTCATGAGCGATTGTTTAAGTTTAATGAGTTTACAAAGTTACTCTATTTTAATTCCATTTTTAATAAATCAACTTAGAAAAGATGATAATTTGTATTTACTTAAAGATTGATAAACCTATTTAACGGACTTTTTTCTAAACCTTGCTTTTTAACAATACGTACTTTACTACATACCTATTTACCATTTAAACTCCCAGTTCAGATGAATAACCTCAGTGACAAAAATAACGGCTACGCACTTTTTTGTAAGCGATGGAATATAGAAGATGTCAAAAAAGTAGAAGAGATGTATCACTTAGAAGACTTGAAAGCCTTTTTGCCAGATGAACCCACAGAAAAAGATAAAGTAGCCTTGAATAGCGTTTTAGGAGCAAGTTTTGATAATTTTTATGGCTATATGGATTACCAAAAGTCCACCAATACATTTGAGCTTATTATGCAATGGCGTGAAAAAACAGGAAAATTTGAGTAGATTTTTTATTGTGTGTTCAATTTCCCAGAATTGAATAAAAAACGATTCTTTATAAGCATTTTTATTAAAGAACTATTCGCTTCTAAAAAATCCTATAAGTTCGTTTCTGGGAAAACGAACACACATAATTTCCTTTAACACAGTTTTGAAAAAAAGACTTGATAGCTTCAATATCTAAATTTAGATGTAATTGACCTCGTTTTCATATCTACTACTACTGCATTTCGATAAAAATACAGTTTTTACTAGCTGATATTTTTGTAAATCTAAAATAAAACTAAGGTATAAAGTGTTTTCTTTAGATGATAAAGCATTTAAAAACACAATTTTAACTTTTGAGAAACGTTATTTTTTTATAATAAAGATAAAAAATGCTACCTTGCATTATGTTTAGTTAATTAATTAGATTAATCTTTAGTTACTACTTATACAGGGTTTCTCAATAAAAAAGTTGATTAGACGACTACCAGCTATAAAATTACAATTATATTTATAATACGACAATGAATTTAGATTTACTTAAAAAGACTCTCTGGGTTGTTACCCTATTTACTTGCCTAGGATTTTCTCATACCACTACTGCACAAGATTTACAGTTTTCTCAGTTTCATAATGCTCCTCTTTATCTCAACCCAGCCTTTGCAGGAATGCATCAAGGAGGTAGAATGACACTCAATTATCGCAATCAATGGCCTAGTTTAGATGTTAATTACGTTACTTACGCAGGTGGTTTTGATTATTATTTTCCAAATATTCGTTCTTCCATTGGCGTAATAGCCAAAGTAGATGAGCAAAGCACAGGTGTAACGCCTTATAAAAGTACAGATGTCTCGCTTATTTATGCCTATATGATTCCTTTGAGTGATAGGCTTACCGTTCAACCTGCCTTACAAGTAGGATATGTACAAAAAAATGCAGGTTTTGTAGGACTTACTTTTCCAGACCAATTTAGTGATAGAGGTTTTATGGGAACACCAACAGGTGAAAGTTTTGCTCGTAATCAACTTAGTTATGTAGATATTTCTACAGGAGCTGTTCTTTTTGGACAAAATTTCTGGGTAGGACTTTCTGCTAATCATATTAATAGTCCCCCAGATAGTTTTATTGGAGACGAAAATCGCTTACCTATCAAATTTTCATTACATGGTGGCTACAAAATAGATTTTGCAAATCGTTATGATGACCGTAGTAAAAGTATTACGCCTTCTTTTATGTACAAAAAACAAGGTTCTTTTCAACAGATTAGCCTTGGCGCACACGGAGAATATGCACCACTTTTATATGGACTTTGGTATAGAGGTTTTCCAATCGAACAATCAACTAATAATTTCCCAAAACATGATGCTGTTGTGGCAATGTTAGGCGTTAAATTTGGTGGTTGGGCATTGGCTTACAGTTATGATTGGTCTATTTCAGAAGTTGCAGGAGCTAGAGCTAACTCACACGAAATCTCATTAGTATTCAACTTTGGAGGGAAAGATGATGTAGCTTGTCCGAATCCTTTTTCTGAACCTCGTTATAGAGGCGCACGTTATCGTTAGAAAAAATATTATTTTTGGATATAGTAAAATCAGACAGTTTTTTTAGTTGTCTGATTTTTCTTTTTTTATATCAATCATATTTCACATTTGAAAGCTAACCAATTTCAAGCCTTATTGATTATACTTTCTTGCATAGCTGCATATTTGATTCCTTTTGAGCTTTTTTTATTTAGTTATGTTGTCTTAGGTTCGTTACATTATCTGACGGAACTTGCTTGGCTGCACGAAAAAAAATATTTTACTTCTTCTGCCAAACCAGAACTGATTACTATTTTTATATGTGCTATAATAGTTTCTGTAAGTTATGTTTGCTATCGTTTGGGCTTTGATGTACGTTCTGTGCTGCCTTTTTGGAATGCTCAATATTCTACTCATTTCATTTTCCTAGCTTTTGCATTATCGTTTTCAGCTATTTTTATTAAGAAACGAAAAGACAAAATAATTTTATTGATTATAGTTGTTATTGGAGTTTATCTGCTTCGCAATCAATTTTATTACTTGTTGCTTATTGGTCTTCTTCTTCCTACCCTCATTCATGTTTTTGTTTTTACAGGTATTTTTATGCTTGTAGGAATTAAGAAGAACCCTAGTTTTTGGGCAAAAGCGTGTTTTATTATCTTCATTGTTTGCTCAATTAGCTTTTGGCTTATTCCTGTATCATTACCAACTTTGTCTGAAAAAATTAAATCTAATTACTTTTTGAGTGGTTTTGATATGCTAAACAAAGTATTTATTGCCCTTTTTGATGGAACAGTTTTTAATGAAGAAAACAAGGAGCTGATTTTTGAATCTTCTTTTTCTATCAAGATACAGCGTTTTGTTGCTTTTGCTTATACTTATCACTATCTAAACTGGTTTTCGAAGGTACGTATTATTGCTTGGCACAAAGTAAACAAATTGCGTTTGATTTTTGCTATATTACTGTGGCTGATTGCCTTAGGAGTTTATTTTTATGATTTCAAAACAGGAATCCTGACACTTTATTTTCTGAGTATGCTTCATGTCTTGATGGAATTTCCATTAAATATGCAGTCTTTTCAAATTTTGATTAAAAAATAAATTTCCTTATTTTCTATAATAACTTAAATCAAATAATTTTTGACTTATATTTTTCTGTTTCAATAGTTTATATAGTCAAAGTTTTGTTTTAAAAACCAAACCAACCAATTACAATGAAAAATAATTTACTTAAAAGATATAATTTATTTTCTATTATCTTTGCAGCTATATTTGTTTTATCAAGTTGTGGTGCTTCAAAGCGTTCTAGCTGTCCTACGTATAGAGATTCTGACCCAAAAGTTATTTTTGGAGAAATGACCCTAGAAGAAAGAATGGAGCAACAAGAAAAAGACCTTCAAGTAAAATCAGACAGGCAGCGGAGAAAAGAAGCCAAACAACAAATCAAACGCTCAAAAAAAGCAAGTAGAAAACGTAAAAAATAATTAAGAAATAGCTAATAATTTAATGGACGAATTAGATAATCAACTTGACCTTTTACATAAAGGCTACAAAGCCTTATCTTCAAAACTACTTGGGTGGTTTGAAACTTTAGTTGCAATGCTACCTAATTTTTTCTTGGCAATAATTGTGATTATTGTCTTCTATTTTTTGGCAAGAGCGATAAAATTAGGAATCAGTCGTGCACTTTCTCGCTGGGTGGATAATATGAATATCTTAGATTTGGCTACTCAAGTCATATTTTATGTGATTATGATTGTGGGTACTTTTGTAGCGTTAGGTGTTCTGAACTTAGACAAAACAGTTACCTCTTTACTCGCAGGTGCTGGTGTGATTGGTCTTGCGCTTAGTTTTGCTTTTCAAGATTTGGCGACTAATTTTATTTCAGGAATTTTTATTGCTGTACAAAAACCAATTCAAATAAATGACCTTATTCAAACGAATGATTATGTGGGTTATGTCAAAAAAATAGGTTTGAGAGCGATTGATATAGAAAACTTTGATGGACAATACGTAATTATTCCCTCAAAAGAAGTCTTTCAAAACCCACTACTGAATTATAATCGTCTCAATCATCGTAGGGTAAGTGTTCCTGTTGGAGTTTCGTATGGAGATGATATAGAAAAAGTAGAAAGGTTGCTTTACGAAACAATCCGTGATTTAGATATTACGAAAAATGATTTTAGCGATGTACGTATAGATTTTGATGGTTTTGGAGATAGCTCTGTTAATTTTGTTGTCCGTTTTTGGATTGATGACTGTCATCAGCCTTCCTATCACAGAGCTTGTACGAGGGCAGGAATTGCTATCAAAAAAGCATTTGATGCTAATGATATTACTATTCCTTTCCCTATCAGAACATTAGATTTTGGAATAAAAGGAGGCGAAAAACTAACTCAACAACTTGCTATTTTAGATACATTAGACAAAATAGATAATAGAAGAAAAGTCAATTCTTAAACCCTAAAAATCTCTGAATATTTCTAGGGTTTAATAAAAATTATTTTTACAAAACTCCTTTTGTAGAAGGTAATTCGGACGAACCTGTATGTGTTTTTGCCATCTTTAGAGCTTTTGCAAAGGCTTTAAAAATTGCTTCAATCTTATGATGTTCGTTTGCGCCCTCTTTTGGCTCGGCTTTGATATTTATATTTGACTTTGAGGTATCACTAAGCGATTTGAAAAAGTGCATAAACATTTCAGTAGGCATATCTCCTACTTTCTCCCTTTTAAAGTCTGCATCCCAAACTAGCCAAGGTCGTCCACCAAAATCAATTGCCACTTGTGCCAAAACTTCATCCATTGGCAAACAAAAGCCATAGCGTTCAATCCCTCGCTTATTTCCAAAGGCTTTCAAAAGAGCCTCTCCAAGTGCTAGAGCAGTATCTTCGATGGTATGATGTTCATCAATATGCAAATCGCCTTTTGTCTGAATTTTTAAATTTACCTCTCCATGTTTTGCAATTTGTTCTAACATGTGGTCAAAAAAAGCAAGTCCCGTACTGATGTCTGCTTTTCCTGTTCCATCCAAATCTATTTCTATATCAATATCAGTTTCTTTTGTAGTACGTTTTACTTTTCCTATTCTTGAGCCAAATTTTGCTTGAGGAGCAGATAGAAAATTCTTTATTTCTGTCCAATCATCACTTACTAAAGCACAAATTTCGGCGAGTTGTGGGTTTTCTGTTTTTATTTTCTGATTATCTTTTGCAATCAAAATTCCTTTACAGCCCAAATTTTTTGCTAATTGTATATCACTAAATCTGTCTCCAATAACAAAAGAGTTTTGAATATCAAAGTTAGGGTTGTTTAGATAATGTTTGACTAATCCGATTTCAGGTTTACGGTTGGGCGATTTCTCGTGAGGGAATGTTTTGTCAATTAAAATCTCATCAAAAACAATTCCTTCATTTTCTAAAACGTTGAGCATTTTGTTATGTGCAGGATGGAAGGTATTTTCTGGAAAACTTACCGTTCCTAGTCCATCTTGATTGGTTACCATTACCAATTCGTATTCTTTACTGGCTGCAAGTTCGTACAAATTTCTCAAAACGGCTGGAAGAAACTCTAATTTTTCTAACGAATCTATTTGTTCGTCTGCAGGTTCTTTTATAATTGTTCCGTCACGGTCAATGAAAAGTATTTTTTTCATGGTTTATTTTAAATGGGGGTGATTTTTTAATGTATTTGTAGAAACACAAAAAGGGATTCCTATATCTTTTGTTACAAAAATAATAGAAATACCTAAGAAATTAAATGTTGCAAAGTAATCTCTGAAACTTTTACAGTATATGGTTGTAAAACCTCTGAAAATAGCTAATTTTGTCTTATTAAACCTAAAAAATTTATAAAACTACTATGAGCCAAAAGACAACCCTACGCCAATTTTTAAAAGACAACGAAGCTAATCTTCCTGCATCTCTTTCTGAACTAGACCATTTGCTGCATTCTATTGCTCGTACAGCTACCACCGTTCATAATCACGTTTCTCGTGCTGCTATCACAGATTTGTATGGAACGGCAGGTTCTAGTAATGTGCAAGGAGAGGAACAACAAAAACTGGATGTTCTTGCCAATACACTTTTTATTACAGCTTTTAGAGAGAGCAATTTAGTTTGTGTGGTAGGTTCGGAAGAAGAGGAGGAAATTATTTTGACAAATAATAATGATGCTGAATATGTGGTGGCAATGGATCCTTTAGATGGTTCTTCAAATATTGATGTGAATGTTTCTATCGGAACTATTTTTTCAGTTTTTAAGAGAAAGACTGCAAGAGGAACAAAGCCAAAAGTAGAAGATGTTTTGCAAAAAGGAACTGACCAGCTTATCGGTGGATATGTTTTGTACGGAACAGCTACGGCACTTGTTTTCACGACAGGAAACGGCGTTCATATCTTTACTTACGACCCAAAAGGAGGCGAGTTTTTGCTCACTCATGATAACTTAGATATTCCAAAAGATAGCAAAACGTATTCTTGTAATGAAGGTGGATTTGTAGGTTTTACAGAAGGCGTAAAAAAATACATTGATTTTTGTAAAGGTAAAGGCGATTATAAAGCTCGTTATATTGGTTCTTTGGTGGCAGATTTTCATAGAAATATGCTTAAAGGTGGGATTTTTATCTATCCAAGTACACAAAAAACACCAAAAGGAAAATTGAGATTATTGTATGAATGTAATCCATTAGCTTTTATTGCCGAACAAGCAGGAGGAAAAGCGTATGACGGACGTGTGCGTATAATGGATATTGAACCAGATTCTTTGCATCAACGAACTACTTATTATGTTGGTTCTGCAAATATGGTGGATAAGGCTTTGGAATTAATTGAAACTAACGAGTAAAAGTAAATTAAAAGTCAGTTTTTTAGAATATCATCACTATTTTCATTTAGTGATGATATTTTTTTATTCCATAGATTGATATTTAAAAGTCAGTTTTTATCAAAAACTCTCAATCTCTTCATCATAAGTTTTCGTAATCAGATAAAGAAGTAATTCTAATTTTTTCAAAAAAAATGCGTATTTTTCTAAAACAAGCATTTACCAAACTGACTACTATCACTACTTATGAATAAAAAACAACAAATAAATGAACTACTACGAAAATTATCAATCGTAGAATCCAAACAAACCGTTTTTGATAGAGAAATCAAAAAGTTACGTGTAGAAATTGAAGGTCTGCAAGATGAAACTTCTTTTGAACAAAAACCGAAAGAATCAAAAGAAGAAGAACCAATCATAAGACAAAAGCCAATCTTTAGAGATATTCCATCTGATTTTCCTTCTGAATCTGAAAAGCAGCAAGAAAGCAAGGAACATATACGAAGAAAAACACCTGTTTTTGAGCAACCAATACAATCAAGAACTAAAAAAGTTCATCAAAAATCAAGTATCGAAAAATTTATTGGTGAGAATGTAATTTATATTGTTGGTGTCTTGATTATTGTTTTGGGTGTTGGTATTGGAGTAAAATATGCCATCGATAATGATATGATTAGTCCACTTACAAGAATCGTTTTAGGTTATTTGGTGGGAGCTGGTTTGTTAGGTTTTGCTATTCGTTTGAAGGCAAAATATGAGAAGTTTAGTGCTGGACTGCTGAGTGGTGCAATGGCAATTTTCTATTTTGTAACCTTTATGGGTTATGATTTTTACGGACTTTACCCTAAAGAAATGGCATTTGGTCTGATGGTCGCTTTTACGGTCTTTACGGTGGTGGCTTCCCTAAATTATGACAGACAAATTATTGCTCATATCGGACTTGTTGGAGCATATGCAGTTCCATTTTTGCTTAGTGATGGCTCTGGAAAAGTGATGATTTTGTTTATTTATATGGCAATTATCAACTTAGGAATTTTGGCTATTTCTATCAAAAAATACTGGAAATGGCTTTTTATCAATGCTTTTTCACTGACTTGGCTGGTTGTTTTGGTTTGGTATGGCGCAAAGTACAGTCAAGAAGAGCATTTTAGTTTGACGCTGATTTTCTCTACGTTATTCTTCTTGATTTTTTATATTTCATTTTTGGCGTATAAGATTAGAAAAAAAGAAATCTTCAATATTGGCGACGTTATTTTGATGCTCATCAACTCTTTTATTTTTTATGGAATTGGCTTTATAACGCTTGTAGAAAATGTACAGACAGAAAACTTAGTAGGACTGTTTACACTTGGAAATGCAATTATTCATTTTGGAGTAAGTGTAGTTTTATATAAAAATAAATTGGCTGATAGAAATTTATTCTACTTAGCTTCTGGGTTGGTTCTAGTATTTATTACGATTGCCGTTCCTGTTCAATTAGATGGAAACTGGGTTACACTCATTTGGTCGTTACAGGCTGCGCTTCTGTTTTGGATTGGACGAACGAAGAAAGTAGGAGTCTATGAATCGCTTTCTTTTCCTCTGATGATTTTGGCTGCCTTCAGTATAATTCAAGATTGGACTTTAGCTATTGATGCTTCAAGTGGAGTTTATGATTATGAAACAAATAAAACAGTTGTAAATGAGATTCTGCCTATTTTCAATGTTATTTTCCTTACTTCCATTATTTTTGCAGCTTCATTTTTCTTTATTGATTTTATAAATAAGAGTGATAAATATATTTCTCCTCTGAAAGAAAAAGCAAGTGGTTTCTTAGGTTTTGTAACTGTTGTGATTACTGCAACATTGCTTTTTGCTCTGTATTTGCCTTTGTGCGTCGAAATTTCTATTTACTTCAATCAACTTTTTGAGGCTTCAAGGATTGAAATAATGACAGAAGGAGGATATTCAGACACATTTTATGATTATGACTTGAGGCACTATCAAGTTGCTTGGCTGTTCAATTACACACTCCTATTCTTTATTGGTTTGGGACTTTACTGCATCAAGAAAGTCAAAAATCAAATGCCAGTGATTTTATATTATTTGGCTTCTGCTTTTGTCTTGTTTATTTTCATGACTTTAGGACTTTATGAGCTAAGTGAACTAAGAGAAAGTTATGTTACTCAAAAATTAGCTACCTATTATGAAGTAGGAAGTTTTAATTTGATAATTCGATACATTTCTTATGCACTCGTAGCTGGTCTTTTGGTTACACTTTTCAGACTTGCAAAACAGGACTTTTTGAAATTCAATTTTATTCCTTTCTTTGATTTTATTCTTCACGTTTCTGTTTTGTGGCTACTAAGTGCCGAACTTATTCATATTTTGAGCCTAACAAGTAATGCAGATGCTTACAAACTTGGTTTGAGTATTTTGTGGGGAGCTTATTCGCTTTTTGTGGTTGTTTTGGGGATTTGGAAGAAGAAAAAATACTTGCGTATTGGTGGACTGGTTTGGTTTGGAATTACTCTTCTCAAACTTTTCTTGTACGATATTGCTTCCTTACCAACTATTTCTAAGACGATTGTCTTTGTTTCTCTAGGAGTTTTACTACTGATAATTTCATTTTTGTATAATAAATACAAAGACAAAATTGGAGAGGAGTAATTATTGAATATACTGCTTAGGAAAGATTACGAATTAAACTTCTGACTACTAGTTAATTATATAATTAAAAGTGTCAATTTATTTAATTTCTATTCCTTAAAGATAGAAGGTATAGAAAAAACTTTGTCAGTAGTTGTAAGGTAATCCGAAACAACTCTGACAATAGTTTGTGCAAATACTTTAAGCTGTTAGTCTGCTAAAGGCGAAAAAAAAAATAGCTTGTATTCTCTGTTTGTTGAGAGTACAAGCTATTTTTCATAAATGCCAATTACTATTTTTCTTCAAAACGAAGTCGTATTTTACCATCAAAATCATTTTGATAAGAGGTAATTACAAAACTATGTTTGCCAGATTGTTTGGTTGGATAGTCTTCCATTCCTGTTCCACACCAAAGACCTGAATCTACGCCAAAACTTTTAACTTCTTCTTCAAATTTACGATTTATTGTAGCAGAAACGGTTTTCAGAGGTTCAAAATCTGTTGTAGCAATATAAGCTGAAGTTTCTCCTCTTGTCAGAGAAGCAATATGTACATCATCAATCTTGATGTCTTTCAAATCATAATCTGTTTGGTTTTCTATCTTTATTTCTAAAGGTTGATATACTTCACAAGAGAAAGCAGAAAAATACAAAATAATTCCAAAAAGGAAAAGATAAAGGATTGATTTTAAATTAAATGAAGCTGTTTTTTGAATTTTCATAATAAAATGATTTTAGAGTTAGAGGTTTATTTTTTATCAAAAGATAGGTATTCTTTTCCATCCATTTCATACAATGATAATACAAATGAATGTTTACCTGCTGTAAGTATATGGTTTTTATACTTTTCATCATAGTAAGAATCATTTCCACATCGGGGTACAAAAGATATACTATATAAGCTTTGTTCAAATTTTATATTGGTTTTTGCATATATTATATTCATATATCCAAAACTCTCTGTGGAAATATAACCTGAATTTTTCTCATTTTCAAGAGAAGAAATTTTGATGTTATCAATTCGAATATCTGTCAAATCATAACCTGTTTTGTTTTCAATTTGTATTTCTAAAGGTTCAATATCATCTACTCCTTGACACGAGGACGTAGAAAAAGACAAAATAATTCCAAAAAGAAAAAGATAAAAGATTGATTTTATCTTAAAATGCAATGTTTTTTTTTGTTTTCATATTCAATAAAATAGATTTTAAGTTGTATAATTTATTTCTTATCATTACTCTATATGTATGAATAGTGCTGCACTAAAACCTAAAAAAAACTGAATTTTAACATTTTAGAGTTCATAAAAAAAACGAACTACAAAATAAATTGCAGTTCGCTCTTTGTATAAAACTCTATTTGCTACTGTTTGTGTCTCCCACAAACAACAATTAAATTCTAAACCAATTCTGGTTTATAAATTTTAGCATATTGGAAAAAGAAATGAGGAATTGTATTTATTCCTTTGTAATAATTGAAAAGTCCGTAATGCTCGTTTGGCGAGTGAATTGCATCAGAATCTAAACCGAATCCCATCAAAATACTATCAATTCCTAATTCAGATTTGAACATTGCAACGATTGGAATACTTCCACCACCACGCATTGGAATAGGGTCTTTTCCAAAAGTTTGCTTATACGCAAAACTTGCAGCTTGATACGCCTGTGAATCAGTGGGCGTTACAACTGGCTCACCTCCGTGATGAGGATTTACCTTTACACTAACCGAAGGAGGAGCGATTTTTTCAAAGTGTTTTACAAATAACTTCGTTATAGTGTCTGAATCTTGATTAGGAACTAAACGCATAGAGATTTTAGCATACGCTTTCGAAGCGATAACTGTCTTTGCGCCTTCGCCTGTATAGCCACCCCAAATTCCGTTTACATCTAAAGTCGGACGGATAGAAGCACGTTCTAAAGTAGAATATCCTTTTTCGCCTTCTACATCTTTTAGTCCGATAGATTTTTTATATTCTTCCAAAGAGAAAGGAGCTTTTGCCATTTGAGCACGTTCTTCTGTCGAAACTTCTGCTACATCATCATAAAAATTCTCTACGGTTATTCTTCCTTCTTCATCTTTCAAAGAAGCAATCATATCACAAAGAACATTGATAGGATTTGGAACAGCACCACCATAAAGACCAGAGTGTAAATCACGATTAGGTCCTGTAACTTCTACTTCTACATACGAAAGACCACGCAAACCAACCGTTACAGAAGGAATATCATTGGCAATCATTCCAGTATCAGAAATCAAGATTACATCAGTAGCTAATTTTTCTTTATTATTGGCTACAAAAATTCCTAAGTTGTCCGAACCTACTTCTTCCTCGCCTTCTATCATAAATTTGACATTACAAGGTAAAGAATCAGTTTTCATCATCGCTTCAAATGCCTTAATGTGCATATACATTTGTCCTTTGTCATCACACGCACCACGAGCATAAATTTTTTCATCTCTAACAGTCGGCTCAAAAGGAGGAGTTTCCCAAAGCTCTAACGGGTCTGGTGGCTGCACATCATAGTGTCCATATACCAAAACAGTAGGTAAAGAAGAATCAATCATTTTTTCTCCATAAACAATTGGATAACCTGCTGTTTGGCAAAGTTCGACATTATCTGCTCCTGCTTCTTCTAGTTTTGTTTTGATAAACTCTCCAGCTCTAAAAACATCTTCTTTGTACTTCTTGTCTGCACTTACAGAAGGAATACGAAGTAAATCTTTAAGTTCTTCCAAGAAGCGTTCTTTATTTTTTTCTATAAAATCGTGTGTATTCATTAAGGGTATGTTTATATAAATTTATTGAATGACTATTTACTATTATTTTACTACAAATTTAGCAAAAATCAAAATTTCTAAATTGAACTTGAATATACAGCTTTTTCTTCAAAAAAAGAACCTTCATCTATTCAAAAGGCACGATAGTCTAAAAACAAAGTATTTACCTGTCCTTTGGTTCGTGGTTTGTTATTTATTCAAAAAACTGTTTAAATAGAAAGTGATGTATTATGGTTTTGTTTGAACAAGTAGGGAAAATAATATAGGTCATTTCAATTCAATACTCATTTCATAATGAATTATCTCATCTTTATAGTTAGTGTAATTGTTCTTGTCAAGGGAGCTGACTGGGTAACAGACGGAGCTTCGTCAATAGCAAAACGCTTTCAAATATCTGACCTTATTATTGGTCTGACTGTCGTTTCAATTGGTACTTCTGCGCCAGAGCTGGTCGTAAATCTTTTTGCTTCTAGTAGTGGAAGCTCTGACCTTGCTATTGGCAATGTTTTGGGGAGTAATATTTTTAATACATTAGCGATTTTGGGTATTTGTGCAATGATTTCGCCTGTTTTTGTCAAACGTGCAACTGTTCAGATAGAAATTCCTTTAGGTTTTTTGGCTGCACTTGTTTTGGGTGTTTTGGCAAATGATATGTTGATTGATGGCTCTAGCAGTTCGGTTTTGTCAAGAAGTGATGGAATTATACTACTTTTCTTCTTTATTATTTTTATGTATTATACGTTTTTTTCTGCTCAAAAAGACAAAAAACTATCTATTGAAGAAGCTGAAGAAATACAAAAATTACCTTTAGGATTATCTGTTTTGATGCTCTTAGGAGGTTTTGCAGGACTTATTGGAGGAGGAAAGTTTATGGTAGATGCTGCCATAGAAATTGCAAAGTCTTGGGGAGTAAGTGAAGGAATAATTGGACTTACCGTAGTGGCAGCAGGAACTTCTTTTCCAGAACTTGTTGTTTCTGTTTTGGCAGCACGAAAAGGGAGTGCAGATATGGCTATTGGAAATGTAGTGGGTTCAAATGTTTTTAATGTTTTCTTTGTTTTGGGAATAAGTGCCACAGTCAGACCTATTCCCTTCAGCCCAAATGCAAACAATATGGATTTGGTCGTTACTGCTTTTGGCTGTCTTATGGTTGTTGCTTTTGTATTCTTGGGAGAAGGACGCAAAATTTCTCGTGGAGAAGGTACAATCCTTACACTTGGTTATGTCGTCTATATTGGTTATTTAATTGCTCAACAAACAGGTTTGGCTTAATTTTTTTTTATTTAATAATACTCAATACTCAACGTTCTCAAATAAAGGTAAGTTTTTATCTTTTTCAGAAAGAACAATATCTTTAACATCCATTTGCCACTCTATATTAAGTTTTGGGTCGTCAAAATACATTCCTGTATCTGCTTTTGGCTCATAAAAAGCATCACATTTATAAAAAAACTCTGCATAATCACTCAACACCAAAAAACCGTGTGCAAAACCTTTTGGGATAAAAAGCTGCTTTTTGTTTGTACCTGAAAGATTTATACTCAAACTCTTGCCATAAGTAACTGATTCTTTTCTTAAATCAACGATTACATCTTGAACCTCTCCTACAATAACACGAACGAGCTTTGATTGACCGAATGGAGATTTTTGAAAATGTAAGCCTCTCATAACTCCTTTTGTAGAGCCAGATTGATTATCTTGTACAAAAGTAGGTCGCAAACCTGTGTTTTTTTCAAAATCATTGAGATTAAAACTCTCAAAAAAATAACCTCTATGGTCTTCAAAAAGGCGTGGCTCAAAAACCCAAACACCTTCAAAATCTGTTTTGTTATACATATAAATTAATTACGAATTAAACGAAGTAATACAAAATAACGTATTAATTTTATGACTTACCTAATTTTACCACTACTCTTTTAAAATTTTATAAAAATGACCACAAAAAAAACAGTCTTACATCAAATTTCTTCTCGTGCTTGGGAGCATCCTGCTGACCGTGCAGCCTTAGCTTCACTCAAAAAAGTACCAGGGTTAGATAAGCTTTTAAGTATGCTCTTTGGTGCAACTTCTGAGCGTTCGCTTCGCCTTATGTATTTGGCTTCTGCTGTCAGAGTTTCAGAAAAACAGTTTGGAAGAGTAAATTCACTCTTTACAGAGGTTTGCAAGACGATGGATATAGAGAAAAGACCAGAAGTATATGTTTCTCAAAGTGAAGTTCTGAATGCTTTTGCTGTTGGTATGGATAGTCCTTTTATTGTCTTGAACTCAGCTCTCGTAGAGCGATTTGATGATGAAGAATTAACAGAAGTCTTGGGACACGAACTAGGACATATTATGAGTGGACATATGCTTTACAGAACTCTTTTTGTGCTTCTACAACAAATTTCTAGGTCAGTTATAAAACTTCCAATTCCTGACTGGATTTTTTCAGGTGTTTATTATGCTTTGCAAGAATGGAGCAGAAAAAGCGAATTGAGTGCAGACCGAGCAGGACTTTTAGCCACTCAAAATCCAGATGTTTCGCTTCGTGTATCTATGAAATTAGCAGGTGGAGATTTTGAAAATATGGATGTTGCAGCTTTCTTAGAACAAGCTGAAGAATACAATAAAATGGATAACACAAGTGATAATATATTTAAGTTTTTTAATATGATTGGGCAATCTCATCCCTTTGCTTCTACTCGTGCTTTAGAGATTGTAAACTGGGTGCGCTCTGGAGGTTATGACGATATACTACAAGGAAATTATCCTAAAAGAACCGATGCAGAGAAAAATGCCTCTGTTTGGGAAGACGTAAAAGAAGCGTCAGAAGGATATGCAAATGACTTTAATGAAGCAACAAAGTCTGCAAGAAACACTACGCAATCATCGGAACTCAATGACCAGTTCAAACAAACAGCACAAAATGTATCTGAAAAAGTAGATGAAACAGCAAAAAAAGCAAAAGAACTGTTTGATGATTTTTTTAAAAAAAATAACTTTTAGAAAGAAGTAGTTATTAAACGTTATTAGGGAAGTTGTTTAAGAATGATTTTTATAGGTATGTTTGTTGGTGTCGCTTCGCTAAAACACCAACAAAGGCAGTGTTATTTTTCCTTAGAGCTGGGTTTGCAACCCAATTCTAAGGAAAAATGAGTATTCTTAAACAGCTTCATGGTTATTTACACGTAGGTGAGCCTTTTATCCTGACAGAAAGATTAAAGTAGCTTTTTTATACTAAAAAAAGTATTCAGACCAGTCTGGAAGATTGGTGTACAAAAGTAACTGTGATAAATTTTATTGATGATGCAACCAACCTTTAGTTACTGATGTTACGCAGAGATAAAATTTCTACAAATTACTCACATAAAATGAAACCCACGATTTTAATCGTGGGAAAACAGGTACAGAATAGTAAAAAAACAGCCTGTTGTGCTTTTCCATAACTAAAGTTATGAGTTTCGTTTTTTTAGTTGCGTAACATCAGTTAGTTATGATAAAATTAAAATCAAATTTAGTGTAAGTTTTAATTAGCTTGAACAACTTACTGGCTGAATCGTTCAGTTAATCTGTTTCAAGGTTAATTTCATATCCTATATTTAAAATTCATACTTCTAATTTTGTATTTATGTCTAATAAAAAACTTTTTATAATTATTGGTGCTGTTGTCTTACTTGTTGTTTTGGGTGTTGCAGGAAAAAAACTAGGTTGGTTTGGTGCAAAAGACGGAATTGAAGTAGAGTTTGCTCCTGTCAAGCGCACTCAAATTGTAGAAAGAGTAAGCGCATCAGGCAAAATATATCCAGAAGTAGAAGTTAAATTATCGCCAGATGTTTCGGGAGAAATTACAGAATTATTAGTAAAAGAAGGAGATTCTGTAAAAGAAGGACAGTTATTATTAAAAATTCGTCCTGATACGTATCAAACTGCTGTTGATAGAACTCGTGCCTCTTTGGGTTCGCAGGGTGCAAATATCGAACAAGCAAATGCAAGGTTGCAACAAGCTAAAGCACAATACTTTAGAGCAAAAGCTGATTTTGGAAGACAACAAAAACTCTACGAAGACAAAATAATATCGTTACAAGATTTTCAAGCTGCCGAAGCTGCTTTCAAAGTGGCAGAATCTGAATTACAAGCTGCTGAAAAAACAGTAGAAAGTGCTAGATACGCTCTTCAAAGTGCTAGAGCAACCTTAGAAGAAGCACAAGCAAACCTTTCTTTGACAACTATTTTTGCTCCTCAGAGTGGAATTATTTCTTCATTGAATGTAGAACAAGGCGAACGTGTTGTGGGAACTGTACAAATGACAGGAACAGAGCTTTTACGTATTGCAGAGTTTAAAAATATGGAAGTTAGAGTCAATGTCAATGAAAATGATATTATCAGAATCGAAATGAATGATACAGCTTACGTTGAGGTAGATGCTTATCCAGACCAAAAATTTATTGGAATTGTTACTTCAATTGCTAAATCTGCAAATAATTTACAGGCTGTTACGGCTGATGCTGTTACAGAGTTTGAAGTAAAGATACGAATGAGTAGAGAATCGTATAAAGAACTCTTAAAAGATAGAAAATTTCCTTTTTTACCAGGTATGACGGCAAGTGTTGAAGTGATTACTAATCGTAAAAATGGTGCTTTGGCTGTTCCTTTGGCAGCTGTTACGGTAAGAAATAGTAAGTACAATGACGAGGAGAAAAAAGATGAAGAAGAATCACCAAGAGGGAAACCTAAAAAAGAAACAAATCAAAATACAAAAATAGAGGAGGACAAGATGAAAGAAGTAATCTTTGTTAGAGATGGCGATAATAAAGTAAAGATGATACAAGTAAAAACTGGAATAAGTGATTTTGATAATATAGAAATATTAAGTGGTGTAGAAGAAGGAAAAGAAGTTGTGGTTGCTCCTTATAATGCAATTTCTAAAACTTTAGAAGATGAAAGTAATGTCAAAATTGCAAAAGACAAAAAAGCGAAGTAACTTGTAGGTTATTAGTGTAAGATTTTGTTTTTTATAGTTATGAAAAATTTTACGCCAATAAAAACTTATTGCTGCTTTATACTAGATAGCCTATATTTTTTTACTTCATAATGCGATTATGACTTTAGCTAACATTGATTTTTATAGAAATATTCAGATAGAAAAATTTAAAGAACTCGCAGGAGTTACAGGTTTTGATACAGGAATTGATATTGACCAAATTTATCCTCAAATAGAAAATGCAAAAGCAATTGCAGAACTAGGAGTAGGATATGGAAGAGCCATAGATGAACTTCTAAAACGTGGATACAAGGGTAAGATATATGGTATCGAAAGAGTAGAATCTTTTGTAAACTATATTGAAAACGAGTATGATAATGAAAATTTATCAATGCTTCACCAAGATATAGAAGAACTAAACTTACCCGAAAAAGTAGATGCTGTTTTGTGGCTTTGGTCTGGAATACTAGAACAAAATCTTGAACAACAACGAGATTCTATTTGCAAAATTAGAAAGTATCTCAAAACAGGAGGTAAATTATTTATTGAAGCTCCTCAAGACAAAATTAAGTTTGTCGGAATGAAAATCAACAAGCATTATATCCGTGTAGAAATGGACTGGGGAACGCTTGATGCTTATATGCCTTACGAGGAAGACATGCATCTTATCAAAGAGTCCTGTCATTATAAATCATTACAAATGATTAAATATCAATCTAAAACAGGATTAGATAGGGTTTTTTATGTGTTTGAGAATTAAATTATTGATGTTGAAAAAAAGAAAAACTCTCTAAAAACAAAAGGTTTTAGAGAGTTTTTTTATTCGATAAAAAGACTTTTTGATAAAAAATTAGTATTTTACTAATACCAACACACAATTACACTTTCTAACTATTTTAAAATATGATACAGGAAATTGCAGCACACGAAATATTACAGCTTATCATTCGTAAAAAACCTCTGTGGAGATGGAAAAAACAATGTATTTATACTGATGGTATGGACAAAACTTTTATTCAACTTACCTTTTATGATGAGAATCAAAGCCAAATTGGAAAAACTTGTTTTCAATTAGAGACAGGAGTAATACAGTTTAATAGTATAACAAGTGAATGTTCGCCCATCACAGTAATAGATTTTTTGCTAGAAATATTGAATAAGACAAATAAATAACTCTTTGATTTTTATCTCTTAATTAAAATTGTGTGTACTGAAAGTAAAGACATCTTTCCATCTTAATTAATTACTATTATGTTTTCTGAAAATCCTAATAAAAAAATGTTTTTATCATTCGATTTTTATGCACAAGCATTTTTTTCAGGAGTAGCCGTTATACTTGCTATTTTATCTATTTTTGATGGCATTTTTGCTGCGATTGGTTTGTGGCTCGTTGTTCCTGTTACACTTTATAATTCAATAGGTCTTCTGATACATATTTTTAAAGGAAGCTACTCAAAGCAAGTTTTTGTGTTTCGTATTATTCATGCTATTCTAGGTTTTGGAGCAGTTGCAGGAATTATTGCTTATATATGGAATGGAAACTTAATTGATGAAGGACTTGTCTTCTATGTTATTTCATCTATTCCTCTTATTTTCTTAGTGGCTTATTTTATAATTACTTGGCAGGATTACAAGGCAATGAAAACACTTCAAAACTACTAAATATCTTATTAAAATTATGAAAGAAACATTACTTGACGCAAAAAAAACACTCTTCTTGACTATCGATTTTTACTTACAATGCTTTTTCTTTGGATTACTTATCGTTTTTGGAGTTTTGTCTCTTACTAGTGGTTATTTTATGATTTTGGGGTTGTTTAGTTTACTACCTATCGCTCTCTATAATTCTATTGGGATGACTTACCATATTTTTAGAGGAAGTTATTCTACGAAAGTAGAGATTTTTCGAAAAATACATGCTATCAGTGCCATTATTTATTTAGCCATTTTCGTATTAGTAACTTTCATACTTGAATATCCTGCTAATAAAAATGAACTAACCTTCATCATTTTTTGGGGTATTCCTCCTTTATTTTTGATAGCTTATTTTTTTATCACTTTAAAAGACTGGAAAGCTATGAAGCAACTAAATTCATAATTTTATCTCTTTTCTAGTTTTTATCTAGTCCTTTATCCAATTTTTCTAAGAAACGATTTGCATTTTCTAAATGGTTTTGTAGTGTTTCTTTTTTCATTCTATCTAACATACTGACCATCATTCGCATTCTATGGTTATTTGCAAAGACTTCTTTGTGTTTGGAAATAAAATTCCAATAAAGTCCGTTCCAAATCTCTGCCCAATCATTGGTTTTCTCATTAGATTTATTACCCTTTTTATAATCGCTCATCTTTAAAATATAATTCGAACCCGAAATATAAGGCTTTGTCGTAATCAGTCCTCCATCTGCATATTGAGTCATTCCATAGACATTTGTTACCATTACCCAATCATACGAATCTATAAATAATTCCATAAACCATTTATAAACAGCATCTGGGTCAAACTCACACAAAAGCATAAAATTACCCAAAATCATCAGCCTTTCTATATGATGACAATAGCCATATTTGAGTATTCTTTTAATGGTATCATCAATCGGAATTATCCCTGTTGTTCCATCATAAAATGATTTTGGAAGTTGTCTTTTGAAATTAAAAAAATTATTGGTTCGCTCAAAAACACCTTCTTTTTCATAAATACCTCGCATAAACTCACGCCAACCAACAACCTGCCTAATAAAACCTTCTAAAGAGTTGAGAGATATTTCATTTTCTGAGTCTTCATTTTGAGAAACAAAATTCATCGTTTTCTCTATAATTTGAGAAGGTGTAATCAAACCAATATTTAATGCAGGTGTCAGTACAGAATGAAAAATAATGCGTTCTTTCGTTGAAATAGCATCTTCATAATCTCCAAAAAGATAAAATCGTTCTTTCAAAAAAGTATCTAAAACTTGCTCGGCTTCTTTGTGTGTTGTTGGATAGTTGAAGTGTTCTAAGCTCCCATAATTATCTCCGAAATCTTTTTTAATTGTTGGCTTATATTTTTTGACAAATTCATTCTCTTCAAAAACAGGAAATTTTGGAATATTGAGTTTGCTTTTTTCTGACTTATTTTTTGGTAAAGGTTTTCTGTTTTCCTCGTCAAAACTCCACTTTCCACCCTTTGGTGAGCCGTCAGGAGTCATCAAAATATCCAAGCGTTTGCGTTGTTTTTGGTAAAAACTTGCCATTAAATAACTACCCGATTTAGTTTTTTGAAGTATTTCATCCAAATCTGATTTTGAAGTCAGAAAAAGAGGAGTTTCATATTGAATTAACTTTATATCAAATTTTTTGGCAAAACGCTTTAGTCTTCTTTCTAGTAAATAATCAGTCGTATCTGTATAATGAATCTCTTTAATTTCTTCTTCATTTTCAGAAATTAAATCAAAAACACTTTCCAATTTTCCATATTCTGAATGCTGCAAATACGAAACTGTGTAGCCTTTTTTTTCTAAAAAACCGTTGTAATAGTGCATAGAAGCACGATGAAGTAGTAATTTTTGCTTATGAAAAGGATACTGACCAAAATATAAATCATCTTCTATTAGATAAACTTTATTTTCTTTATCAAATAAAGCAGGATTTTCTTTGAAAAGTTGATGAGGAAAAACAAGGCTGATTGATTTCATATTTGGCTTACTTATTTTTAATTAACCGTCGAACGAGGTTTTAGAAGGCAACAGAATAACTAAAGACTTTGTTTTTACGTTACTAATTTATAAACTCAAATATGAACATATAAACAAATGTTTGTATAAAATAAAAGGGAGAAAAATAATTACTAATAAAATACATTATGGAATCTAATCAGTCTGATACCACAAAAAAAGAATTACAAATCGATGTGGAAACGCTAGAACGAGCAGCTTTTATATTAAAAACGGTAGCTCATCCTGTTCGTTTAGGAATTTTGAAATTATTAGAAAAAAAAGAACGTTTGTCAGTAAAACAAATCTGTGAAGGCTTAGAAGTAGAACAATCGCTTACCTCACACCATCTTTCAAATATGAAATTAAAAGGGATTCTATCTTCAAAAAGAGAAGGTAAAAATGTTTATTATTCGCTTCGTGAACGAAATATCCTC
This sequence comes from Bernardetia sp. ABR2-2B, assembly GCF_037126435.1. Taxonomy (GTDB): domain Bacteria; phylum Bacteroidota; class Bacteroidia; order Cytophagales; family Bernardetiaceae; genus Bernardetia. The sequence continues at coordinate 1,338,783 of NZ_CP147020.1, read as the reverse complement.
AATCTTTTTAAGTGTTTGGAAGGTTGTGAGTGTGTTATGTTTTAGTGAAAACTTCAACAAAAAAGCTAGTTCAAAAGTAATATTTGAACTAGCTTTTTTTATTATACTCTAAAAAAATGATTTTACTTCCCTTCCAACATCTTCTCAATGCTAGAAGAAGAAACAAAGTGATAATTTGGTTTTGCTTCCTCAAAAATATCTTTTGCTAATGGAAGTGTTTTTGCGTTTGCGATGAGCTCTGCATAAATAGGACTTAAAAATTTACGTCTTCCTACATTTACTAAAAATTTACGAAGTTGTGGATATGATTTTTCGTATTCGTTATGAGCCACTTTTACCAACCAAACTCCCAAAACTTCATTATTTCCAGTATTAGAAAACTTAAATTGTTTGTCTAACTCATCCATTTGTTGTTTGCTAAGTTCATTTGGCAAAGCACGAAGGAAAAATAACCATTGCTGATATGCCCAATCTTTTGTGTCCAGTTGTGCCGCTGGTGTTCCATCTTTCCAAGCAGTAGCTGCTGCAATGGCTTTATCGTAACGCTCTGATTCAATTTTTGGAATATTAGAAGGTATTCCTGTTTCATAAATCCATTCTTTTGGATTAATTTCTTGCATAGAACCATCTACCTGTGATAAAAGATTTTTATCTAGGTAAGTCAGAAAATCTTCTGTATTTGTAGTTTTGAAAGCATATTCCGTAAAATATTGATTCAAGAAAGCATCGAATTTTTCTCTTCCAACCGTATTTTCAATTAACTTTAAAAGATAAAAGCCTTTATCATAAGCGATTGAAGTAACGCCATCGTCTGGGTTACGTCCTTCAAGGTCTAATTTTAGTTTTGTGTCTTCTGAGTTTCCTGCTGAAGTCATTGCAGCTACTTCATCTTTCAAATCTTGATACGAAATAAGAGCTAACATTTCAGCATAATCTTTTCCATAAACTTCTTCCATTATTCTGTTCTCAAAATAAACAGTAAAGCCTTCATTGAGCCAAAAGTCATTCCACGTTGCATTCGTAACTAAGTTTCCAGACCACGAGTGAGCAAGTTCATGCGCCACCAACGAGGTAAGCGAACGGTCACCAGCCAAAATAGTAGGCGTTGCAAAGGTAAGACGAGGATTTTCCATTCCACCAAAAGGAAAACTAGGAGGCAAGACAATCAAATCATAACGTCCCCACGCATATTTTCCGTAGAGCTTTTCGGCTGCTTCTAACATCTTATCCATCTCTTCAAACTCATAGGCTGCTTTGCTAATCACAGAAGGCTCTGCATACACACCTGTACGCTCTCCAATTGGCTGAAAACGCAAATCGCCAACAGCTAATGCCAACAAATAAGCTGGAATGGGCTGTTCCATTTTAAAAGAATAAATACCAGAGTCATTTTTTCGCTGTGGATTTTCTGCGCTCATTACTGCCATAAGCTCTTTAGGAACAGTTACTTCGGCTGTGTACGTAAAGCGAATACCAGGGCTATCTTGCGTCGGCACCCAAGTACGAGCCAAAATAGCCTGTGATTGAGTAAACAAAAACGGACTTTGTTTTCCTGCTGTTTGAGAAGGAGAAAGCCATTGCAGAGCCTCTGCATCTGATGAGGTTTTGTAAGTAATAGTTACTTTTTTAGATTGGTCAGTAACTGGAATAGTAAGCTTTTGCCCTAAATTTTCATCTTCAACGGCTAGTTCAAAGTTTGCTTTTTGTCCATCTACTTCTACATTTTCAATGGTTAGGCTGCGAGTATCTAAATAGATTTTATCTATATTATTCTGAACTTCAATATCATACGTAGCGATACCCGAAAGCATTTTAGTTGAAAAATCTACATTTAGTTTTAAATCAAGATGTGTAGTTTTTGCTTCTTCTGGAATGGCATAAGTATGAATATCAGTAGGTATTGAGGTTTCCACTTGAGTAGTTGTATCTGTTTGGATAGTAGATTCGATAGTTTCTGTTGTTTTTTTCTCTGGGTTACAGGCTGTAAAAAGAGAAAGCAAAACAAGACTAGAGAATAAAGCTCGTAGTCGTAATGAAAAATGTTGCATAGAATAGTTTGTATTAGATCGTTGAAGAACTTATTTATTGATTAAAAAACGAAATTACAAAAAAAAGAACCTTAATCTAATACTAAGGTAGATTAAGATTCAAATAAAATATTTCTCTTATTATAATCTGTTCATATTACAAAAGTAATTTTTTACGTTTTATTTCGCTTTTTTGCAAAAAAAAAATTTATTAAAAAATAAAAATATACGTTTGCAACGTAGATAAGTGAATCGCTTACTACTTCGAAAAATTATATTTTTTTTAAAATAATAATATCTCTTTTCGTTCTACTTTATTTGCATTTTTTCATTATGAAAAAAATAATATTTCTCTTTCTTTTCTTTTCACTTAGTTCTTACGCTCAAAACAGAATTGTTTTTGGAGCAGGTAGTGCTGCAACTTCTCGCTTATTAGATTTCCATAACGAAGACTATTCAAAAGAAGAGTTAAAACAGCTTAAAAACTTAGAAGTTATCAAGCCTAGTTATTTTGGCTATTTAGGTTATGTTTTTGATTTTAATTCTAAAATCGATATGCAGATAAATATAGGATATCGGATAACTCGCTATGGCTCAAGAATATATGGAATACCTAGTGGCATACCTAACGTTACACCTCAATATGGAAAAGTAAGGCAAGTAGTGCATCAAAATCAGTTTAATATTGATTATTTGATTCATTTTAAAACAGTAAAACCACTTAGGTCAGATTATTTATTTGTAAAGTCTTCTATAACATATAACTTCAAGAATTATAGAATATATGAAGTTTCATTTAATCAAAAAAATGAGAGTGGAATTACTGGTTATAGAGGTTCGGAAGGATTTGTCCCTCAACGTTTTGATTTATACCTAGGCACAGGATTGAATTATAATTTGTACAAAGACAAACTACATTTTCAGCCCTTTTTAGGTTTCTTTGTTTCTCCCTATGAAACAGATGGAGATTATTATTCCTATTTATATTTCAATAAAAATGTAAAAGGTTTTTTATTAGATGTAGGTTTCAACTTACAGTACAGAATTAAATAATTACATTTAGCTTTTGAATATCAAAAAAGCCTTAATCTAAAAATAATTAGATTAAGGCTTTTCTTTTCTGATGAAATAAAATCAAAGATTATGCTTCTGCGCTATCTCCTTTTGCATTATCAATCTGATTTTTAGCTTGTTCTGCAAGTTCATTTGCTTTTGCTTTTGCATCAGCAGCCAAAGTATTTGCACGTTCTTTCATAGATTCATTAAATTGATTTACTTTGTGCTTCGTGATTTCTACTTGTCCTTCTAAATCTTCCAAAAGGTCATTTGATTTACGAGCAATACGACCACGAGTTTTGTCTCCTGCTTCTGGTGCTGTCAAAACACCTACTAATGCGCCTACTGCTAGTCCTGCTATGAATGTTACTACGCCTAAACCACCGTTATCTGAATTTGCCATAAAAATAATATAAATTAAAAATGATGAATAATATAAAAATTGTCTTTGTTGAATAAACAGAAATAACCAATTATAAAGCAATTTAATAAAAAAATACTCCTTTAAAAAAAGATTCCTTCAAAAAAAGATTTTGTTTTCTGTATAAAAATTAAATTCCTAACGTACTACAAAAAAAAAGGTTCGTTAAAAATATAGATTCTATAAAAAATATATAGTTATTTTTCTAAATTTGAATAGAATAAAAATTCAATAGTAATTAAACATAACCTAGAAAAAAATGAATGAAAAACCAAAAGAGTCAGTTCCAAACGATCAATCCAACAATCCACTACACGGAGTAAAACTAGCTGATATTTTAGATACTTTAGTCGAAAAGCAAGGGTGGGAAAAAATGGCTAAAGAAGTCAATATCAATTGTTTTAAAAATAACCCTTCTATAAAATCTAGTTTGACATTTCTACGCAAAACACCTTGGGCAAGAGAACAGGTGGAAAAACTGTATTTGAAGGTAATTAAAAAATAAAAAAAATAAAAAAACTCTACTTTCCAATAAAAAGGAAAATAGAGCTTTTAAAAAAGAGTTTCAGTTCAACTTAATAAGTTATACAAGTTTGCTGATACGGTCTTGAAGTTCCTTTTTAGTAGTTGTGCCTACAATTTTCTCTACAATCTCGCCATCTTTGAAGATAAGAATTGTAGGGATATTACGAACACCATATTTTACAGTAAGTTCCGAGTTTGAATCTACATCTACTTTTGCGATTTTTGCTTTTCCTGCAAACTCATCAGAAAGCTCATGAACGATAGGTGTCATCATCTGACAAGGTCCACACCATTCTGCCCAAAAATCAACCAAAACAGGTTGGCTAGACGAAATAAGTTCTGTAAATGTTGCTTGTGTTGCTTCAATAGCTGCCATAATAAAAATACTTTTATTTAGTAAAAAATGAATTAAAATTTTATAAAAATGAATATGATTTGAGTCTTTCCCAAACAAATTGTCTTTGTATTCTTTGAGTTGTGCAAAAATAATGCTTTCTACTATCTAAAAATAACTCCCCTGTCATTTAGTCAGTTGTTACAGGTAGGTAATAAACGTAAGAATCTTTAGCAAAACGCCATCATTACAACAAAAAAAAAGCTTTTGTGTTTAGAATAGAAAAGGCTAAAACTTTAGAAACCTTAAAAGTGAGAATCAAAATTTTGATTATTTTTGTCAAATAATGCTTACAAAAGACTTTTTAGTTCTATGATACATAACAAATAAATAAACCATGAAGACTACCACAATCACTCCCCAACAAATCAACGAACTCATAAAGAACAGAAGAACAATCTATCCCCACGAGTGTACAGGAGAAAAAATTGATGATAAAATAATTTGGCAACTCTTAGAAAATGCCACTTGGTCTCCCAATCATGGAAAGGTAGAACCGTGGCAATTTTTTGTTTTTGCAGATGATAAAAGAAAAGAATTAGGTAACTTTTTGATAAAGTTATATGAAAAGCTTACTCCAAAAGAAGAGTATAATCAGAAAAAGGTAATCAAATTACGTGATAGAATGAGTCAGTCTTCTCATATTGTAGTAGTAGTTGCAAAGACAAATCAAAATCCAAGAATACCAGAAATCGAAGACATAGAAGCTGTTGCTTGTGGCATTCAGAATATGCAGCTTTCGGCTACTGTTTATGGTTTGGCAAGTTATTGGGGAACTGGTGCGCTTGTTTATGCAGAGGAAACACATGTTCAGTTGGGTTTGTCTGAAAACGAAAAAATAGTTGGTTTTCTTTACTTAGGTGTCCCAAAAGATGGTTTGATAAAGGAAGCAACACGAAAACCAGTGGAGGAAAAAGTAGTTTGGATAAAGTAATTTTGTTTAAACCCTAAGGGTCTTCAAGACCCTTAGGGTTTGTATATGTGAAGATTCATTTATCTTATGTATTTTTGTTTTCTAATAAACCACAAACCTAGTTTTACCCAATTTCATTTTGAATAATAACGAAAATATCCTTACTATTTCAGATGTTCGAAAAGAATATCATAATCATACTGCACTTGCAGGTGTTAGTCTTGCTATTCCAAAAGGAAGTATTTATGGACTTTTAGGACCTAATGGAGCAGGAAAAACGTCTCTTATTCGTATCATCACACAAATTACGGGTGCAGATAGTGGCAAAATTTTGTTTGAGGGAGAAGAATTAGCTCCAAAGCATATTGCTAAAATAGGTTATTTGCCAGAAGAAAGAGGACTTTATCCAAAAATGAAAGTAGGCGAACAGCTTATTTATTTGGGTAGGTTGAAGGGAATCCCAAGAGCTGAAATTCAGAAAAAACTAAAATATTGGCTTACTACTTTTCAGATGAAAGAGTGGTGGAACAAAGAAGTTGGAGGTCTTTCGAAGGGAATGCAACAGAAAGTACAGTTTGTTGCAACAGTTTTGCACGACCCCAAATTATTGATTTTAGACGAACCTTTTTCTGGTTTTGACCCAATTAATGCAAACCTTCTAAAAGATGAAATTCTCAAACTTCAACAAAAAGGTACAACTGTTATTTTTTCAACACATAGAATGGAATCTGTCGAAGAGCTTTGTGACACAATAGCATTAATAAACAAATCTCATAAATTATTTGAAGGCAAAAAGGCAGATATAAAAATGAGTCATCGAACTCATGTTTTTGAAGTACAGACCGATAAACCTATTTCTGAAAGTGGAAAATCATTCAAAATATTGAAGGAAAGCAAAGAAACAGATTTCAAAACTTATCTTACGTCCGTAAAAATAAACGAAGATGTAGTAAGGAACGGACTTTTGCAGGAATTAGTAAATGAGTATGAAATAGTTTCTATACAAGAAAAATTACCTTCAATCAATGATATTTTTATTAAAATGGTAGAGGAGAAATAAAGATTGTTTTATATCGTATATCGTCAGTGGGGGACATCGACAACAGTAAGAAATCGTATTTGTAGGGGAAAGGTTTGCCTTTTCCTATATCATAACAGTAGTATAAAATAAAAAATGCAAAAGGACACTTATAAACATCAAGGATTAAGAAGACAGCTAGTTGATGAGATTATAGAAATGGGAATAAAAGACCAACAGGTTTTGAACGCCATTTTGACAATTCCTAGGCATTTTTTTATGGATAGTGCTTTTTTAGAACACGCTTATCAAAACAAGGCTTTTGCAATTGGAGAAGGACAAACTATTTCTCAGCCCTATACAGTTGCTTATCAGAGTGAACTTCTAAACATACAAGAGTTTGAATCAAATAAGACACTAAAGATTTTAGAAATAGGAACAGGTTCGGGCTATCAAACGGCTATTCTAGCAGAAATCTGTAAGAATATAAAATCTCAAATTACAAGTATAGAATTTCATGAAAACCTTCATCAAAAAGCAAAGCAAACGTTGAAAAATTTGATTAAATATTCAAAATATTTTGATTTCCAAAGTATTGATTTAGTTTGTACAGATGGTTCAAAAGGATATTTGCAAAATTCTCCTTATGATAAAATTATAGTAACGGCAGCCACACCAAATTCTCCCCAAGCACTGAAAGAATGGTTTAGTCAATTGAAGATAGGAGGACAAATAGTTGCTCCTGTGGGAAATCGAAAAATCCAAATTATGTGTCGTTATACCAAAAAAGACGAAAAAACTATTGAACAAGAAAGCTTTGGAGGATTTCGTTTTGTTCCTCTCTTGGGAGAAAAAGGATTTTAATGTTGTTTGTCATATCATCAAATATTTTTCTAAATGTTTTAATTTTAAAGTAACCAAATTATGATAGAAATTGCCATCAAAGCAGCCGTAAAAGCAGGTGAGCGCATCAAAGAGATTTATGACAAATTTGATAATGAAAGTGATACAGAATATACAGCTGATAATATTGTAAGTTATAAATCTGATAACTCTCCTCTTACACTTGCTGATAAGGAAGCGAATAAGATTATTGAGAAATATTTAGAACCTTTGGGTTTGCCTATCTTGTCAGAAGAAGGTAAGATTACGCCCTATTCAGAACGCAAAAAATGGGATAATTTTTGGCTTATAGACCCACTTGATGGAACAAGAGAGTTTGTAAAGCGAAATGGAAATTTTACAGTAAATATTGCCTTAATGGAAAATAATATTCCAATTGTAGGAATTATTTATGTTCCAGTTTCAGGAGTTTTGTATGTAGGAGAACTTCAAAAAGGAGCATACAAACAAGAACTAAGTCAGAAAAAGACATTAGAAACAGCCGAAAAAATAACCATTAAAGTAAGTAAGCGCAAGAATGAAGAGGGAATAATTGCTTTCAAGAGCCGTTCACATTCTGGAGCAAAAGATAATAATTATTTGAGTAAATTTAATGTAAAGGAAATTCGTAAAAAAGGAAGTTCTGTTAAATTTTGTTTGGTGGCTGAAGGCATAGCTGATTTATATTATAGAAATGGGACAACAATGGAATGGGATACGGCAGCAGGAGAAGCAATTTTGAAAGCAGCAGGAGGAATAATTCTGAATGCAGAAACAGATACAGATTTGAAATACAATAAAGAAAACTTAGAAAATCCACCATTTTGTGCAATGAATACCACTATCTTCGACTTTTTTAAAGACTTGTAACACAATAATTTAGCGTAGTTTATGGTTTTCTAAAAAAAAACAAGTTTTTTTTAACAGAAACTTAAACATTTTTCTCTTTTTTAAGATAATATACTATGAATCGCTCGTTATTATTGTAGGTACAACTAAATAAATTTCTTAGTGGTAGAATAGGGGGAAATACTATTTTTCTCGCTTTATAAATTAAAACGGCTGAATAAGAAAAATTAATTAATTTTTTGTTAAAATTTGTAAGTTTTTTGTCTAAAAGGCTACTTATTTTATGAAAAAATACTTGTAACTTTGTGAAAATTGAGAAATTAAGTAGGAGATAGATTTTTCTATATTCTAATTTTTTCCATTTTCTTAAATTTTTTTTCAATAAGATGCAACGTTTGTTAAAAAATACTGTCTATATAAGTAGAAGCCTTTAGTAAAGTTAATTTTTTAAACTATTATAGATACTATTTATCAAAAATAAGGCTATCAAATTGCATTAAACTATAAATTAGGATTTTTACTTAATAAATTTATAATCATGAAACTCAAACTATTTATTCTCTTCTTGCTTGTTTTTGGAGCAATTGGACAAACTATATTTCTCAATATAGATGCCAAAAGTAATTTTTTATGGGAATCAGAATCACAAAAAAACGCTTATATACATACTTTAGAAAATGAAAAAGATAAATTGTCTATTCAGCCTTCAGAAGTTGTAGTAACAATACGCCATCACGATTCTGAAATTTTGAATCAGCAAAATGCTACTGAAATTTTTGATGAAGAAGCTGAAGTCGTGAAATCAACGTCCAAAAAACCTTGTTCTCAAATAACTAAGGAAGAACGTCTGATTTGTCAGAAAGCAAAAGAAGCTGCCAAACAAAAACAAAATCGTATTTCTGGAAGTAATTATACCAAGAATAGCACAATTCAAAATCCTTAAAAAGAAAGTAAAATTTGTTGTTATTTTATTTCTTTACTAACTCGTTTTGAAAAGTGACAACTATGAGTTTATAGTCCTTGCATTTAGATTTACTAGAGTCATTACTACTATTACAAAATAAATTACTTGAACCATATTTACGACACGTAAAACAAGTGAAAATTATAGAAAAATAAAGTTATAAGTAAAATATTGAAGTAAAAATAAAAAACCATTTGTAAAATTACACTATCAAAAAATCAAATTACTTTTCTTAATATTTCTCTATCAAACCTCCATACTTCTTCATTAATAGGTTTTGTATAAAATGGCTGCAAAAGAATTTTTTTTACGCTATTTTGTATTTCATTCTCTACTACTAATCTATCAAAGTCAATAAAAAGACCAGCATTTAAGGGATTTATAAAACTTTGCCACAACGAATTTTTAGAAATGAACATCGGTTTCTGATATGCCAAACATTCATAAAATTTAGTAGGAATACAGTTTTGTGTACTTTTATTAAATAGATAAGGTAAGATTACAAAATCTGTTTTTTGAAGTTTTTGTAGCAAAATTTTATGAGCAATAGATTTGTCTATCGTTTGATTTAATAAAATAATAGAGTTTGTATCTTTTGTAACTTCTTGAATTTTTTCAGAATATTCTTTATCCAAACAATAACCAGCCAAAAGCAAAGTAGCAGAAAATCCTTCTTTTTCTAATTCTTTTTCTAGCTGTTTAAAAAATAATATCCCCTCCAAAGTTCCATAGGTTTTTGAAAATGAACCATAGATAATAAACTTAATTTCCTTTGTTTTCAAATAATCAGAACTAGTAGAATTAGTATAAATTAAATCATCTACCAAAAATTTATTCTCTAAAAAAACATAGTTTGTTTTTTCCAAAAAAGGCATTTCTTCTAAATAAAATCGTTCTGCCAAAAGATATAAGTCAATAAAAGAAGAAGATAGTTTTTCAAAACTACGAACTAAAAAAGCTAATATTTTTTTTAAAAAAGGAGGGTAATTATCTTGATACAAAATATTGAAGGCATAATTTTCTTGTACGTCATAAACTAATTTTATTGCATTTAATTTTGAACTAAATAAAAGTTTGAAAAGCAAAGTAAAGGGTAGTATTTCGACTGCACAAACAATAATCGTAGTGGGTTTTAGTCTCAAAAGCTGATCGAAAACTTTAAATCCTGCAAAAAAACGCCAAAGTCCAAGACGATTTTTATTTTTTTTAGAAGTAAATAATTCAATAAAATTTATATTAATATCACTATTTTTTTTGTTAGAGTTGCTACTTGCTTCAAAGCCAATCAAGGTTACGTTTTTAGAATTGCTTGTAATAGACTTGGCTATTTTTTGATACGCACGAATATCATCGACAGGTTTTAGGACGGAGAGAATAGCTACTTTTTCGTTTTCCAAATTAAATATTTTAATATTTTCTGATTATATCAAGCTTTAAGTTATGTTTTTCAACTAATCAAAAGTCCATTCTCAACAGGCTTGTCAGTCGTAAGAAGCGTTACGTTGTTTTCATCTCCAACAACTCCCAAAACCAAACATTCTGACATAAAATTAGCAATTTGTTTTTGTGGAAAGTTAGTTATAGCAATAATTTGTTTTCCAACTAAAATTTCTGGGTTTGGATATTTTTTTGTGATTTGTGCGCTTGATTTTTTGATTCCAAATTCTCCAAAATCAATTTGCAACTGGTAAGCTGGTTTGTATGCTTTTTCAAAAACTTTAGCTTCTAAAATCGTTCCGACACGCATTTCTATTTTTTCAAAATCTGAATAAGCAATCATTTATGAGAAATTAAAAGCAACTTAATAGTTGTAGGTTTGAAAAAAAGAAGAAGATGGAAAATGCTCATGATAAGCAGGGAAATCTTGAAAAGGAGCAATCCATTCGGGCATAGAAAGATGACGAACGTGCCTAGACTCAGTCGAAAAACAAAAATCAGTAAGCAAAAAAGATTTCGAAATTTGTCTTTGATTAGAATAATAAGTTTTGCTTTCTTTCTTCTGAACAAACTTATAAGATGTCATCAAAACAATTCCTATGAATAGAAATAGCCAAAAAGAAAGGATATAGATAAAATAATTTTTCATAGTTTTTTGCTTGAGTAATTACAAATTTATATAAAAACACCCAATTATTAAAGGCTTTTTGAATGACAAATTTATTTTTAGGCTAAAAAATCGTACCTTGCATAAAATTACAAAACAGTCTTTTTTATTTCTTAGTGTATAATTCATCAAAAAATTATTTCATTAAGAGTGGAAAAGCTATTTTTATTTATAATCAATTTAATTTTAGAGCATGTCAAATAGCGCAAAAAAAGGCGATTTAGTACAAGTACATTATGTAGGTAAATTCGAAGACGGAAATGTTTTTGATTCTTCAAGAGATAGAAAAGAGCCTATTGAATTTCAAGTAGGAGCAGGACAGATGATAAAAGGTTTTGATGCTGCAGTAGAAGGAATGGAACTTAGCGAATCAAAGACAATTACTTTAGCACCAGCTGAAGCGTATGGAGAATCAAATCCAGAAAATATTGTTTCTTTTCCTAAAGACAAATTACCACCAGAAATGAATCCAAAAGCAGGTGATCAACTTGCTCTTCAAGGACAAAATGGTGAGCAAATTCCTGTTGTAGTAGTTGAAGCGAATGAAGAAGGCGTTGTTTTAGATGCTAATCATCCAATGGCTGGAAAAACTTTAGTTTTTGATTTAGAACTTGTTGGAATCAATCCATCAAAAGTAGAAGGTGGAACACTTTCTGACTGGTAAGGAACAATTACGAATTACAAATGTAATAATTTGAATATCAGTGATTTAATATTTCAAAGTAAGTAGTTTGTTTAATTCTTATTCCTAAGAATCACTTTTTCAAGAGAATAAATAAAAAAAGCTATTTCTATTATTAATATAGAAATAGCTTTTTTTGGTTCTATATGATTTTAGTTGCAAACCTTAACTTGTATTTTGTTCAAGTCTGTACCGACGGTCTGACTTTAACAAAATAAGCTATTCGAAATACTTATTTTTGATAGGTCAGACTTTCAGTACAGACCCATCAAAAATGAAAGTTGCAACCGAATTCATAAAGAACCCTTTTTTTGTAGAGTAAAAAACAAATCGTTCGTGAATTTTTTCTAAGAAATCACTCCCAATTCTTTTCCTACTTTTGTAAAAGCTGCAATAGCTTTATCTAAATGTTCACGTTCGTGCAAAGCTGAAATTTGAACACGAATACGAGCTTTTCCTTTTGGAACAACAGGATAATAGAAACCAATTACATAAATTCCTTCTTCTAACAGTCGGTCAGCAAATTTTTGAGAAAGTGGCGCATCATAAAGCATCACAGGAACAATCGGATGTTCGCCTTTTACAAGGTCAAAACCTGCTGCACTCATTTTTTCTCTAAAATATTTTGTGCTTTCTTCTAACTTATCTCTAAGCGAAGTAGATTCCATAAGTACATTCAAAACCTCAATAGAAGCACCTACAATCGGTGGCGCAACCGTATTTGAAAACAAATAAGGACGAGAACGCTGACGAAGCATATCTACAATTTCCTTTTTTGCTGCCGTAAATCCACCTGAAGCACCTCCAAGAGCTTTTCCATACGTTCCTGTAATGATGTCAATTTTGCCCATTACATTTCTATACTCGTGTGTTCCCCTTCCTGTCTTTCCTATAAAACCAGACGAATGACACTCATCTACCATAACAAGAGCTTTATATTTTTCTGCTAGTTCACAGATTTTATCCAATCTTGCAATCGTTCCGTCCATTGAAAAAACACCATCAGTAACAATCATTTTTTGTTTTGCTCCTGCTGCATCAGCATCTTGAAGTTGTTTTTCAAGATCTTCCATATCATCGTGTTTGTAACGAAAACGCTTTGCCTTACACAAACGAACACCATCAATAATAGAAGCATGATTCAAAGCATCAGAAATAATGGCATCATCTGCTCCTAAAAGTGGTTCGAAAAGTCCACCGTTTGCATCAAAAGCTGCTGCATACAAAATACAGTCTTCCATTCCCAAAAACTCAGATGTTTTTTGTTCTAATTCTTTATGTAAATCTTGCGTTCCACAAATAAAACGAACTGAAGAAAGTCCGAAACCGTGTGTGTCGATGGCTTTTTTTGCAGCTTCCAAAACACGAGGATTTGAGGAAAGCCCTAAATAATTATTTGCACAAAAATTGATTACTTCGCCTGTGCTTTGCGTTTTGATAGCTGCTGATTGTGGCGTTGTGATGATGCGTTCTTTTTTGTAAAGTCCTGCATCTTTTATTTCTTGTAATTCCTTTTCTAAAAAGGGTTGAAGTGTATCGTACATTTGTTTTTGGTTGGTTTATATGTAGTCGACAGTTTTTAATTGCCATTTGAAAAATTCGAAATTATTTTAATTTACAACAGTTGGAAACTGTCGCCTACTTTTTATTCAAATTTAGTGATTTGATTTGTCAAAGTAAACAACTTTTCTTTATTTTCGTTTGAATTTAAGTATGTATCACAGACTTCCTAGTTTGTGTGTATTATTTCCAAATTCGACAGACAGGGTGTCTGTTATACATTATTTTTTAAACTAAGTTTTTTATATCATTATGAATGGAGGTTATATATTAATCATTGTTGTAGGCTTATTAAGTATGGGTGTACAATATATGTTCAGAAATCGTTTCAAAAAATACTCTCAAACTCCTTTGGCCTCAAATATGAGTGGCGCAGAAGTAGCTTAAAGAATGCTAAACGATAGAGGAATAGGAGGAGTAAAAATTCTTTCAGTAGCTGGTAGATTAACAGACCACTACAACCCAAGTGATAAAACAGTAAACTTGAGTGAAGCTGTTTATCACGGTCGTAATGCTGCTGCCGTTGCCGTAGCTGCACACGAATGTGGACACGCTGTTCAAGATGCAAAAGCATACGCCTTTTTAGGTTTTCGTTCGGCAATGGTGCCTGTTTTGAATATTACGAACCGTTTTACGCCTTTTCTTCTTATGATTGGAATCGGTTTACTCTATTTTGCGAATATTCCCTATGTTTTGGCTGCTGGTGTTTTGGCATTAGCTGTTTCTACGCTGTTTAGTTTTATTACTTTGCCAGTTGAGTTTGATGCAAGTAGAAGGGCTTTGAAATGGATAAAAGATGAGAATATAGTCAATCAACAGGAATATTCGATGGCAAAAGGTGCACTTTCTTGGGCTGCCATGACCTATGTAGTGGCTGCGCTTTCTTCTCTAGCTACTCTTCTCTATTATGCTTCAATGCTAATGAATAGAAGAGATTAATTTGTTTTGAAAATATATTTTCATTTAATAACCCTAAAATTCTCTATAATTCTAGGGTTTTTATTTTTCAAAAATTATAGCAAACAAAGAAAAAAACAGGTTGAATAATGAATAGAAATATGCTATGTTTGTAAATAGCGACTGGTACGATATATATTTTTTGTAAATTTGTCGTTCAAATTATATCTCAACTTATTTATAAGATTTAACTTTACAGGCATGACAATCAAAGAAAAAGGAGGATACGAATATATAGATGAAGGCGAAGGAGAAGTTCTTTTGCTTCTACACGGACTTTTTGGTGAGATGAGTAATTGGGAGGGCGTAGTGGCGCATTTTTCCAAAAATTACAGAGTCTTGATTCCGATGATGCCCATTTATACTATTTCTCTTAGAAAGGCGCATTTGGAAGGACTTATCGATTTTGTAGAAGGATTCGTACAGATGGAAGACCTAAAAGATATGACCTTAGTAGGAAATTCTTTAGGAGGACATTTGGCTCTTATTTTTATGCTTCGCAATAAAGAAATATCTAAAAGAATGGTCTTGACAGGTAGTTCAGGGTTGTTTGAGAACGGTATGGGAGGTTCTTTTCCTAAGCGTGGAAACTATGAATATATCAAAGAAAAGGTGCAATATACATTTCATGACCCAAAAGTTGCAACGAAAGAGCTAGTAGATGACGTCTTCGAAGTAACTAATAATAATGCAAAGTGCTTACGAATGATTACGATTGCTCGTTCGGCGCAACGCAATAATATGGCTAAAGAGATTCCATTAATAAACATTCCAACACTTTTGGTTTGGGGATTGAATGATACAATTACGCCACCTTTAGTTGCTCACGAGTTTGATAGACTTTTGAGAAATAGCGACCTTCGTTTTATTGATAAATGTGGACACGCTCCTATGATGGAACATTCGGCTATTTTTAATGCGTATGTTGATGAGTTTTTGAAAAAGAATCCATTAGAAAAAACAGCTACTTCTTTGGTCTAATTTCTTTTGAAATAAAATAATTGATTAAATAAAGGTAAAAAAATAGTGAGTTAGATGAATACAGACTGAAAACATATTAGTTAAACATCGTTTTTCAAAAATAATAGTTTAACTAAAAATAATAGCTTTTCTAAGCAAATTAGCACACAAATTGTTACTTATATAATAGCGAAAGGACTGTATTTTATTTTTAGGCATTGAAATTAAATAAATTGCTATGTTGTAATTCACTTGATAATAAGGTGTTTGTATTCATTAATCATTCACAATTTATCATTTCTTATTGACATTTACTTAAAAATAAAGACGTTTTCTGACCTATTGCCTTATTCAAAATAAACCACTATGAACGACACCTATAATACTACTACTTCTGTTATGGTCGCTGCTGACCTTATAAATGAAATGATTCCTCCATTGAAGAGTAATGACAGTGTCAAAAAGGCACTTAACTGGATGGATGCTTTCAGAATTACGCAGCTTCCTATTGTCGAAAATAATGTTTATAAAGGTATCATTACAGAGGATATGCTCTATGAGATAAATAATCCAGATGCAGATATTGATTCTATTGAGCCACTTTATGAAGATGTTTTTGTAGGAGAAGAGCAGCATTTTTATGATGTTATGCGTTTGGCAACTGACCATAATTTGCGTATTATTGCTGTTGTAGATTTAAACAACATGTTTGTTGGAGTAATTACGGTTAGAGATACTTTAACTGCCTTTGCTCGTACGTTTGCTAATCAAAGTGCAGGTGCGATTTTGGTTATGTCAATGAATTATAGAGATTATTCTTTGTCGCATATTAGTCGTTTGATAGAAGAAAACAATACCAAAATTTTGAGTAGTTATGTAGATACTGACCCATATGACACTAATCTTATTAAGCTTACTTTAAAATTAGATAAAACCGAACTTATGCCTATTTTGGCAACCCTAGAGCGTTTTGAATATCGTGTCATTGCTAAGTTTCAAGAAAACCCTGATGCAGATATTCAAAAAGAACGTTTGGATATGTTCTTTAGATATTTTGATATTTAAACTCAAACCTATAAGGTTTTCAACGTCTTATAGGTTTTTTATTAAAAAGCATTTTTCGAAAAGAAAAATGCTTTTCTTGTTTTAAAAACATATATTTTTAGCCTTTGTTGGTGTTTTAGTGTAGCGACACCAACAAATACACAATAATTTCAATTAAAAATTCACTATTATTTCTATGAATTTAATTAAACCAACTATATTTTTCTTAGTTTCCTGTATTTTATTTGTTTTTTCTTTGCCTGTTTTGGCAGATAACGACAAACACCAATACGCAGATTATAATTGGGAAGAAAACCGAAAAAGAAATGAAATTCCGTCTCATTTGGAAGATGTAGGTTCAATAGTTTTTTTAGATAAAAATATGGTAGAATATTTTTATTTGGCAGAAGAGGAAAATATATTTCTCTACAAGACACATCATATCATTCGTTGGCTCGGAAGTACAGATGCTGTGGAACGTTATAATGCGATTTTTATTCCTTTGGGAGAAGGAACGCTAGAAAAACTAAAAGTCCGTTCTATTTCGCCAGATGGAAAAGTTGTTATTTCTGACCAAAATAATTTAAAGGAAATAAAAGATGAAGAGTCTGGATTTGGTTACAAAATGTTTGCTATTGAAGGAATAGAAAAAGGAAGCGAAATTGAATATTTTTATACGACAAAAGAACCTGTTTTGGGAGGAAACCAAGAGGGAAGACAATATTTACAAAGCAGTACGCCCACCAAAAACGTTCTTTTCGAACTCATTACGCCTTCTCACTTAGATTTTGAAGTAAAGAGTTATAATGGTTTGACTGATGCAGAACTTATAGAAGATACCGAAAATGAAAAGCGAATCCAACGTATAGAAGTTGATAGTATTGCTCCTTTGAATGGAGAGCCTTTTGCCTATGCAGACCCAAATAAAATGAGAGTGGATTATAAATTAGCTTATAATTTGGCTGCTAATTCTCGTCAGCGTTTTTATACATTTACTGATGCTGCAAAACAAATTTATAGTGTTTTTTGTCAGACAAGAGATAAAGAAGAAGCAAAAGCTCTCAAAAAAATATATAAGGAAATAGAAGTAAAATCTAAGTATACAGAGGAAGCTAAAATCCGTAAAATTGAAAATTATTTAAAAGTTAAGATACAGGGAACAGAATCTCCTGCACCTAATTTCTCAAATATTGAAGAGATTGAAAAAACAAAAATTGCGAATGAGCGTGGTTTAGTCCGTCTTTTTACGACTTTGTTAGAAATGGCTGATATAACTTATGAGCTTGTCTTGACTTCTGATAGAAGTGAAATCAGATTTGATGGCGATTTTGACTACTGGGGAAATATGCGTAGATTTTTGATTTATTTTCCAAACACAAAAAAATACCTCGTTCCTGCTGTTCCTTTATACCGTTATGGAATTGTGCCTGATACGTGGACAGCTACTGATGGTCTTTTTATTCGCAAAATGAAAGTTGGGGATGAGGTTTTTGGATTGGGAACAGTCAGAGAAATAAAACCATTAGAGGGCGATAAAAATTTCACTAATATTCATTTGAAAATGAAATTTAATGAAGATATGGATGCCATAGAATCAGAGCTTAAATATGGTTTTGGTGGACTCTCTGCTTTTCCTATTCAAGCGATTATTCCTTATTACTCTGAAGAAAAACGTACTCAAATGATAGAAAATGTTTTGAGAGGGCTTTCATCAGACGCAGAGTTTAAAGATATTGAGTTAGAAAATGAAAAGATGAATACAGACCTTTTAGAAAATGAGTTTGCTATCAAAACAAACTTTGAATCTAAATCGTGGATAGAAAAAGCAGGAAATAAATATCTCTTTACAATTGGAAAGTGTATAGGACCTCAATCTGAACTTTATCAAGAAAAAGAGCGAAAATTAGCCGTAGAAAACGGACACAATCGAATCTATAAAAGAAAATTAATTTTTGAAGTTCCAAAGGGTTATGAAGTCAAAAATTTAGATGATTTGAAACTAAATGTTATTTTTGATAAAGATGATAGTAAAAATTGTGGTTTTATTTCAGAGTATAAGCAAAAGGGAAATACCGTAACAATTGATGTTTTTGAATATTATTATGAAATTTATCTGCCCTTAGAAGATTTTGAAGAATACAGAAAAGTCATTAATGCAGCAGCCGATTTTAATAAAATTGTTCTTGTTTTGGAGAAAAAGTAATTTATTTAGCTAGAGCAAATGCACGAAAATAAAATGTGTAATTTTATACTCTTTCTGATATATTTTTTTGTTTTTAAATTCAAGTGAGGACGCTTGAACCAGTTTTAAAAATAAAATTTCATGCATTTGCCCTATTATTTACAAGCTTTTCTTATGAAAACTGTTTAAGTCTTTTTTCAGACTAAACCTATGTTGCAAGTTGTGATTGTTGGTATTGCTATCCCTAAAACACCAACAACAGCACTAATTAGTATCTAATTTATGGGAAAATCATTTTTTATAATTGATTTATAAATTTTAGTTGCTGCTGCTTCTTGGCTAGAGAAATTTATTCTGTGTGCTAAACTGCCAAACAGAGGAAAGAAGACACAGATGATCAAATGATATATTGTTGCTGAATCATATACTGTATCTGAGCTGAAAATTAAACCCAATCCTACACTCCAAAAAATCACATAAAATATTAAAAGAAAAAAATCTCCCTTAAAATCAGAAGTATTACTTAAAATAACATTACTATTGTCAATTTTGATAGTAGAATAAATATTTTCCCCCCATTGAAAACCCTTCGTATAAACTCCTTTAAAACTGTTCTTACTCATTTTTATAATTTGTACCTCATCGACAGTTTGTACACTAGAATCAAATATATACTCTAGCTCTTGCTGAGATTTACTAGAGGGGATTATATGCGTTTTGGTAAATTTTATCATTATGAAATAGTTGTCATTAAAATAGAAGGATAGGATTAATTAATAATCAAAAATAAATACTTTACATTTCTGCAAAGCTATCCCAAACGTCCTAATGTTATTACTCTCAAAAATATGTTCGTCTAGGTTTTCCATTTTATCTTATTTGTGTAGATTTCTAAAATAACCTTACTAATTGAGGAAAAAGAATAATTAAAGTCATTAGCAGAAGTTGAATAATTATAAAAGGAATAATTCCACGATACAAATGTCCTGTTTTGATTTCTGGAGGAGCTACACCTTTGAGATAGAAAAGTGAAAATCCAAAAGGAGGAGTAAGAAACGAAGTTTGAAGATTCATAGAAATCAAAATAGCAATCCAAACTAAATCCATTCCGTAGGCTGCAAAAATAGGCGTTACGACAGGCATAAAAATAAAGACAATTTCTATAAAATCAATAAAAAATCCTGCTACAAAAACTAAAATCATTACTAAAGCCAAAAATCCATAAGGACTAAGATTTGAGCTTTCAATAAAATCAATCAGAATTTTATCGCCTCCCATTCCACGAAAAACAAGTCCGAAAGCAGTTGCTCCTACTAAAATAATAAAAACCATACAGGTCAGATACATTGTTTCTTTATTGACTTCTTTAATGATTTTGAGATTTAATTTTCCTTCAAAAGCTGTCAATATAGTAGCTACTAATGCGCCCACTCCAGCAGCTTCGGTAGGCGAGGCAATTCCAGAAAAAATAGAACCCAAAACAGATAAAATCAAAACCATTGGCAAGACAAATGCCTTAAAAAGTAACCCAAAAGTAAGTTTATCATTAAATTCTTTTAGTTCTTCTTTCGAAATAGCAGGAGCAGATTTTGGGTTTTTCCATGCTGTAAAAAAGATATATAGAATATATAGAGTAACAAGCAAAATACTGGGAATAATTGCACCAATAAATAAGTCGCCTACCGAAACATTCATTACACTTCCCAACAAAACAAGCACAACACTAGGAGGAATAATTTGTCCCAACGTTCCTGCACTGGCGATTGTTCCTGTAGCTAGTTCAGGTTTGTAACCTCGTTTTAGCATTGTGGGAAGGCTCAAAAGTCCCATCGTTACGACTGTTGCACCGACAACGCCAGTAGAAGCAGCCAAAAGCGCACCCACAATCACAACAGCAATGGCAAGTCCACCACGCAAACGACCCAAAAGCAAAGCCATTGTTTCCAAGAGACGTTCTGCAATCCCTGATTTTTCAAGCATTACACCCATATAAACAAATAAAGGCACAGAAATCAAGACAAAATTTGTCATCGTTCCATAGATCCGAAGAGGAAGCAGATTGAAAAAATCCCATCCAAAAAGATAAACTCCAAACAGAACAGCCACTCCTCCCAAAGTAAAGGAAACAGGATAGCCTTTGAGAAGCAAGACAAAAAGACAAGCAAAAAGTAGTAAGACGAGCATAAAGGAGCAAATTCAAATTCTAGTATTTTTGTGTAAATTAATAAAAAAAATAGTCTTACAATTAACTTTTTTAAATGCCCTTTACATTTTCTCATCCTGCAATCATTTTGCCTTTCGGAATTTTAGGGAAGTGTTATTTTTCTCTGACAGCTCTCATTATTGGAAGTATGACACCTGATTTTGAATATTTTTTGCGTTTGAAGGTGCGTAGTGATTTTTCTCATACTCTTTTTGGTATTTTTTGGTTTGATTTACCTTTAGGAGTTATGCTTTGTTTTGTGTTTCATTTGCTCGTAAAAAAAACACTTTTCAAAAATCTGCCTTTTTTTCTGCAAACTCGTTTTAATGATTTCTTAGATTTTGATTTTACTGATTATTTTAAAAAGCATTTTCTAGTTATTATTTTCTCTTTGCTTTTAGGAGCTTTTTCTCATCTTTTTTGGGACGGTTTTACGCATCATGACGGATTTTTTGTAGAGCTTTTTCCTATTTTACAGACCAAAACTATTTTCTATTCTATTCCTGTTTTTAAGTTTTTACAGCATTTGAGTACGCTTTCAGGTGGGGTTTGTATTGCTTTTTGGGTTTATAAATTACCTCAAAATACTAAAACTGTTCATTCTATTTCTCTCAATTATTGGCTTTCTTTGTTCAGTTGTTTTGTGTTTTTATTTTCTATTCGTTTTTTCTTTATGTATTACTTTCAAGAGAATTTTCATATAGGTAATTTTATTGTGAGTGGAATTTCTCTAATGTTGCTTTCTTTGATTCTAGTAGGCAGTTTTTATTCTGTGTATAAAAAAAGCGACACAAAATAAATTTGTATCGCTTAGAAGGTCAGAATAAATCAGAACGAGAAAAAACTAAACATTTGCCATTTTTTCTTTTTCTGCATCTTTCAATACACGGCGCAATATTTTTCCTACATTTGACTTTGGAAGTTCTTCTCTAAACTCATAATGTTTTGGAACTTTATAACCTGTCATGTTTTCTTTACAGTATTTCTTTATTTCATCTACTGTCAATGATTCATCTTTTTTGACAATAAATACTTTTACAGCCTCTCCTGATTTTGCATCATCAATTCCGATGGCTGCTACTTCCATTACCTTTGGATACATTGCAATTGTATCTTCTACATCATTTGGATAGACATTAAAGCCAGAAACCAAAATCATGTCTTTCTTTCTATCAACAATTTTAAGGAAACCATCTTCTTGTAAAATAGCTACATCGCCTGTTTTGAGCCATCCATCTGCTCCCAAACAATTAGAAGTTTCATCAGCTCTTTGCCAATATCCTTTCATTACTTGAGGTCCTTTCACGCAAAGCTCACCTGGATTATTAAATCCTTCTACATCATTTCCATCATCATCAATAAGTTTGATTTCCGTACTTGGAAGTGGCATTCCGATTGTTCCGATTTGTACATCTCCAACAACAGGATTACAACTTACCACAGGCGAACATTCTGTAAGTCCGAAGCCTTCAACTAATGAATTTCCTGTAACTTCTTTCCATTTTTTGGCAACAGCACTTTGTACGGCAGTCGCACCAGCAACAGCAATTTTTAGGCGTGTAAAATCTACTGTATTTATGTCTGGATGGTTTGCAAGTCCATTGAAAAGCGTATTTACGCCTGTCATTATCGTAATTTTATTACTTGCCATTTCTTTAATGAGAGCTGGTAAATCTCTAGGATTGGTAATCAGAACATTACTACAACCATAGGCAAAGAAAATAAACGTATTTACAGTTAAAGAGAAAATATGATACATCGGCAAAGGAGTCAAAACTACTTCTTGCCCTTCTCTAGCAAGTGGTTTCATCCATTCTTTTATCTGCTCGGCATTTGCAATTACGTTTCTGTGTGTCAGTTCTGCACCTTTTGCTACCCCTGTTGTTCCTCCTGTATATTGAATAAATGCGTTGTCTGAACTTTCTACTTTTACAGGTGTAAATGGATATTTTCTGCCTTTTGCAAGTACATAACGGAAAGGAATTGCACGAGGAAGACTGTAAGAAGGAACCATTTTTTTGACACGTTTCACAACGAAATTGGTAAGGGAACGCTTAAACATTCCCATCATATCTCCCACTTCTGTAACAATAACAGTTTCAATATTTGTGTGAGGCAATACTTTTTCTATGCTATCAGCAAAGTTTGCTAATACTACCACAGCTTTTACATCAGCGTCTGTAAATTGGTGTTCCATTTCACGAACTGTATAAAGTGGATTCGTATTTACGACGACCAAACCAGCACGAATAGCACCAAAAAGAGCAATGGGATATTGCATTACGTTTGGCATCTGTATCGCAATTCTATCTCCTTTTTTTAGGTTCGTTTCATTTTGTAAAAAAGCTGCAAAATTAGCTGAATAATTACCAATTTGTTTGAAAGTCATCTCAACACCCATATGAACATAGGCAGTTTTATCTCCATATTTTTCTATACTCTCTTCAATCAACTCTATCAATGAACTATATTGGTCTGGGTTAATGTCCTTTCGTACTCCTTTTGGATAATGCTGTTTCCAAATTTCTTCCATAATGCAATAATTTATTTTTTGTTGTGGGTTATTTTTAAGTCGTGATTACGATTATATAAACAATATTCCTATTTTTTTGACAAAAAGCAAATGTATTGTATGCTTTTCGATTAAATTCTTAACTAAATTTTGAAATTAAAACTTTTTGCCCAAAAGAATTTTAAAACAAAATCAAAATACGTAGATTTCACTATTCTATTTTCTAAGTCTCAAATCAAAAAAATGATACTTCTTCTAAAGCGTCTTTTTTCCCTTCTATTTTTCTTCTTTCTATGTAATTTTATTTTTTCCTGTAAAAGTGTTTCTCAGTTATCGCCTCTTTCTAATTTTTCTATTGATTACAGCAAAAAAGAAATTGATAAAACTGTTTTTTTGCTAGGAGATGCAGGAAATAGTGATTCGCTTACGCCTATTTTTTTATCTCTGAAAAAAGAATTGGCTAAAAATCCTTCTGCTACTTTGATTTTTTTGGGAGATAATATTTATCCGTATGGTTTGATTCCGAAGGAAGAAATAAAAGGAAATAAAAAACTGATTGCAGAAAGGAAAGAAGCCGAAAAGCATATTGATTCACAACTTAAAATTGTAGAAAATCATCAAAAAGAAAATGTGATTTTTGTAGCAGGAAATCACGATTGGGGAGAAGATAAAAGAGCTGATTTTGTAAGTGAAGAGCAAGGTTATATTACAGACAAAGGTTATAAGTATCTTCCTAAAAATAGTTGTAGCACACCAACCGTTCTTGATTTATCAGATAGTATAATTTTGATTTGCCTAGATACACAATATTTAATCCAAAAAAATAAATCTTCTGATTGTGAATTAGAAACAAATCAAGAAATTTATACTCGTTTGGATAGTCTAATTATGGCAAATAAAAATAAAAAAATAATTGTTGCAGCGCATCATCTACTAGAGAGCGAAAGTTCGCATGGAGGTAAATTTCCCTTACGACCTCACCTTTTTCCATTAGTAGATTTTAATAAAAAATTATATATTCCTTTACCTATTTTGGGGACAGCTTATGTTTTGATGCGAAAAGCAGGTTTTTCAGAACAAGATATTTCGAATCCTAGATATCAAGATTTGAAGAAAAACCTTTCTTCAATTTTTGAGAAACATCCAAGTTTGGTTTACGTTTGTGGACACGAACATACGCTTCAATATCATAAATTCAATGAAAAAAGTCCAAAAAAAGTTTGGCGACAAATAAATAGTGGAGCAGGTTCGAAGAAAACATTTATCAATAAAAATTATAGAAAAGATAAAAAAGTTTTTTTTGCGTATTCTAATTATGGTTTTGCTCGTTTGGATTATCTAAAAAATGGAAAAGTAATTGTTTATTATTACAATCAGAATGGAGAAGTTTTGTATTCTGATAGATGGTAATTTCTCAAAAAAAAGGTATTTGTTTGTTTATATCAAACAAATACCTTCAAAACTTTATGCACCAATAAGTGTCATTCCACCATCAATAGTATATTCTGAACCTGTAATATAAGAAGCATCATCAGAAGCTAAAAAGGTAACTAATTTAGCAACTCCTTCTGAAGTACCAATTCTTTTAAGAGGAATATTGGATACCATAGAAGCCTTAAAACCTTCAACTTGCTCATCACTCATTCCTACTTTTTCAAAAATTGGAGTTTCTGTAAGCCCTGGGTTTACAGCATTAACACGAATATTTTTAGAAGCTAGTTCTGCTGCTGCTGTTCTTGTAAAAGAATTTAGAGCTGCTTTTGTAGCAGCATAAATTGCCGTTCCTGCCGAACCTGTATAAGCATTTATTGAAGAGAGATTAATAACAGATGCACCTTCATTAAGAATTGGTAAAAACTTTTGAAGTGTAAAAATTGCACCTTTTAGATTAATATTCATTTGCGTTTCATATAATTCTTCTGAAATCTGTCCCAAAGGAGTTGGAAAAAATACACCTGCATTGACAAACAAAATATCTATTTTACCGTGAGCTTTTTTTACTTTCTCTACTAAAGAATCAAGATGAGAAAGGTTTGCTTGGTCAGCTACAATACCTTCTGCACCTAATTCTTTGGCAGCTTTTTCTACTTTTTCAGTATTCCTACCTGTAATAATTACTTTTGCACCTTGTTTTAAAAACTCTTCTGCTGTGGCATAGCCAATCCCACTATTTCCACCTGTAATGACTGCGATTTTTCCTGTTAATGAATTGCTCATGTTTTTTGAATTTGATTGAATGATAAAACAAATTTTGATTTGAAAGATAGTTTTAGAACGATCGTTCCAAAATAAAGTTTGCTTTTAGTTTATTATTATTATTTCTTAACATATAAATTCTGATTTTGGCGACGATTATTTTAATTAATCTACTTTACTAGTGCAGCATTTTTAAGAAGTTCTGCGTATAGACAAACAGAAAGGATTTTTCAATAAATTTTCTTTTACCCTTATAAGTTTTTAAAAAAATAATTAAACACACACTATCATTCATTCATCTTTTATAATTTCCCTTTAAAGTTATGTATCGCAAATTTACTTTGTCTAGTTTATCTAGTCTGCTCTTTTTTTTATCTATCTTTTCCATCATTTTCTTATCTAGTTGTGAGCAAGATGATTGTAACTACTCTTATATTTCCTATGAGCCTATCTTTATGAGTTATGACGAATTTAGAAGTATTCCAGTAGAGCTGAAAACTCCTCGTTCTTTAGAAGAAGTAGGTAAAATATATTTTTATAATGATTACTTATTTATCAATGAAATAAATGAAGGTGTTCATATTATTGATAATTCAAATCCTGCTTCACCACTTCAAGTTGGTTTTCTAACGATTGCTGGAAATGTAGATATAGCCATTTCTGGAAATACTTTATACGCTGATAGCTATACCGATTTGTTGGTTATCGATATTAATACAGTTACAAATCCTCAACTTATTGAAAGAGTAGAAAACACATTCTCAAATCAAATTTTTGGAAATAACGGCTATGCAGACCCTAATTATGGAATTGTAGTAGATTGGAAACAAACAGAAGTCGTAACTAACTATAATTGTAATGATGATGAGTATATAGCCTATCAAGAACAAGCTCGTCAAGGGGCAAATTCAGGAGTTGCAGGTTCGATGGCTCGTTTTGCCATTACTCAAAATCATCTTTATACATTAAATGGAGATAATCTAAAGTCATATTCTATTCTTAATCCTACGTCTCCACAAATGAAAAGTGAAATAGAATTAGGCTGGGGAATAGAAACACTTTTTCCTTATGGAACTAATTTATTTATTGGGTCGCAACGAGGAATGCATATTTATGATTTATATGAGCCTAATCAGCCTAGATTTGTTTCTACTTATGAGCATATTACGAGCTGCGACCCTGTGGTAGTTTCTGAAACTACGGCTTATGTAACACTTAGAAATGGTACAAATTGTAGAGATGGCGTAAACGAACTGCATCTAATAGATATTTCTGATTTATCAAACCCTTCTTTAATCAATACACAAGCCATGACAAATCCACATGGTTTGGGAGTAGCTTCTAATTATACAAGTAAAACACTTTTTGTATGTGATGGAGATGCTGGTTTGAAGGCTTTTAATGTTACTGACCCATCAAATGTGGAAGAAATGGCTTCGGATGAATCAATACATGGATATGATGTAATTGCTCATCAAAATATCTTGATGTTGATAGGAAAAGACGGTTTGTATCAATATGATTATCGAAATCCACAAAACTTGAAGCTATTGAGTAGTATCAAAACAAAATAAAAATACATTTTGAAGTGAAGAATTACTTTTTGGTAGATAAAAACTTTTGAATTGATTTGACGTTCCTATACTAATACTATAGGAACTTTTTTTGTAGAAGGTTATAAGGTTTATGTAAAAGGAAATATATTAATTGAGTATAATTATGGCACGAAAAAAACAGTTTGAAGAACAAGAAATATTAAGTAAAGCAACAAATTTATTTTGGCAACAAGGCTTTCACGCTACTTCTATTCAAGATTTGGTCAATCATTTGAAGATAAATAGAGCTAGTCTTTATGATACTTTTGGAGGAAAGGAAGAACTATTCAATAAGGCATTAGAGAGTTATAGAAACCAGAGTAAAGAAGCTGTACAAACATTTCTAAGTAATCAACCTTCTATAAAAGAAGGTTTGAAAAATCTGTTTTTACTTGCTATCATGGGAGAAAAAAGTGTGCAAGAGAAAGGCTGTTTTGTTATCAATTGTATGAGCGAACTCATTCCCAATAATGAGAATATATTAGAAATGGCTATACAGAATAAGAAGGAGTTTGAAGGTTTTTTTATAGAATATCTTAAAAAAGGAGTTGAGAATGGAGAAATAAATCCTCAAAAAAACATAGAATCTACGGCTTCTTTTTTATTTATGTTTTATAGTGGATTAAAAGTAGTTGGAAAGACAAATCCAGACAAAGAAGAGTTAATAAAAACTATCGAAGTTGGACTCTCTGTGCTATAATTTTTTGATTTATTTTTTAAAAAAACGCTCTTCTTGTCCTTCAAAAAGTAAATAATAAGCTCCCAAACTCAAGTTTGAGCAATCTACTGTAAGTCCATCCCCTTGTAAAACTAACTTTCCGTTATTATCTAAGATTTGATAATTAGTCGAACGAGAAAAAGTGATACGACTTGTTACACTTTTTGGATAAAAGCTGATTTGTTGTTCGCCCTCAGATACAAACTTAATTTCAGGAGAATAATAATATTTCCCTGTTACGTCTAAGTATTTTATTCTATAAATATTTTCTCCTCCACGATGTGTAAGAGGCAGTGTATATACATTTTGTTGTGCGCTTCCCTTGCAACTGATTACCTTCTCAACTATCCAAGTACGGTTATTTTTGATTTGAATAAAGAATTGACCAAATTTTTTCTCTCCCCTTGTTACCCAAATCATTGTATTCATATCTACGTTGATAGACGAAAAACGAAAAGGAAGCCTGTCTTTAATAGCTTGTGGATTAAGAATTTTTGGAGTGCAGCTTCCTGTATGAATGATTTTAACTACCACTTCATCATTAATCTTTAGAAAAGACATATTAATATCAAAAGCTGTAGTGGCAGGGAATTTCACTACTTTATTATTAACATATATTTCTTTTACACAATATTCTGTATCCGAAGTAGATGAGTTTTGGATATATAAGTTTGTTCCATGATAAACACCTTTTATCACTAATTCTCTCTTGGTATTGTCTTTAATGTTATCTTGAGCAAGAAGAAAATTAATAGATAAACAGGAAATTAGAATAACCAAAAAACTAGACAAATAAAGGGATGTTATTTTTTTCATACATCTGTACAAATAAAAATTAAATTACAAGAAAATTTAACAATCAGATATGCCAAATTAATCAAAAAAAAGCAGTTTTCTAAATTACACTCATAGTTATTTAGCAGCTTTAGTAGAAAACTATTCAGATTTTGGCGTTCATATAAATACTATTTTCTATCTTCTTTAAACTTCTTTAGCATATCTATAAAGTCATCTTTTTCTCTATAACCAGGAGCAACAGCCACCTCTTTTTTACTATTTATCAAAACAATAGAAGGATAACCTGTAATCTTAAATACTCCTCCAGAGAGCTGCCTGTACGTTAGTTTTTGTCCGTCAAATGAAGTTGCATCTTCACTTTCAGCATCTAATTTTACGGCGTGATAATTTTGAGCCACATATTCTACCACTTCTTGCGTTTGAAATGTGTTTTTATCCATTTTTTTGCACCAGCCACACCAATCTGTATAGACATCTATAAAAACGGGTTTTTTATCTTCTGCTGATTTTTTCATCGCTTCTTCAAAAGTAAGCCATTCGATCTTAGGTTTCTTTATTGTTTGTGCTGTTTCTTGTTTGTCTTTTACTTCATTTTTGGAAAAAAAAGTAAAACCACTTATAGCAGAAAAACAGAAAAAGAGGGCAATAAATAAAGTTGTTTTTTTCATGATATTTTTTGTTTGAATTAAATGCTTGTTACTCAAAATAACAAAACTGAATTTGAAAAGTTATAGAAATATAAAATCTATTATATGTCATAATAAAACAAATGCGAAGCCAACTTTTATTTTTTAAACTCTTGTATAAATTGATTTAGAATAAATTTAAGAAAATATGTATCTTTTTCTACTAAAACCCTTAAATTAGCACTCTAAAATTAATTTTATCTACTTTTTTAGTTGAATTTTATTCTTCTTTCATCTCATTTTTTCCTATCCATAAAAATTATTATTCTAGTTCTCATGAAAAATATAAAAAAATATACCACTCCCTTACTACTCTTCTTCTCAGTTCTTCTGCTATCTTTTTTGATGGTAAGCTGTGGCTCTGTTCCCCAAACTATCTCTAAAGACACCTATAAAGTATATAAGAAACAAGCAAAAGAGGGTAACTCTACTGCTATGCTCAAAATTGCAAATGCATTTAAGGGAGATATGTTTACGAGTGGAGAATACAGAGATTACAAAAATGCTATAAAATGGTATTCTGAAGCTATGGCAGCGAGTTCTGCTCAAAAAGTCCCAGCAGCTAGAGAGCTTTTCGAAATTTATATGACTGGAAGTGAAGATATTCCTAGAGATTTAGAGGCAGCTAGAAAGTGGCTGAATATCGTAGCAGATAGTATGGATTTGCACATGTATTACCAAGACAATACAGACCTTTATCTTATGGATATTTTTGATACCTATAAAGAAGCAACGAAAACAGAAGCAAGTGCAGAAAGTCAGTTTTTATTAGCACGTTATTTCTTAGAATTTGAGATTGATTATGTAACAGGAATGAAGTTTTTGGACAAAGCTGCAGTTACTGATAGCGTAAGATATAGCCAAAATGTAAATTACCTGAAAGCAAAATGGCAGTTTTTTAGAAACCGTCGTAGTGATTTTATAGAGGATATGGCTTTTGCTTATCAAAAAGACAAAGCACATCAAGTAATGAAGCGTTTTGCAGAGGAAGGAAGCGAACTTGCTAAATTAGAATATGCTAATTATCTAGTTCATCAAGCCGAAAACCCACAAAATGTAAAAGAAGAGACTGAAAAACTACTTCGCAACTTTGTTGTGGCAAAATATGCTAACAAAGAACATCAATTGAAGGCTACTTATTTAGCAGCTCTCGTACAAGAAGGAAAAGACCATGTTATTGCTTTTCGTAAATTATATGCCCTCAAAAACAAAAACTTTAGTGAAGAACAGTTTCCATATATGGATAATGCTATTGATGAGTATAAAGAAATTGCAAATCAATTAGAAACCCTTACAGGACTTGGAAAACTTACAAAAGAACGTCCAATGTTTATTGATATTCCTTTAGAAATGCCTAAATATTATCAGCATTATCAAGGAGATATTCGTCCTTTAGTAGCTGTAAAAGATGCTATCACAACACCTGAAAATATAGAATTTCTGACACCTACAAACGTTGAGAAATACAAGCAAACTCTTTTAGAGCAAGTAGATGATATTTTTGGTAAAGCAGATACACCTTCAGAGCTTTACAGCTTTAAGAATGCATTGGAAAAAGATAAGTTTTTTGAGCCATTAGCAAAGCCTTATTTGGACAGTCTTATTCAAAAACGCTTAGATATAAAAGGACTTGTACAGGAGGATTTAGTGTATGAATATGAAAAAGGACGCTTGGAAAATACTACTTTTTATAATTTGGAAGAAGGTAGAAAATTTATAGAAAACTTATCTAGGCGCAATGACCTTGACCCAGAACCAGTTGCTAAAAGTCGTTGGTCAAGAAAACCTACCAAACAAGAGCCACGCAAAAATGCTCTCTTGAAACGTGCAAAAGTAAAAGTTTTGGAAGATATTTATGGGGACTCTCCTACTATCAAACAAATTGAAGAACTTAACAAAACTGTTCCAAGATATTCTTGGCTTGCTCCTGAAGGTAGAGAATGGGCAGTTGGCTTAAAGGGAAATAGTGATAGTTGGTTTACGGGAATCATAGAAGTAAGCAAAACTCGTACACAGTATTTTTATGAAGTAAAACGATTTGGCGATTCTGACCGTTTCTTGATGGAAATAAAATCTATAAAAAATAATAGGTCTAATAACGCATATAGCACCAATTTGGAAGTTGAAAAGATGGTAAAAAAAGGAAGTGAATCTGGAGATGTAGAAGGATATAATGTTACTATTTTTGGAGCAAAATATCAAACCTATGGTTGGAAACAAAGTAAGACAGATTTTTTCAGAGTAATATGTAAGCCAAATACAAATAAGTTAGAAAATGCAGTCTGTACGGGTTATATGGCACTTAATAGAGATAAATCTTTTTCAGATGATTTTCTAAGAAAACATAATGTTTCTTCTAACTCTCAAAAAGATGCTATTCGTGCTGTTGTTCGCTATTTCATTTTGGAAATGCACCAAAACTTAGGAATACGTTAAAATAAAACAAGAATAAGAAAATAATTTTGAGAAAGCACTTATTAGATTTTTTCTGATAAGTGCTTTTTTATAGATTATAATATTTCTAAATTCTAAATCTACTGACTTTCTTTTTACACAAAAAAAAGAGTTATTTGTAATCAAGACTTTCATAATCTTAAAAAATAACATAGCTTTTACTTAGTATTTTAGCGAAAAAACACTAAGCAAATACATAATAACTTCATCATAAATAAAATAAAAATGAATAAATTGATGATAAATAGATTGAATTTAAAAATAATTTGGTTTATAATTTTCATAGGAATTATAATCCCTCAAGTAGCTTTTTGTCAAGAAATAACGCTGCAAGTAGGAACTACGACCATTGGCTTGAATGAAGACTTTGAAGTTACGGTAACGGTAAAGGATGGTGAGCTGAAAAAATACTCTGATTTTCCTAAAATAAGTGGAATGGATAAGGCTGAAATATATACTTCTCAGTCGATAAATTTTGTAAATGGACAGGTTTCCAAAACACAGGCAGTTACGCAACGTTACAGAGCCTCTAGGCAGGGAACATACTTTTTACGTCCTTTTGATATGACTGTTAATGGTGAAAAAGTGCGTCATGCAGGTGCAAGTATTGATGTAAAAGGTAGGTCAAAGACTACAAATCCGTTTGATAGTTTTTGGGGAAAAACGGAAAATACAGAATATATTTCGGTAAAAGATGATGCTTTTTTTGCCATCACAACAAACAAACAAAACCCTTATGTTGGTGAAGGGTTTACGCTTACGATGTCTTTTTATGTAGCTGTTTCGAATCGTGCAACACTTAATTTCTATGAATTAGGAGAGCAAAAAGCAGAAATATTGAAGCAAATTAGACCAAAAAATGCGCTTGAAGAAAATTTTAATATCATTCAACCTGTTCCAGAAATGGTCAAGATAAGAGGTAAAGAATATCGACAGTATAAGGTTTATCAAGCTGTTTTTTATTCATTAAGTCCTCAAGAAATATCTATTCCTGCTATTCCTTTCAAAATGGTAAAATATGATGTTGCTGTCAATTCACAGAGTATTTTTAATCAAATGAAAGAAAATATAAAGACGTATTACAGCGAACCTGTTTCATTGACTGTCAAAGCGTTGCCTCCTCACCCACTCAAAGACCAAGTTCCAGTAGGAAATTATATTTTGAAAGAGCAAATAGCAAGTAAAGATTTAAAAACAGGAGAAAGCGTACAGTATCAATTCAGAATTGAAGGAGAGGGAAATCTGTCTGTTATAGAAAAACCAAACCTTCCAAAAACAGGGAATTTTGATTTTTATGAACCTACAATTTCCGAAATGCTAAGACGAAATAATAATGCTGTTTATGGAAAAAAAGATTTCAATTATTATATCATACCAAACGAACCAGGTACTTATGAAATGAAAGACTATTTTAGTTATATATTTTTCAATACTAAAAAGGAAGATTATGACACGCTTTCCTCAAAAATTAAACTAAAGGTAACAGGAGAAAGTAGAAAAAATGCTTCTATTGGAAATGCTGATTTGGGTTCATTTTATGATAGAATTAATGAAGAAAGCAATACCTTGAGAAGTAAAAATGAAATAAAATGGGAAAAATATGGAATTAATGGTATTGCTCTTCTACTTGCTCTAGTCTTAGGCTTGAGTGTTTTGGTAGGAAAAAAAATACGTCAAAGAGATTTAGACAAAGAGGAATAAATATAGAAGCTTTTTAAGAACTGTAAGTAAATGAGTTATAACTAAAATACCGTAACTTATTGGTAAATGATTTATATGATTTTTAAGATAAAATGAAGATAAATGCAATTTCAAATATAATTTATTATTTTATTATACGATTTTGTATTATCCTGTAATTATCATAGTAATCATAAAACTGATAGCTCGGCGAAGCCAAATCACTCGCTAATCAGTCATTACTTATATTTAATTTTGTACAGTTACTTAAACTAGCAAAGTAACACCAAAAAAAACGGATTCTTAAAACAGCTTCAAATCAAATAACACACAACAACACACACAACAAACAATGAAAAACGTAGTAATACTTGGCGCAGGACGCTCATCCTATGCCCTCATCGGCTATTTATTAAAACATAGTATAGAGAATGATTGGCAAATTGAAGTAGGAGATTTAGATATTTCATTAGCTCAAGAAAAAATAAAAAACCACCAAAACGCAACAGCTTTTCAGTTTGATGTTTCAGATGTAGAAGCGTGTAGAAAAATAGCACAAAGAGCAGGCTTAGTTATTTCACTTTTACCTGCATTTTTACACGCCCCTGTGGCAGAAGTTTGTGTACAAGAATCAACTTCTATCTTTACAGCTTCTTATGTTTCTCCTCAAATGCAAGAGCTAGACGGAGAAGCAAAACAAAAAGGACTTTTACTGCTCAACGAAATTGGTCTTGACCCTGGGATTGACCACCTTTCGGCAATGCAAGTTTTGGATAGAATCCGTTTGCATAATAGTTCGGAAACTGAAAAAGCAGAAATTACGGCTTTTCGTTCCTTTACTGGTGGACTTTTAGCACCTCAATCTGACAATAATCCTTGGAATTATAAATTTACTTGGAATCCTAGAAATGTCGTTTTGGCAGGACAAGGGACAGCAAAATTTATTCAGAATCATCAGTATAAATATGCACCTTATCATCGTTTGTTTTCTTATTGTGAGCCAATAGAATCAAAAGAATTTGCTCAAATAAATAAAGATGATGAGAACTATAAATTTGAAGGTTATCCAAATAGAGATTCATTGCAATATCGCTCTACGTATGGACTAGATGATATTCCGACAATGCTTAGAGGAACGATTCGAAGAGATGGTTTTTGCAAATCTTGGGATACATTTATTCAATTAGGAATGACAGATGATTCTTATAAAATTGAACATTCGGATAAACTGACTTACAGACAGTTTGCTAATATGTTTTTCAAATATGACCCTTTTTTATCCTTAGAAAAAAAACTAAAAGAAAAGTATAATTTTTGTGATGCAGAACTCAAAAAGTGGGAATATTTAGGCTTCTTTGAAGATAAAAAAATAACACTTCCAAATGCTTCTCCTGCTCAAATCTTGCAACATCTTTTAGAGGAAAAATGGACGTTAGACCCACAAGACAAAGATATGATTTTGATGCAACACAGAATTAAATATACCTATCAAAATAAAGCAAAAGAACTTACTTCTTCGCTTGTCGTTTTTGGAGATGACAGCAAACATACAGCAATGGCAAAAACTGTTGGGCTTCCTTTAGCGATTGCAGCAAAGTTATATTTAACTGGGAATTTACATTTAAAAGGCGTTCAGATTCCAATTCATAGAGAAATTTATGAACCTGTTTTGGCAGAACTAGAAAATCATGGAATTATCTTTAAAGAAGAGATTACTGAAATTGATAAAAGTGAGCTTTACAGTTAGCAGTCATCAGTAAGTAGTAACCAGTTAATTGCAATTGCCGTTTTGTTTGTAGGGATGAGGTTCTTCTTGTCCCTTCTAAAAAAATATAATTCTTCATAAGAATATTATTAATTTAAAATAGACTAATTATATGACAAAGCAGAAAAAAAATCTATTCATTGTATTCTCCTCCGTTTTAATCATATTTCTACTCATTTTATTCTTTAGATATTCAGACATTTTCACTAACAAGAAAGAAGTAATAAAGCCTATTATAGAAAGAACTGAGTTTGATAATTTTGAGTTTACATCTTCTAAACCTTTTTATTTTAAAGTCGATAGCTCTTTGTATTTTGCTGAAGATGGAAAACTAGACTATTCTATAAGTCCTATATGGAAAGGTAAATTTGACAAAGCCTATATATCCCCCAATAGTAAATTTGCTTTACTTTTTGATGATTCCACAAATAAACTCACTCTTATAGATAGTAAAGGAACTATACTCTTCAATTTGGAAGATGTTAATTTACACCTTGTTGATGAATATAGAAAATCAAAGCGTTTTAATATATCACAAATGCAATGGAGTAAGAATTCTGATTATTTTATTATTGGACAAGATAGAATATGGGATAGTAATTACAGTGAAAATAATAAATCTAGTATCTATAAATATTCAGTAATAGATAATACTTTTAATTCCCTTATAGATTTAGAAGAAGAATTAATAAATAACTTTATATTCGATGCAAATGAAAATCATATCTATTACGAGTTTGCAACTGAAAAAGGAGATTTAGCTTTAAAAAAAATTGATTTGATAAGTAAAACAGTAATTTCAGAACATTTTAAAAATAGTAATTTAAAACTAGAAGGTATAAATGAAGATAGTATTTTTGTAAACTATGATAATTTTAAGGCTGATTTTCAATACAATAGCTTTGATTTGAATAGTATAATTACAACTGCAATAATACATAATGAGATAGGTCTTTATTATAAAAATAAAGACACAACCATACAGCTTTTAAATGGACAATTTGGATATAGTGATTATACAAACAGAACAATAAATTATTTTAAAGGTGGTTTTTTTTTACCTGATAATAGATATTTTATAGCAAATATTTATTCTAAAGATTTTACTGGTCAACTAGTAATTGATACTCAAACATTCAAAATAAAAAAATTGAATAAAAATACAAATTTCTATTTCAATATTAATTCTTTAGATTGTAGTGACTATGTATACAGATATGATATTGTTCCAAATGTGCAATTTGCGACATCTGTTACTTTAAAAATAGAGAGAGAAAATGAATAACAACAAAAAAGAAAATATTCAGCTTTATTCTTATGTTGGTTCTCAAGAAGTATTTGATTCTGTTGATTTAAAATTTACTGGCTATAAAATTTCAAAAAGTGAAGATATACTAAATTGGATTAAAAAAACAGCTCAAGAATTAATCAACGATAGTGTAATTGCAACATTTATCATTAATGAAAATCATGAACTTTTAATTAATGATAGGCATTCTGAACACGTGCAATGTGCAGGTGGAAAAAATGTTATTTCAGCAGGGGAAATTTCATTTCTAATTGAGGGGAAAGATAAAATTTCAATAAGCGAAATAAGTAATCAATCAACAGGTTACTGCCCAAAACCTGAATCTTGGAAATTTGTAAATGAAGTTTTAAGCAAACTAGAAATAGAATATCCAAATTATTTCACAGTCGACTTTGATTTTAGATTTTGCACAAACTGTCAAACTATCAACCTAATTAAAGAACATATTTTTGAATGTCAAGTATGTGGAAATGATTTAGATTCAGAATGGAATTTTGATTAGAAAACTACAATTTTATTTTTTTGCAAATTCAAATAAAAACAATGAAGCTGTTTAAGAATACTCATTTTTCCTTAGAATTGAGTTGCAAACCCAGTTCTAAGGAAAAATAACATTGCCTTTGTTGGTGTTTTAGCGAAGCGACACCAACAAACACACCTAAACCCCATTCTTAAACAACTTCAATAAATTATTAAAAATAGCGACGCAATTATATCATTAGATGCACATTCATAGAATAGATTCCACTTCACAAAAACACCATAACTTCCTAGCTCAAAACCGAAAAGATCCCATTACAGGTGATTCTATTTCAGAAGGTGATGAGGTAGTTTTCTGTGCAGATTGTAAATCAGTTTTTTTAAGTGATACATGGGAGTATCTAGGAAATAGGCATTGTGAACAATCTGAAACGTTGATAGATTTTCCTATTGAGAAAGCAATATTTTTAAAATTAGAAGATGAGATATTATTCTATACTTCTCTACCTAAAAAAGGAAAATCTCAAAAAAATATCCCAAGACAAGTAAAAAAAGAACCTTGGCTCAAGAAATCTCAGAATATATCTCCTTATCAAAACTTCTTGCACAATCCTTTTATGAGATTTGGTAAAATTATAGCTTTTATACCTTTTTATATATTGGTTGTTATAAAATCAAATAGTTCTTTTTTTCCATTAATTTCTATTCCTTTTATATTAGAAGGAATTATTTGGTTACATGACTGGTACTATGGAAATAAAGTAGAATCTACCTATCAACATTTCAAAAACAATACATTTTATATCACTAAAAAGGAGATTGGTTTTGCTAGTAAATATGGACTCAGAGAGAGTGTACTATTAGCAAAAGACATAGAAGAAATTATATTTCATGAAAGAGATAATCTTTCATCCAATAGTTATTGTCAAGTATATTATGAAGAACAAGGAAGACCAAAAAAATTAAAATTCAAGATACATAGTAATCTTTTTAATAATCCTAGCACTCTTATTTCTGCCCTTAATACCTTATCTATCTCTCATAATGTACCTGTACGTATAGAAAGTGGTGAGGAAAATACCCTTTATTATGTAAAAAAAATGATTGCAGAAGGAAATTCTAATTTTCTTATTTCAGGTAGATAGATTTTATTTTTTGCACAAACTCAAATCTATTCTCATTTTCCCACAAATGAACTTCTGATAATTGCATATAAAGCAATTCAGAAAAAATACTTTTTTTTCAATAAAGTACTTCTTTTTGAATATGAATTTTGATAAAAAATCTACCCTAAAAACTACAAAAGTAATTTTGAGAGTAGATTAAATGTAAAACTACTAGTTCTGAATTTAAACAGCCACAGGAGCTTTTATAGCAGGATGTGGATTATAATTTTTGACGACAATATCTTCATATTTAAAATCAAAAATAGAAGTTACTTCTTTGTTGAGTTCTAAAGTGGGAAGTTCTTTTTCTTCTCTTGTTAGTTGTAGATTTGCTTGTTCAAAATGATTATTGTATAAATGTGCATCTCCCAAAGTCATAATCAAATCGCCTACTTCTAAGCCACTTACTTGTGCCAACATGTGTGTAAGGAGCGCATACGAAGCAATATTAAAAGGCAAACCCAAAAATACATCTGCGCTGCGTTGATAAAGTTGCAAAGACAGTTTTCCATCAGCTACATAACATTGCCAAAGCGTATGACAAGGAGGTAAAGCCATATTCGGCACATCGACAGGATTCCAAGCCGAAACAATCATACGACGAGAATCTGGATTGTTTTTTAAAGAATTGAGAAGGTCATTTATTTGGTCAATTCCTCCAAAATTTCTCCATTGTGCGCCATAAACTCTTCCTAGATTTCCGTTTTCATCTGCCCATTCGTCCCAAATCGAAACGCCATTATCTTTCAAATATTTAATATTTGTATCTCCTTTCAAAAACCAAATTAGCTCGTGAACAATACTTTTAAAGTGGACTTTTTTTGTTGTAAGAAGAGGAAAACCTTTTTGAAGATTAAAGCGCATTTGATAGCCAAAAATAGAACGTGTTCCTGTTCCTGTTCGGTCAGATTTGTCTGCGCCTTCTTCTAAAATTGTTTTTAAGAGTGTATGGTAATTTTGCATTTTTTTTTATTTTTAATTTGTATGTTATAAGCATTTGAGATTTACAATTTTTATAAAAAAATCATTTCATCAACCACCCATACTTTGCCATTTTTATATAATTTGATTTCTACAAAAACTTTATTTTTACCTCTTCCAACATGTATCTCATAAGTCCTATTCTCTCTTGAGTTTTCTTTGAAGCTCATTGAGGAACTGGTGTTTGATAAACTTGTTCTATAAGGTGGAGGAGTATTTAATTTTTCTTCAATCAATTTGCTAGAGTTTATATACTTTTCTGCCGTCTCAAATGCAGCAGAATCATGAGTGATAATATTAATACCAATTGTAAAAATTAATGTGAAAACAATTAGCCCTCCAATAGCATATCTTAAATATATCATATAATTTAAAAGCAATAGTTTTATTTATTTCATTTCTACGTAATTACGCAAAAGATAATTTCTAATTTTCTTTAGTCCTGTTTGAGTTTCTTCGTTTGCCGAATTAGCAATTACTAAGATGGCAATGTTATGTTTTGGGAGTACAAAATTAATACAAAAAAATGTATCTGCACTTCCCGAGTGCGTACTTACCATGTCATCAAACGGATTGTTTTCATCAGATTGATGTATAGAATACCAACCTATCGAATACTCAGAATTCTCAATATTAAAATAATGCAGATATTCATAAAATTCTTTGTTATGTTCTTTATCCAAACCGTTTAAGCCTAATAAATTCTTCTGAATAAATTTTGTATAATCTATAATAGACATACTCATATTACCAGCAGGGGATAAAATTGAATCCATTTGATATTCAGAATTCGGGTTATGAGGAATTAGTACATTTTTTTCTTCATCAAAAGTATGTCCCCAAGGTTGTTGTATATCTTCTCTAGCAGCCCAGCCAAAAGTAACATTCATTTGCAAAGGTAAAAAAACTTGTTCTTGCATCAATTTTTCCCACTCTTTGTTTGCCATTTTTTCTATCATTGCTGCTGCCACGCCATAACCTGCATTTGAATATCTAAAACCTGCTTTTCTATCTTCTCTCTTAAAAGGTATTGGTTTTTGAGAAAGCACCCATTTTGTAAAACTGTATCTTCTTTTTTGAGGGTTTTCTTCTGTAAAACGGCTTAATGTTTTCCATTCTTCATCTGTAAAAAAAGGAGGTAGTTTGCTCTGATGAGAAAGAAGTTCACTAAAAGTAACTTTTCTAAACTTTTTATTCATTGTTTTGACTAGTTCTGGAAAAACTTCTTCTAATGTAGAATCCCATCTCAAAACTTTCTTTTTTACCAAAATTCCTGCTAAATATCCTGTCATTGCTTTTCCACAAGAACCCAAGTGCATTTTATCAGAAACTTTCAAAGAATCGCCTTCTAATCTTCTTAGTCCAAAAGCTCCCAAATTTATTGTTTCGGTAGAAGAAGTAACAGCAACTTGAACGCCTACCATGTTGTGAGTTTTGATTATATTCTGAACATAGTTTGCTAAACTATCTGAATTAAGTTTTTTTTCTACTTTTGTTTGTGCAGTAGCTAATTGAATATTGCAGAGAATTGCTACGAGAAATATGATTATTTTTTTTGCCATTTGAAGATTTTTAAGATAAATCACTTTTTTTATAAAAACTGGTTCAAGCGGCGACACTTGAACCAGAAATCATTAAAATCAAATTAAAAATTAGCTCTCAAAGCTAAAACAAAATTTCTTCCTGCACCACCAATTCCAGAACCATACGATTGATAGTATTTATCTAAAATATTTTCTCCACTTAGATTGGCACTAAATGTTTTATTGATTTGATAACTAGAACGAAGATTCAAAGTCCACCACGAAGGAATAAAATTTTCAGGATAGAAAATAGTATCTCCTTGGTCTTCTGGCGACATTTTATCAAAATCAACACTTTTGAATTGATAATTTACAAATCCTTCTACTTTGAAACGCTTATATTGATATTTTAGTGAAACCAAACCAAAAGAAGGAGGCGTATCTGGAAGGCGTATTTCAGCTTTATCATCAAATCCATAAACATAATTAAAGGTAGTTTTGAATTTGAATTTGTCTGTAATTGATGCTTCAATCTGCGAACTAAGACCATAAATATAACCAATATCTGTATTTTGATAAGAAACTACACCACTAAGAAGACCATCATAAACAATAGAATCTTGTCCATTGAATGTAGAAGGACGTAAAACCATAGCATCGTTTAATATGGTATAATATCCTGTTGCAGAAACTCTGACACGCTCCAAAAATGTCTTTGAAACTCCAATTTCAGCATTATACGTGTAAGCTGGTGAAAGATTTGGATTAGGAACAACCACAGACCCCGGTTGAGAATCAAATACTTTTCCTAAGTCATCTACGTTTGGCGCACGAAAGCCAGAGGAAATATTTGCATTAAGTTGCCAAGAATCAGCAGGGCGATAAGTAAGCCCCACACTTCCATTCAATGCGCCTGTATTTACATTTGCTTCATCAAAAGGAAAGTCGAAAAACTCTTTATTATCAAACTTTGCGCTTGTCCAAATCTGTGTATAACGTGCACCTGCTGTTGCTGTCATTTTCTCTGAAAAATTCCATTTATAATTGAAATAAATAGCTGCCATTGCCATCGTACTTCCTCCATCTGGGTAGCGAGTATCTAACGGACGTTCTTCATTATTGACAATATTTTTTTGTGTTGCTGAAGAATTTACATCATTATAATTAAAATCAATTCCGTAGAAAATTTGATGTTTTTTATCGTCTTTCAAGTCTTTATCAAAATCAATATTAAAAGAAGTCATACTAACATTTTCGGTGCGAGAACCTAGCCAGTCATTACCAAAACGACGGTTGTGGCGAGATTCTTCTACTTGCTGATTTGCAACAAGTACACGCATTGCATCAAAGGCTTTCTTTTTTGCATACCAAGTTAATTTTCCATAATTCATCATCCAAAACTGACGACCATAATACCACTCTGCAAAACGCAATTTGCCATCACGCTTCTGTATCAAACGGTCGTAACGAGGAATGTCAGACGAAGAAGTGTAATGAAAAGCATATTCTGCTTGTAAATCATCTGAAATTTGATAGGTCAGTTTTTGCATTAAATTCCATTGCGAATAACCAGATTGTTTTTGAATAAGAGGATTTGAATTACGAACGACGCTATCTTTTCCGTTTATTCTTTCTACGTACTCTAATCTTTTTCCCCAGTTTTGATAAGCTTCTCCATCAAGACGAATGCCTCCAACACGCAAGTCATCAAAATCTGTAAAAGTAAAGGTTGTAAGACTAGCTAACTTTCTTCCTGCAATATTGAGTGTTAGATTTCCTGTTTTTTCTCCGTTGGCAGAGCCATAACGCACAAAACCACTTCCACCGAAAAGTAGGTTTTCTTCTGTCGCAAAACGAGCCTTTTTAGTATGAAAATCCATTACGCCACCAAGTGCATCACTTCCATACATGACTGAACCTGGACCAAAGATGACTTCTACCTCTTCCATTGCACTTGCATCAAGACTAATAATATTTTGAAGATTTCCAGAGCGATAAATGGCATTATTCATTCGAACACCATCAACGACAATCAGAACTGAATTGGCATTGAAACCTCTAAACATCGGACTTCCTCCACCCATTTGGCTTTTCTGAACATAGACTTGTCCTGTTTGAGCTAATAAATCTGCTGAAGTTTGAGGGTTTTGAAAAGCAATTTCTTTTTGAGAAACTTTTACAATCTCGTTCGGAATTTCTTTTTTGTCTTGCTCCCATTTGTTTGCCGAAACTACAACTTGCTCGGTTTCAAATATTTTTTCAGAAATGAGAATTATTCCTGCTGCATCAGTTTTAGCTATTTTTTTATTGTTA
Organism: Bernardetia sp. ABR2-2B; assembly: GCF_037126435.1. Classification (GTDB taxonomy): domain Bacteria; phylum Bacteroidota; class Bacteroidia; order Cytophagales; family Bernardetiaceae; genus Bernardetia. The sequence continues at coordinate 1,295,866 of NZ_CP147020.1, read as the reverse complement.
TAGCCATAATAACGAAGATAAAGTGTATCAGTAGGAGCAAAAATATTCAAGTTGGCTTTGCCACGAAAGTTAGTAATGACAGATTGTTGTTCTTTATTATAAATAGAAACACCCTCTAAAGGCTGCAAAGTAGAAGCATCTAAGACTTCAATAAACTGAGAATAGACATTATTTTGAGTAAAAAAAAAGATACTGAAAAGTATCAAGGTTGTTTTTAGAATACAGGTTTTCATTTGCTGGTATTTTATGCGTTTTTTGCAAATTTCGCTATAAAAAACAGGATTTAGAAATCTTTTATTTGATTTTAACGTGAAAACAAATATTCAAACTATATTTGATTTCAAACTTCAAAAATCTCATTATTTTTCTTTCAATGAACTACAACAGCCACAAATTAAACCCAAAGAATCACTCCCACATCATAGGAAGGCAAGATTCTATTACAGGCGATACAATAAAAGCAAATGATGAAGTTGTTTTTTGTAGTGCTTGTCAGTCTGTTTTTTTGGTGGAAAGCTGGAAGTATATGGACACACAGCATTGCAATCAGAGAGAAACATTGGGGTTTGTTCCTGTTCAAGCAAAAGAAATTAAGGCTAAAAAGAAAGAGGATTCCTTTCTTCGCATTCCATTTCCAGCCGAGCAAACACTTAATATTATAGGTATAATGTTTATGCTTTCTTGCTTGTGTGTTTTCTTTGGTAGTTTTATGGTTAATGAGCTTTTAAAAAATTGGGATTTAGATTTGGTGCTAGTTATGCTAGGGTTTGAAATGTTTTTTGGCACTTTGATATTTTTGTTAAACATACAGAGAAAGTCAATGAAGAAAAATGCGTGGCTTGAGTTACAAAAAAATGGGTTTGCACTCTATAAAACGAGATACAAATGGACGGAAGTAGAATATGTAGTTTATAAATCAGAGAGCAACCTTAAAGGAAATCCTTATCAAAGAGATTATATTAATAATATTCGTATCCATGTAAATGACTTAGAGCGACACTTTTCACTAGAATCAACAAACCGTTATCCTGATAATATAGACTTTCTAGAAAATTTAATACAGGTTTCTGAGCTTACGAAAGTTACTTTTTGTACTAATGATGAGAAGGAATATAAATTTATAGAAGAGAAGAAAAAAGAATCTACAGGAAACGTAGTTTTGACAAAATCACTCTTAATTAAGTATAACTAATGAACTACAACACCCACAAATTAAACTCTCAAAATCACTCCCACATAATAGGAAGACAAGATTCCGTTACAGGCGATACAATAAAATCAAATGATGAGGTTGTTTTTTGTAGTGCTTGTCAGTCTGTTTTTTTGAAGGAAAGTTGGGAGTATATGAACAAAGAACATTGCAATCAGAGTGAAACGCTTAAGTTTGTTCCTGTTCAAGACGAAATAATTAAGGCTAGAAAAAGAAATGCTTTACTTTTTGAGATTGCTAAACATAGAAAGGTGCGTAAAACTTTATTCATATTATCTTACCTTATCATTTTTAGTCTTATTTTTTTTGGATTTTGTATATCTGAGTTATTCAATTTAAAAATAGGAACAAAAGAGTTAAGAATTATAATAACTATTTTAAGTATCTTAGAAGTAGGATTTGTAGTTGCAATGTCTGTCATAATTGTAAAGCTAAAAAAGCAGAATACTACTACAAAAATGATTCAGATTTATGAAGATAAATTGGTTTTATTTGGTCAGGTTTATAAATGGAAAGAAATCACTAGCATAATTTATAAAGCAAATAAGAAATTTATTCCATTTTTATCTAATTCAAACACCTCTAATAAAATTCGAATTTATTTACACAATAACTTAAAAGAAATCGATTTAGATTTAAAAATCAACTATTCTCATAATGTTGAGTTTTTGGATAGTTTAATGAAAGCTTCAAAGTTTACAGAAGTCATTTTTTATTTGGAGGATGTAAAAGAACATCAGTTTTTGAAAGAAGAGATAAGAAAATACGAAGGAAATATAATTTTAACTGATAAAATACCTTTTTATTAAAAAAGATACATGAACTACAACACCCACAAATTAAACCCAAAGAATCACTCCCACATCATAGGAAGACAAGATTCCGTTACAGGCGATACAATAAAATCAAATGATGAGGTTATTTTTTGTAGTGCTTGTCAGTCTGTTTTTTTGAAGGAAAGCTGGGAGTATATGGACACACAGCATTGCAATCAGAGAGAAACATTGGGATTTGTCCCTACTCCTATTCCAACTTTAAGAGCTAAAAAGAAAGTAAGAGGAAAGAATAGTGATGACAAATTAATTTTTGAAATTGGAAATAGTAATATTAATTTTTTGTACTTACTTTTTATCATTCCAGTTGTTCTGTTTACATTGAGTATAAATATAAATAATTGGATTGGAGGTTTAGTTTTTTTAGCTGTTCCTATGTCTGGTATTGTTTTATTTACTGTTATTGAAAAATTAGAAGAAAGTAAGTTGATTAGAAAATTTTTAAGAGTTTATAAAAATACTGTAAAAGTATTAGAAACAGGAATTGAATTACAAAACGATAAATTTTATTCCTATTACGAAATACAAAAAATAGAATATATCAAGAAAAAAAACTTAGATTTTTCTTTCAAACAAACAGATTTATGTTTGAATCTTCATTTGAAGAACGGAGAAATTATAAAACAAGAACTAGCTTCTAAATCCTATGAAAACACCAAACCCTTTCTTTTTGCCCTTGCTTGGGCTGCACAATTTACAGAAATACATTATTATACCAAAGACAAAAAAGAAATAGGAATTGCAAAAAGTATAGAAAGAAATTATACAGGGAAAATTTTAGCTAGAAAAAATTATCTCCAAATAGAAAACACAGACTAAAAATAAAATTTTAACCTACTTTTTTAGACTAGCATTGTTTTAAAAATACTCAAAATCAAAAAACCATTCTATTCAAAATAATTGATAGAATGGTTTTTTCTTTTTTAATAATTTTTCTTAAAACATAAATTGTATTCCTAAATTAGGACTAGCAATGCTATATGTGTTAAGTGAATTGTCTTTCCTATTTGCTTCTCTAGTCGAATAATAATTGATACCTGTTCCAATTAAGTTCATACTTAACCCAAATCGTTTGGTAGGATGATACAAAAGTCCTGTATAAATATTTGCACCTAATTTATGTGAATTAGATTCACTTATTTGTGGATTAGAGCGTTCGTCTTCTGTCTTTGAATTCCTTTTTAAATAGTCTAATTGAGGAGATACAAAAAACGAAAGTTTTTCCATTATACGTATATACTTTTTATAATAAACTCCTATTCCATAGCCTTTGGTAATACGCTCTTCCTTTGTCGTATTATCTTGAAAACTCGTTTCACGTAGATGCTTTTGCATTTCTAAAGATAATAGTATTCCTACTTCTTGATTTTCTTTGAATACATAACCAAATAAAGTCGTTGAATTATATCTTATGCTTTTATTGTCGGAGGAGTAATCATCTATATTATATTCAGTATTATCAGTATCAAAAGTAAAGCTTTCATTTATTATGAAAGTCCCTTTATCTAACTGTCCGAAAGAAGATGAGCAAATAAACATTGAAATAAAAAATAAAGCAAAAGACACAAAGTTTGAATTGATACGTAACATGTAAATAAATTGGGTTAAATTGTAAATTGATTTGAAATCAAATGTAGTCTTTACTTTATTAAAATTGCAACTATCAAAGTTTAAGTATAATTAATTTTGTTAAAAATTTTGATAATAAATACAAATATTAAGATAAAATAATATTTTAATAACTCATTAGACATAAAAAAACACCACTCTATCAAAAATTATATTGATAAAATAGTGTTTTTACTTTCAATGAAATAAAGGAAATTAGTTGTCTAATTCTCCTTTTTCAGCTTTACGTTTCAATTCATTATTTGCTACAATAACAACTTCAACACGACGGTTTTGCGCTCTTCCTGCTTCTGTTTCATTAGTTGCAACAGGAGCAGATTCTCCATAAGCAGTAGTGCTTAATCTACCTCCTTTTACGCCATTTGCAATCAAGTAATCACGAACTGCATCAGCTCTCTTAGCAGAAAGTTGTCTATTGTAATTGTCATCACCTTTATTATCTGTATGTCCTTGAATAGTAAGACGAGTATCAGGATATTCATTTAATATTCTACCTAACTTTGCGATGTTTTCTTTTGCGTTACTGTTCAAATCAGATTTATCAAAACCAAATAAAATACCCGAATCAAAAGTAACATCAATGCCTTCTTCTATACGCTCAACTTTAGCACCTTCTACTTCTTCTTCAATATCTTTTGCTTGTTTGTCCATATATGCGCCAATGGCTGCACCTGCTGCACCACCAACTACTGCACCAATAATAACTCCTGCTGCTGGATTCTTCTTAGAAGCTACACCACCAATCGTACCACCTGCTGCACCACCAATAGCTGCACCTTTACCTGCATTACTCCAAGAAGCACAAGAAGGAAGCGTAAATGAAGCAATAGCTAAAATAAGTGTATAAATTAATACAGATTGAAATTTTGTTTGAATGTTTTTCATAAATAATAATGAAGTTTGATAAAAAAATAGGTTAAAAAAATGATGATTTCTTATGTAGTTAAAATAACAAAAACAACTATTTGCTTTTGGATTGAAATCATATCTTAGTAGAACACAAAACGAGCCAATTTGTTTAAAGGTCAATCTAAAAAATGACAAGACATAGACATAGAATAAAGAAATATTTTCTATCAAAAGCCAGTAAAAACAACAGAGTTCTTGTTTCTCTAAAATTTAGGAACTTTATTTGTATTATATTATAATAAAAATCCTACCCAAACTAGTAAAAACGATTTTGTAATCAGTATTCGTATAAAAGAGAATTTTATTTATAGTAAATTTCTATACTATTTTGTATTAAAATCGCTATTACAATTTCATTAAAAAATTGACTTGCTTATACTAACAACTAGTAATTATATGTCTGTTTCGCCTTCTCCCTTTCTTGTTTCGCCTTCTTTAGATATTTCCTCTCCAAAAATTATCCTTGATGGAGAAATTGCTTTGCCTTCTTCTAAAAGTGAAAGCAACCGAGCCTTAATTATAGAAGCTCTTTGTGAAAAAAAATGTTCTCTAATAAACCTTTCGGCTGCTAGAGATACAAAAATCCTCCAACAATTATTAACTAAGTTTAGAGATATTGAAGAACAAGAAGAAAATATTAGAAGTAATGCAAAAGGAAGAACGGCTGATAATATTTCTTTAGATTTGACTTTAGACGTTCAAGATGCAGGAACGACAATGCGATTCTTGACAGCTTTTTGTACGATAAAAAATCATCCTACTCTTTTGAAGGGAACAGACAGAATGCACGAGCGACCAATAAAAGAGTTAGTTTTGGCTCTTCGTGAATTAGGCGCACAGATAACATATGAAAAAAACGATGGTTTTCCTCCACTTTTTATACACGGTTTTAGTCCAGAGTCACAGCAACAGAATATTTCTATTCAAGGAAATATAAGCAGTCAGTATATTTCGGCTGTTTTGATGATTGCTCCTCTTCTACCTAAAGGAATTTTATTAGAAATTATTCCTCCTGTTTCTTCTGAACCTTATATTAAAATGACTTTAGAATTAATGCAACATTTTGGTATTTTACATTCTTGGACAGAAAACAGAATTATTATTCCTCATCAACAATATAGCCCTAATCAGTATAAAATAGAATCGGATTGGTCAGCTGCTAGTTATTGGTATAGTATGGCTGCAATTTGTTCAAAGTCTGAATTGTTTTTAAAGGGACTTAGAGAACAGTCGTGGCAAGGAGATAATAGAATTGCAAAAATGATGAAAGGGTTAGGAATCAAAACTCATTATGAAAAAGAAGGTGTTCGTTTACAAAAAACATCTTCTAAGCGTTCTCCCTTTAAATATGATTTTACTCCTTGTCCAGATTTGGCACAAACAATGGCTGTTTTGTGTGCAGCTTTGGGAGTAGAGGCACATATGACAGGGCTTCATAGTCTGAAAATAAAAGAAACAGATAGGCTTACAGCTCTTAAAATAGAACTTGCTAAATTTGGTGCAGAAATAGAAATTATTAATGATAATGAACTTCATATTCCTGTTTGTCAGCTTCACGAACCTACTGAACCTTTGCATACCTATCACGACCACCGTATGGCGATGGCTTTTGCTCCTTTGGCTTTGCTTTTCCCAATTACAATTGAAAGTCCAGAGGTAGTACAAAAATCTTATCCTACTTTTTGGGAAGATATGCAAAAGATGGGTTTTAGAGTAAAATAAACCTTATCACGGTTTGTATTAAGGTAGTTCAGACATCTTGTCTGAACATAAAAAGTAGTATTTTATTCTATCTAACAGTCTGGAAGACTGTTATACAAAAATAACCGTGATAACCTTGTAATAGAAAGTGATGGTTTTGAGTAAAATAGGTTAGAAATTTGTATGAAATTAGATAAGCTAATTAATTACTCTGATTAATCAAATTTATACAACTATGAATAATCTATCAAATAAATCAACGCTTTTCTTATTTCTATTACTAGTAGGCTTTCTTTCATCTTGTGAGACTGAAAAAGACACGCCAAACCCATCTGAAAGCACAGCAAAAGTTAGATTTGAGTTTAGATTTGACCCAAATCAAGAACGCCTTGATAATTTGGCTCAACCCATTGGAATAGCAACAGGAAATGCTGCACAAACTCCAATTTTTAATGCTATGAGCGTTCATTATATTGAATTTGCTCCTTCTGCCACTACACAACTTGGAGAAGGACAAATTTTATACAAAAATGAAGAAGTAAGCTCATCTAAAAATGGATTTACTACGGCTATTGATTTTTCAAAAGCTATTATAAGTCCAGAAGGAGAGGTATTTTTAGATGTTCCCATAAAAGATATTGCAGCAGGAAAATACGAGTGGGTACGTGCTTCAGTAGCTTATCAAAACCTTTCTATCAACTACGATTTGAATAATATTCAAGTTGGAAATGATAATATCAATCTACCAAATCAAGAAGGAACAATCGCAGGGTTTATTGGCTATAACACAAGAATCAATGATTTTACAGTAAAAGATAAAACGATTTCTATAAACGATGACAAAAAACAAGGGTTTTGGGCCTTCGAAACAATGATTTCACTTCCTCAATATGGTTATACATCTACTGATGTAAGTCAAGGACAATCAGCAGGAACTACGGTTGTTAATCCTTTAGCTGCAACTTCGCCTGTTCCTGCTGGTTCGTGTGTAATTACAGGTTCTTTTGATAATGCTTTGACCATCACAGGAAAGGAGACAGAAGATATTACGGTTGTTCTTTCTTTTTCTATCAAAGATAGTTTTGAATGGAAAGATACAAATTCAAATGGAAAATGGGATATTAATGTGGGAAATCAAGTAACAGAACAAGTAGTTGATATGGGACTTAGAGGCTTACAAGTAAAAGTAAAATAATGACCTAGCTTACCTTTAAATGTAAAAAAGGTAATTTCTAAAATAAATTAGAAATTACCTTTTTATTGCCTGTTACGACTTCTGTGGGCCCACTAGGGCTCGAACCTAGGACCACCTGATTATGAGTCAGGTGCTCTAACCAACTGAGCTATGGGCCCATTCTCTATTTATTTTGAATAAAAGAGAAGCCCTTTGTCTGAAAGGGAATGCAAATCTAAGAAAGAATTTGTACATCTACAAGTATAAATAAAAAAAAATAGTTCAAAAAAGATTTTTTTATTAGAAAACAGCGTTTTATCAAAATCTATTTATAAAAATACAGTCTATTTTGCGTGTAGATTTGATATAGTAAAAGATTATTTTTTTCTTTGAGTAAATTTATATAGATTGTATCATAAATACTTGTGCTTATCAACTCTATTTTTATTAGAAGGCTTTAATTAAAAGAAATAAGATTTATTATAAACATAAAGTAAATTACTAGATAAAATATTGCTAGTTATTAGTTAAATAATTTTATTTTTCACTTATCATTACTTATCGTTCAAAAATTATTTGATTTAGTTTAGTTATTTTTGTTCGTTTAATTAGTTCGCACCCTAACTCAGAATTAAATTTATTCGTATGACAGATAAAAAATATTATGCAGTAATGTTGATTGACGACAATGAAATCGACAATCTTATTAATCAGAAAATGATTCAGACAGCAGAAATTTGTGATAAAATTTATACACATTCAGGTGCAAAAAGTGCAATTGAATTTCTACGTAATGTAGAAAAAATTGCACAAGATATGCCTAATAATAAAGTTCTTCCACAAGTTATCTTTTTAGATATTGATATGCCTCTCATGGATGGGTTTCAGTTCTTAGACCAATTCAACACGCTTTCTGATTTTACTCAAAATTATTGTAAAATTGTGATGCTCACTTCTTCTATTAATCCAAAAGATATGAGTAAGGCAAAGAATTATAATTTTGTACGTAAATACATCAATAAACCTCTAACTCACGAAACATTGAGAGAGTTAGAAGTGTAATAAATACATTTTTCAAATTATTTTATTGATTCAAAAAACTGTTTTTTTAGTTACATTTTTGTGTAATTGGAAGAACAGTTTTTGTTATCTATCTATTTTCATAGTACTCAACAACTTCCTACTATTTTTTCATGCACGTACAATTATTTACAGGGGATGCCATACAGCCTTATATTCGAAATTTAGCAGGACTTAGAATTGAGGTATTTAGAGAATATCCTTACTTATACGACGGTAATTTTGACTATGAACAAGTATATTTATACTCATATATTCATGCGAAATATGCAGCCGTAGTTTTGGCTTTTGATGGAAAAGATGTTATTGGAGCTTCTACCTGTATTGCCTTAGAAGAGGCAGACACGTTTATTCAGTTCCCATTTATTGCAAAAGGATATGAAGTGAGCAAGGGAGTGTATTTTGAAGAATCGGTGCTGAGAAAGGAATATAGAAAACAAGGAATAGGAGTTCGTTTTTTTGAAGAGCGAGAAAAATGGGCAGCTAGTTATTTCAAAAAAAAAAATATTACTGATGGAAGATTTACAGCCTTTTGTGGAATTAATCGTCCAGATGACCACCAATTACGACCTAAGAATTATCAATCATTAGAAGATTTTTGGAAGCACAGACAGTATGAAAAGAAACCAAGCCTACAAACTCAAATTTCTTGGAAAGAAATAGGAAAAGAAGAAGAGGAATTTCATACCCTAACGTTTTGGATGAAGGAGTGGGATAAATAGGAAAGCATTAGCTATAAAAGCAAAACCCTTTCTAAAATGTTTTAGAAAGGGTTTTGCTTTTATAATTATCTATAAGTGAAGTAGAAATTATTCTCCATCTGTATCTGCACCATCAGCTACGTCTTCTAATTTTTCTTCTTCTTCTTCATTATCACTTTTCTTGAATTTTTCTAGTTCCTCATAAGCAGCATACTTATAAGAACCGTATTTTGCACGAGTAAAAGCACCAACAGCTGGTTCTGCTTGATTTAATTTTTGATAAAACATTCCGAGAGCAAAATTATATTGAGCCTTTGTTTCAGAATCTATACCAGGGAATTGAAGCAAATCTTCCAATGTTTTGATGGCATCTTGTGTGCTTCCCATTTTATGCTGTGCAATAGCTTTGATAAATACTACAGCATAATTTTTTGGTTGAGAAGCCAAACATTCATCAGCAGATTTTATAGCACCTTCATACTTACGAGATTCTAATTGAAGCTCTGCAAGGTCTGCAAATTTTTGAGAACGTTTCACTGCATTAGGCTCTGTCTGAATAGAAGATGATTGGTGTTCTATAACAGCAGATTTATCAGTTGCAGAAGCAGCAATTTTTACTAAAAGGTCATGAGCTTGTGGAAAATCTTTACGCATTTCTAATGCTTTCTCTACCAATTCTTTACTCTTGTCTAAATCATATACTTTGAAGTAAGAAAGAGCAATTGCATGATAATATTGAGGCATTAACTTAGTAATACGAGCCATAAAAGGACCTACTTTAGCATGATTAAGAGCTTTCTCTTTTTCATCATACATTTTTAAGTGATGATAAGCATAGCCAAGCTCAAAATAATAACGAGCAATTTCTTTTGGATTATCAGTAGCCAACATTTCAGTAGCTTTCAACATTGCTGTTTTTGCTTGTTCATACTTTCCTGTTGAATTACTATATTTAGCTTCATAGTAAAGAACATTCAAGTCATCTGGAGCAAGTTTTTTGAGGTCTGCGATATGCGCCCCAGCTTCTTCCAAACGTTTTGTTCTATCCAAAATCAAAACAATATTGAGTTTATAATCTGTTTTTCTTTTAGCATCAGTATCATACTTAAAAGCATTTTGATAAGATGCAATTGACTGGTCGTATTTTCCCGTAATTTTATAAAGACGAGCCAAACGCTCATGAGCATCTACAAAATCCTTTTTGATAGAAACTGTTTTTTCTAAAGAAGCAATTGCAGGGTCAGCTTCACGAAGCACTAAATGACAAAGTGCTTTATTATAATGATATTTATAAACAGTAGGGTCTTTTACTACTGCAATATCAAACTGTGCAAGAGCCGTCTTCCATTGCTTTTGTTTGCGAAAATTTTCGCCCTTTACAAAAGCGTCAAGAGCTTCTCCAGACTGTGCATAACTAGCACCATTTGTAAATAATAAGCCTATAAATAGAATAGGTACTAAGAGTAATTTAAATTTCATATTGACACCGTTTTATGTAACGAAATAGAATAGGTAAGATTTTTTAATAAAGAGAATAAATCATATAATATTACTTTGTATTTTCATAAAAAACAACAGGTTATTAATTGAATACAAATAAGAATTAAAATTTATACTAACTTATTCCAAAGTTATTAAATTTCTTACCAATATAGTAAAGGACTGTAAATTAGACAAATACAAAGCCTTTTATTTGAAAATTATTTAATGATTTTTTTTAAAAATACAACATATTATTTATCAAAAGCATTAAAGCTGTTTGAAGAAACTAAGATAGTTTCGTTACTAATAGATTGTTTTAATAATTAGTTTGCAAACCATGTGCCATGAATAACCTTTGTCATATTGTAATTTAACTCAACAAAGATTATAGTTTTTTTATGGAGTATTGGTTTAGACTTCTATCTTTAATTATAACGTTAGACTTTTGTTTTTCTTGCCAAAAAATGAATAAAACTTTAATAAAAAATTCTTTAAAGTTGAAAACTTAAATAATTACAATCATACAAAAGAAAAATGTGTAACTTTGTAGTAAAGTTAGTGATTTTTTATTAAAAAAAAGACTTTTGAGCTAAAACAGCTTCATATAAACCTTTCATTTTACAAAAGAGGTAGAACTGAAGATTTCATATAGTACCAATTATTTATATCATAATCATCTTTTTAGTTTGAGAAACTTATCTAAACTATTTTTTGTATTTCTATTTTCTTTATCTTTTCTGCTTTTGAATATCAATGAGAGTTTTTCTCAACGAAAAAAGCAGCTTGAAAAAGAGCGATCTACTATTTTGAGTCGGATAACAAATACAAATCGAATCTTAAAACGAACTCAAAAGGAAAAGAAAACTACCATCAGTTCGCTTTCTGCAATAAATGGACAGATAAACCAGCGCAAACAACTTGTTCGTGTAATTGGAAAAGAACTCAAATTATTAGACGAATCAATAAGAGAAAATCAAAACATTGTAGAATCATTAGAAAAAGATTTAGCTGAACTAAAGCACGAATATGGTATTATGCTTTATTTAGCTTACAAAAATAATAGTCGCTACGAAAAACTTTCTCTACTTTTAGCATCTAATTCTATCAATGAACTTTTGGCTCGTTTGCGTTACTTTCAAAAATATAACCTACTTCGAAGAGAACAAATCAAGCAAATAGAATATGTCAAACAAAATTTGAGTAAACGAACGTCTCAACTTCAAGAAAATAAAATGGAAAAGCAATCGCTTCTAAAAGTCCAAACAAAAGAAGAAAAAGAACTCGCAGCTCTAAGAATAAAACAAAAACAAATATTACAGAAATTTAAAGTAAAAGAATCAAAATTACGTGCAGACCTCAATAAAGAACGAAAAATATTAAAAGAAGTTGATAATTTGATTAGTAAGACTATCAATAATTCAGAGTTTTCGGCAAGTCTATCTTCCAGTGAAAAAATGACTTCTACTTCTTTTGCAAAGTCAAAAGGTAGAATAGTTTGGCCTGTCAAGAATGGATTTATTTCAGCTCATTTTGGTGTTCAGCCCTATTTGCCAGAAGAAAAAGGAAAACCTGTTGTAAAAATTGAAAAACTAGGAATTGATATTCAAACGCAACCTAACGAACCTGTACGTTCTGTTTTTGCAGGAAAAGTTGTTGATGTAAGTGAAATTGCTGGGCGAGGTTACTTAGTCATTATTCAACATGGAGATTATTTCACAGTTTATTCTCGTTTGAAGTCTGTCAAAATAAAAACTGGCGAAAAAATAAGCGCAAAACAGCCTATCGGAACAGCAGGAAGCTATAAAGATGATACCTATGAAATTGAATTTCAAATATGGAGGCATCAAGAAAAACTAAACCCTGAAAAATGGCTTAGGAAATAATTTATTTTAAATTACGAATTTCTTTTTCAAACACAGAGTTACAGAGATCGCAGAGAATGAAATTGAAATTCACTGATTGCTGGTAACTATTTACTGATAACTGATTTAATTTTATGCAAAATCCAATTTTATGGTATTTGAAAGGAATGGCAATGGGAGCAGCCGATGTAGTTCCAGGAGTTTCTGGGGGTACGATTGCTTTCTTGATGGGAATTTATGAACGCCTTTTAGAAGCCATTGGGAGTTTTTCCATACCCACTTTACGTTTGTTTTTTAAGGGAAAATTTAAAGAATTTGCAGAAGAAACAGATTTATTGTTCTTAATTGCTCTCTTTGCAGGAATAGCAACAAGCATTATTAGCTTTGCCAAACTGTTCAAATATCTGTTAGCTACTTATGAAATATTGACAATGTCTTTTTTCTTCGGACTTATCATAGCAACCGTTTGGGTAGTGGGAAGAAGAATAAAAGAATGGAATATTTTGGCAATTATTTGGTTTTTGATTGGTGCAACATTAGCTATCGGAATTTCTTTTAGTGGACAAGTAGATGGAAGTAGTAATCCTTTTTATCTCTTTTTGTGTGGCTTTATTGCTATTTGTAGTATGATTTTACCAGGTGTTTCGGGTTCTTTTGTACTTTTGCTTTTGGGAAATTACGCTCTTATTATTGGTGCAATTAGTGATTTGCCGTCTGCTCTTCTACGATTTGATATAGACGGAATTATGGCAGGTCTTTGGATTATTGTTCCCTTTGCTTTAGGTGCTGTTACAGGAATCTTGACTTTTGCAAAAGTGCTTTCTTGGCTTTTTGATAACTATGAAAACTCTCTTTTAGCTGTCCTGACAGGCTTTGTGTTGGGTTCACTCTCCATTATTTATCCTTGGAAAAAAGTTTTGAGAACTGAAATAATACATGGAAAAGAGAAAGTTTTGGAAACAATGCGCTACATTCCAGAAATAGACACACATTTTTTTATGGCTCTTGGGCTTATGCTTATTGGTGCTATTTTAGTAGCTTCTATTGAATATTTCGGAAATAAGGAGTTAAGATAAACAAACTCATTACAAAAGTAAAAACCGTTCTTAGCATACTACTAAAAACGGTTTTCTATTTATTTTTTTGCCAATTCCATTTCCTCTTTAGTCATATTATTACGAACATCATCTTTTTCAAGCGTTCTATATTTTCGGTGGCGCATATAATCCATAAAATAACCTGCTGCTGGAAAAAGCACAGACATTACTAAGATAAATGCAATCAATGCCATTTTACTACTCATAACTATATATTTTTAAAGTGTAAATTTTCAATATTTTACTTTGAAAATGTTTTGTTTTAATTTTTTGTTAGAATTACTTGCCTAAAAGCAGAGTTTTTAGCGTCAAGTTTCTATTTCCTAACTCCCAGTTCCCCAACTTCTTTCATCATTTCAACAAAGAGTTCTGTTCCTTGTCTTGGTTTGATACTATTGTAACATCTTTTGAGGTTTTTTATTTCAAAATAAGGTTCAAAAATCTCTCTGTATTCGTTTGCACTTCCCCCAAAAGGTGGACTGTCTTGTTCTTCTCTGATTGGAAAATCAAATAAAAGTCCGATTAGTTTTCCTCCTTTTTTCAAAAGCTGACTCATTTGTTTTGCATAATCTCCTCTCAAACGTGGGTCTAAGGCACAAAAAAAAGTTTGTTCGACAATCAAATCAAAGAAGTTAAAGTATTCTGAATTTTGTCCTTCAAATTGAAAAAAATCATCTTGAATCAAATGTTCTTTTGGAAAAGTAGGGCAACGTTTTGCAAACTCTTCTAAGGGTGATACAGCCAAATCAATCACAAAAATATTCTTAAAACCTTTTTTATGCAGATATTCAGCTTCGTGGCTACTTCCTGCCCCTGGAATAAGAATTTTTAAATTCTTATTTTCTTTTGATTTTTCAATTAATTTATCAAAATAAGCTACTAAAGGAGGACTAGCATAACCAATATCCCAAGGAGTATCTGAATCTTTATAACGATTTTGCCAGTAAGCAGTATCAAAAGAAGTAGAAGAAGTATTCATTAAAACTTATTTTAAAAGTAAGTAACAGCTCCCAACTGTCAAGAGTGTTATTGTGTGTTTGTAATACAAAATTACAAATTTCTCTTTACTAGATTATAGATTTTTGATAAAAAATCGTATTTTTGTAGCAATGCAATTAAAAAATATCAATTTCTAATAAATTGTCGTTTATGAAAATTTCAAAAACACATCTAATTAGCTCAAAGCACAAAACATGGAAACAGGAAACTTTAGTAGTTTCTACTTTTTCTATTTTCAATAAAAATAGTTACACTATTTACTAACCGTTTACTTTTTTTTAAAGATAAACGGTTTTTTTATGGAATTTGATTTGGTGTTTTTTCAAGTTCTCAAAATAAAAAATTCATAAAACGCAAGAAAGCAATTACCCAATAAAAAATCAATTTTCACTTCCCCACATTTCATACTACAAACTCTTATGTATAACTCAAATAACGCTTCAAATTATCGCTATCGTCGCATTTTATTAAAACTAAGTGGTGAGGCTCTTATGGGAAAACAGCAGTTCGGAATCGATGCTGAAAGATTAGAACAATACGCATTAGAAGTAAAAAAAGCTGTTGATGAAGGCTTACAGGTAGCTATCGTAATTGGAGGAGGAAATATTTTTAGAGGAATGCAATCTCCCAAAATAGGTATTGATAGAGTTCAAGGAGATTATATGGGAATGCTTGCTACTTCTATCAACGGAATGGCATTGCAGTCTGCTCTTGAGCAAGTTGGTGTTTATACTCGTTTGCTTTCAGGTATTAAAATGGAACAAATTTGTGAGCCTTATGTACGTCGTCGAGCGATTCGTCACTTAGAAAAAGGACGTGTAGTTATTTTTGTGGCAGGTTTGGGAAGCCCTTATTTCACAACTGATTCTGCTGCTTCGCTTCGTGCTATCGAAATTGGTGCTGATGTAGTTTTGAAGGGAACACGAGTAGATGGTGTTTATTCGGAAGACCCAGAGAAAAATCCAGAGGCTGTTCGTTATTCAAACCTTTCTTTCCAAGAGGTTTATAATAAAGGCTTAAATATTATGGATATGACAGCATTTACGCTTTGTAGAGAAAATAATTTACCAATTATTGTTTTTGATATGAATGAAGAAGGTAATTTATTGAAAGTAGTACACGGAGACGAAATCGGAACATTGATAACAGAATATTAGAAACTTTTCAATTACGAATTAAAAATTACGGATTACGGAAAATACTATTTTTTGTAATTCGTTTTTTTTAAGAAAATTTAGACTAAATGAAGAAAAATACTATCAATTCTCGTCTAAAAAGCTATTTTTTGAATGGCTTTTTAGTTTCTCTACTTGTTTATATTTCAGCAGGAGCATTATTTATTTTCTTGCCTCTCCTCTTTAATTTACGAATACTTGAAGATTTCAAAAAAGGAAAGATGTACTTTTTTGTAATAAGCAGCTTTACAACTTTACTAGCTGCTTTTCAAGTGTATTATGTAGATAATGTACAACAGTTTGGTTGTTTACATTTTGGCTCAACGCAATTTTCTCTAGGAAATAATGCTTTTGTTCTGATTGTTCTTTCGGCTATGTTTTGGGAAATTTCAGTTTACCTCAAACCAAAATTATCTGTATAACATTATTTATACTTAAAAAAAGTTAAATAAACTAATACGATTGAACTAATAAATTTATTTATCGTAATATTGCAATATAAGGATTAATCAAAAATCAATTTTACTCAAAATGGGACTTACCAAATCTGATATTTTTACTGAAAAACAAAACGAACTTGCAAACCTTGCAAAAGTATTGGGACATCCTGCACGAATAGCAATTTTGCAACACTTGATAAAAGTAAATACATGTATTGGAGGAGATTTGGTAAACGAAATTGGATTGGCACAACCCACTATCTCACAACATCTTAGAGAACTCAAAAAAGTAGGAATCATTCAAGGAACTATCGAAGGAACAAGCGTTTGTTATTGTATCAATCCTCAAAATTGGAAAGACATACAAACTCTTTTCAATACTTTTTTTACTGATTTTACTTCAAAAATTGATTCTAATTCGTGCTGTTAAGACAAAACCTTAGATTAAACCTAGCGTAAGCTTTCTTTTTTTAAATTACTATTAATTGTTAAATTGCAATAAACAAATGAAAAATTCAATTCAAACTTCAAACACATTACAAAACGAATCTCAAACAGAACAAGAAATCAAAAATATGGTTCGTCAGAAATATGAAAAGGTAGCTCTACAAGATAAAGCTCTCAATGCTTCTTCATGCTGTGGAACTACAAACTCTTCAACAGAAGTTTACAATATTATGTCAGAAAAATATGATAATCTAAATGGTTATAATTCTGATGCAGATTTAGGCTTAGGTTGTGGACTTCCTACACAATTTGCTCAAATTACAAAAGGCGATACAGTTCTTGATTTAGGTTCTGGTGCAGGAAACGACTGTTTTGTGGCACGAGCAGAAACAGGCGAAACAGGAAAAGTAATCGGAATAGATTTTTCTCCTACAATGCTCAAAAAAGCTCGTCAGAATGCTGATAAGTTAGGTTATAATAACGTGGAGTTTAGAGAAGGAGATATCGAAACAATGCCTATTTCTGATAATTCTGTTGATGTAATTGTGAGTAATTGTGTGCTGAATCTTGTACCCAATAAAAAAGCTGTTTTTAAAGAAATGTACAGAACTTTGAAAGATGATGGACATTTTAGCATTTCAGATATTGTGCTTTTGGGTAATCTTCCAAAAGCTTTACAAGAAGATGCAGAAATGTATGCAGGTTGTGTTTCTGGAGCGATTCAGAAAGAAGACTATCTCAATTTTATCAAAGAAGTTGGTTTTGAAAATATTACCCTACAAAAAGAGAAAGCTATTTTTATCCCTGATGATATTCTTCAAAAATATCTATCTGAAAGCGAAATAAGAGAATTCAGAAATGGACAAACAGGTGTTTTTAGTATTACTGTTTTTGCTCAAAAAAATCCTTCTTCTGAGTCTATAAAAAAAGAAATTATTCAAGAACAAAAAAGTGTGTGTAGTCCAAGTAGTGGCTGTTGTTAATTTTTTACCCATAACTTTAGTTATGGATTTCATTTTTCAAAGCTTTAAATATTTACCTTAATCACTTTTCATTAAACATTACAAAAATGAAAACTTCAAATGTATTTCTATCTTTATGCATTATTCCTTTCTTGATTTTTAATTTCTCATCTTTTACTTCTTTATCTAAAGTGGAAAAAAATAAGTTGTATCCTAAACTTCAAAATTACTCTAAAAACTTAGCTTCTAATTTTGAAACTATTGATGAAGAACGGAAAATAAAACTAAAGAAAATTGGAGATTATATTATCAATAAAAAAATGGATAAGAAACAAATTGATATGACCATAATCTGTACCCATAATTCACGTAGAAGTCATTTTGGACAGGCTTGGTTACAAATTGCAGCCTATTATTATAATATTGAAGGAATAACTACTTTTTCTGGAGGAACAGAATCGACTGCTTTTAATCCTAGAGCCGTTGCTGCACTGCAAAGAACAGGGATAAAGTTAGAAAAAGTAGGTTCTGTTGATAAAGAAGGGAAAAATCCTATTTATTTGATGTCAGTAGGAGAAAAGTTTGAAAAAGAGCTATTTATGTTTTCAAAGAAATATTCACACAAACAGAATCCTCAAAAAGATTTTGCTGCTATTATGGTTTGTAGTGATGCTGACAAAAACTGTCCTTTAGTTATGGGAGCAGATGCTCGTTTTGCTATTCCATTTAAAGACCCAAAAATATCTGATGGAACAGACAAAGAAGCCCAAACTTATGATGAAAGGTGCAAACAAATAGGAACAGAGTTTTTCTTTATAATGGATTATGTCAAAACCAAATTGAATAGAGAGTAATATTTTATTTTAGCATTATTAGAAAAGCATTTTGTTTTTTAGAAAGCAAAATGCTTTTTTATGAAATTATATTTTTACTACCACAATCAATTTCAAATAATGAAACTTACCACAGAAAGAACAGAATTAAATTTAATTCAGAAAAAAGATTTTAAAGAAATTATTGCCTCTTTTAGAGAAGAAAATGCTGTAAAATACATAAAACATCTTCAAAATTTATCTAATAGTGAGTACACCAATTTTTTAGAGAACAAAAGAATACTTTCTGAGAATCAACATCTTTACTACTGGGTAGTTAGAGAAAAGAAAACTGAAAAATATATCGGAACAATGGGAGTTATGCCTTATTTGGGTTCTGATGCTACTTTTCATATTGGATTTCGTATCTCAAAAGACTTTCAAGGAAAAGGATTCGCTACCGAATTAGGTGAAAAAGTCATTGATTTTGTCAAAAATGAACTGAAACATCAACAAATTTTTGGTTTAATAATGGAAGGAAATATCACTTCACAAACTTTGCTTAAAAAATTAGGATTTCAATTTTTGAAAACTGATTTTAATACTGATTACCAAATTCAGTTAGAAACCTATAGATTAATTTTTTAAAGAATGAAGTCTATTTTTTGACTTCAAACTCTTTTACAAGTGCTGTAAATGGAATTGCTTTTACTTTTTTACCCTCTAAAAAAAATATTACTTGTTTTGTGTTGCCTATAATAACTCCTTTTTTAATTTCATTATCTGAAAATCGTAATGAAATTGGAGATTTTTCTTTCGTCTTTTCTGCTGCTAATTCGCCATAAAAATCTGCTGAAAAGTATAAAAAAGAAAAGAAAACCATCAGAAATATCATATATCTATAAGTACCATACCACTTTTTCTTATCCCAGCCAAAAGCTAGTACACTATAAAATTTAGGAAACTTTTGCATTAACCACGTATCAAACTTAAAAAATGAATATCCAAATATACAAGAACCAAAAGTGAAAAATAAAATAATCACATCAGAAAAAGGAGCTACCAAAAACTCAAATATATCTGCATAATCAAAGATATTTATTCCAAACTCAGAGTATTTTTGATAATTAAAAAGCATTCCAATAGCCACAGCAAGAATGTAAAAGATAGAAATAATACTTTGAGTCTCCTTCAATAAAGCCTCATATTTATCTTTAATTAAGCCCTCATTCTGAGTTTGGATTTCAATATTAGATTCTAAATTGGGTTTTGATTGCATAGATTTATTTTGAGAGTATAATTTTATTAATGATAGATTGTAGAGTAAGTAATCAAATTTTACTGTTTATTACTTCGAAGTTGTTTTTTTATGAAAATCTATCGATAAGTTTTGGTGTTTTTAAAAAAAGTATTACCTTTGTCATCACAAAGACGCAAGGTATGTGATTTACATCTTAAATAAAGAGGTAAAATATAAATATTAGCTTACCTAAAGTCAAAAAAAGCGAAAGTAGCTCAGTTGGTAGAGCGCAACCTTGCCAAGGTTGAGGTCGCGAGTTCGAGCCTCGTCTTTCGCTCAACTTTACGGACTAGGCATGGAGAAGTAATTCTTTTAAGTCATTCGTAAAAAAGCGATACAAATTAAAAAAGTCAGACAATCTTAATGATTATCTGACTTTTTTTATGCAAATTATTCTATTTATACTTGCTACACTATTTTGCTTCTAATTCTATAAAAGGAATTATCATTTCTTCTAATGAAATACCTCCATGCTGAAATGTATCTTTATAGTATTTTACGTAATGATTATAATTATTTGGATATGCAAAGAAGTAGTCTTCTGTCGTAAATACAAAACTTGTAGAAACATTCTGACGAGGTAGAAAGAATTTTGCAGGGTTTTTGGCTACTAATACGTTTTTAGGGTTATAGTTTAGATTTTTTCCTTGTTTATAACGCAAATTTGTATTGGTGTTTCGGTCTCCTATAATTTTATAAGGACGTTTCGTACGAATTGTTCCGTGGTCAGTTGTGATAATCAAACGACTATTCACTTCTGCAATTTTCTTCAACATATCCCATAAAGGAGAGTGTAAAAACCACGATTTTGTTACTGAACGATAAGCAGCTTCATCAGGTGCAAGTTCACGAACAACAGCCGTATCAGTACGAGCATGAGAGAGCATATCTACAAAATTATAAACAATGACATTGAGTTCGTTTTGTTGAAGCGTATTAAAATTTTCTACAAGTTGTTTTCCTTGATGGTTACGAAGAATCTTATTGTAGGTCATTTTTGTATCTCCAAAACCAAATTCTTTCATTTGTCTGCGTAAAAACTCATCTTCAAAGTTATTTTTTCCACCCTCTTCTTGATCATCTACCCAAAGGTCTGGATGGTCTTCTGCCATTTCGGAAGGTAAAAGCCCTGAGAAAATAGCATTACGAGCATATGCCGTAGTAGTTGGCAAGATAGAAGAATATACTTTCTCTTCTTTTACTGTAAAATATTCTGCCAAAAGTGATTCGACAACTTTCCACTGGTCGTAACGCAAATTATCTATCAAAATAAAGAATAAAGGACGCTCTTCATTTAGTTTTTTATCTTCCAAAAGTGGAAAAACCCACTCTCCCATAATATCGTGCGACATCATTGGATACTCATCATCTCCTGCATCATTTAGCCAATACTCATAATTATTTTGGATAAATTTGGCAAAACTAATATTGGCTTCTTCTTTTTGAGACTCCAAAATCTCTTGCATACTTTGATTTTCGGTATCTTCAATTTCAAGTTCCCAATAAATGAGTTTCTTATAGGCTTCCACCCACTCATCAAAATCCAAATCATCTTGAAAAGTCATGGAAAGATTTCTAAAATCTTGCTGATAACTTAGATTTGTTTTCTCTGTAACTAATCTTTTTTGATCTAAAATCTTTTTGATAGAAAGCAAAATCTGGTTTGGATTAACAGGCTTTATCAAATAATCGGCAATTTTTGCACCGATGGCATCTTCCATAATATGCTCTTCTTCACTTTTAGTTATCATAATAACAGGTAAAGAAGGGCGAATAGTTTTTATGGCTGTAAGAGTTTCTAAACCAGACATTCCTGGCATATTTTCATCTAAAAATACAATATCAAAATTTTGTTCTTCAACAGCTTCAAGGGCATCTGCGCCACTATTTACAGCTTTTACGTCGTAATCTTTTTTCTCTAAAAATAAAATATGAGGTTTGAGAAATTCAATTTCATCATCTGCCCAAAGAATGGAATATCGTTGCATAAAGGAGGTTTTATCATATATTTTTTTCTTTATTAATTTTTGGTTCAAAGAATTAACAAAGAAAACACTAAAAAAATAAATAAAAACAATTGTTTTTTAGTAGAGATGTATCGTATCGTTATAATTTGGGTTTACTTGAGACTATTATAATAAAATTTCTATTAGCTTCTCACAAATATACATTTTTTTGAAGAGAGAACAATTTAAAGAACTCTAAAAAATATTTTGTTTATTTGTCTGATAGAGTCTAGGATTTTTGTTTTTTTAGGAAGTTTTACTTGGTTAGTGCTAAAATCACAAAGCTGTTTGAACTTTTTTTAAAAAAACTATTTATTGACTTAAAAATATAAGATGACACAGCTTTCAATCAGTACAGGAATTGGGTTAAGTATTTTTTATACCTTTTTTTTGGGTGGAATTTTCGCTTTATTTCTTTTTCTTCCGAAAGGCGAAGCCACAAACAAATATTTTCATTTTGTAATGATTGCAGTTCCTTTGCTATTATTTGGTATTTATTATTTTCTGTTGTTTTGGACAACTTTTAAAATAGATAATCAAAAACTAATTATTGAACAAAAAAGAATTTTGAGAAATGAAATAAAAGAATTTGAGAATATAGAAAAAATATTTTTTTATCGTCGTAAAGGAAATTACATTCTACAAATTGAATCTAAAAATGAAGAAGAACCTACTCAATATTTTGGTTTTTCGAAGAGTAATAAAAAGGAAATTCAGAGCTTTTTGGAAAAGAATGATTTTGAGGTTGAGTATAGGTAATTACCTCTTTTTAGGCTTTCTCTTCGAAGTGCTTCTAGTTTTCTTTTTTCCTGCATCTTTCGGATTTAAGTATCTTTTCTTATGGTGAAAAGCTCCTTTGTAAGTTGGGTCTTCTCTCTGTTTTATAAAATCCAATGCTTTTATTAGTTTTTGATTTTCTTCAAAGGGCGTTTGAGTAATTTCTACTTCTGTTGGTATTCTCTCATTTGGAATTTTCTTTCCAATTAATTTTTCTATTTTTTTGATATGATGAACATCCAAAACATTAGCAAACGTAATCGCAATTCCTTCTTTTTCTGCTCGTCCTGTACGTCCAATCCTGTGTACATAATCATCGTACTGCTTCGGAACTTCAAAATTAATTACGTGGCTTACATCACTTACATCTAATCCTCGTGCAGCTACATCAGTCGCTACCAAAATTCGAATATCTCCATTTTTAAAATCACTAAAGGCATTACTTCGTGTATTTTGGTCTTTGTTACTATGAATTACTTTTACGCTATCATCTACCTTTCTACCCAAAAATTTATAGACATTATTGGCTACATCTTTTGTTCTTGTAAAGACAATTACTTTATTAAAAACTTCTTTGTCTTTCAATAAATAATCTAATAAGTTAATTTTGGTTCTAAAATTAGGAACTTCATAATATTTTTGTTCAACCGTCTCTGCTGTAACTGAAATAGGCGAAATATTTATCTCTTCAGGAAACTCTAAAAAATCGTGGGTCAATTTCACTACTTTCTCTGGCATAGTAGCCGAAAAAAGAGCGTTCTGACGTTTTTTACTAGAAATAATTTCAAGTAGTCGATTGATTTGTGGCATAAAACCCATATCCAAAATACGGTCTGCTTCATCCATTATCATCGTCTTTATTTGGCGTAAATTCAGTTCATTTCGCTCATAAATATCCAGTAATCTCCCTGGTGTTGCGATAATCAAATCCATCCCTTCACGAACCTGCTCAAGCTGTCTTTTAATGCTTCCACTCCCTCCATACAAAGCAACGGCACGTAAATCTGTATATTTACTAAGCATCTCAAAATGCTCATGAATCTGAATAACGAGTTCACGAGTAGGCGCAAGAATCAGCGCACGAGGATTTTCGCCCTGTGCATATTTTAGTTTCATCAAAAGAGGCAACATAAAAGCAGCCGTTTTTCCTGTTCCTGTTTGTGCTACTCCAATTACATCATGTCCTGCCAAAAGCAAAGGGATAGCTTGTTCTTGAATTGGACTAGGTTTTTCATACCCTGCTTCTTCAATGGCATTTAATAATTGTCTATTTAATTTAAAATCTTCAAACGTCATTTTTAGTCTTTTTTTAACCGTCGTTGAGGCTCAAATGAAGCCGTCAACGAGGTATTTAATTTGTATTTGTAATTCCCTATTTCCTAAATATCCATTTCCCAATATCAACTAAACATCGGATTAGACTCCCAAAATCTATAATTATCAGTTTCTTCAAATACCTTGGTTAGCAATTTTCTTTCTACTTCTGTAAACTCTACGTCTCTACGCACCATCATTCGCTCTGCTGTCTTGAAAAGTGCATCAATATGTGTCGTTACAAATTTGGTTTGGTGGTTGCCGTTTCCCCATGCAAAAGAAGGAATAAATTTTGGTGGAAAGCCTTCTCCAAAAACATTTGCACCAGTTCCTACAACGGTTGCTGTATTGAACATGGTACAAATTCCAGATTTACTATGGTCACCCATTAAAAGTCCACAAAACTGAAGTTCTGTTTTTTCATAATTTTCTTCTGCATAGTTCCAAATACGAACTGTTCCATAATTATTTTTGAGGTTTGAGCAGTTAGTAGCTGCACCTAAATTACACCATTCGCCAATAACTGCATTTCCTAAGAACCCATCGTGTCCTTTATTTGAGTACCCAAAAAACACACAGTTGCTTACTTCTCCACCTACTTTACAGAATTTTCCGATAGTTGTATCGCCTCGCATATTTGAACCCGTATTGATTACCGAACCTTCTCCAAGCGCAAACGAACCACGAATGGTTGCTCCTTCTTCGATACTTGCATTTTTCCCAATATAAATTGAGCCTTTTTCTGCGTTCAAAATAGCAGCTCTTATAGTTACTCCTTCTTCTACAAAAATACGTTCTTCATTATATAAAACGGTGTATTTGTCTGTAATTGCTTCACTTTTACGTCCTGTTGTAATCAAATCAAAATCTTTTTCAATTTCTTGTTTGTTTGCTCGGAAAATATCCCATGTTCTTTCCAAAAACCGAATACTTATTTTTTCTGTCTTTTGTTTAGCCACTTTCAAAGCAAAATCATAAAACTTTTCTACACTCTTGAATTGTGTAAAGGTTTTGAAGGCAATCAGCTCACTTCCATCTTTTGTATCTGAAAAAATAGCCGTTTCTAATGGAAGCATCTCTAGTTTTTCGAAAAACTCTAAATTTGGCAAAACTGCACCATTGATATATAGATTTACAGTTTCTTTTTCTTCGAAATGAATAGGAAATTTTTCTTGTAAATAATCTTGTGTCAGAAATGAAAAAGTATGACTTGCAATTTCTGAATGATTTGTATTTTCTGTCGAATTTTTTACATATTGATTAAAATATGTTTCGAATTTCTCTTTAATTGTCAGAATTCCGACACGCAGGTCAGCCACAGGACGAGTGAAAGTGAAAGGCAATAAATGAGTTCTTAGAGAAGAAGAATCAAAAAAAATGATGTTCATGGCAAATGATAAGACAAAAAATGACGTATAAATTTTATAGATTACAAATTTACGCAAAAGTGAGTTAGAATTGTTATTTTTTCCTTTTTAATTATAATTCTATTTCCTAAAATCCAATACCCAAGCCGAAGGAACATAATTTTTTACAATAAAGCTACACAGATTTATCCAGCTTGAAGCATTTATTGTAATCCAAGCATCACAAGAAGCAACAATATGGTTTTCATTCTGACTCAATTCTACAATCGCTTTATCAGCATGTTTTTCTAAGAGAACTTTCCAATTCCATTTTTTTTCTTCTGCCAAGTCTTCCATAATTTTTTTAAGCCTTCCACTATTTGAGATGGGCGAATCCAAGACCCAAATTGTTTCTTTTATTTCAAGTTCTTCAATTACTTTTCCAATAAGTTCTAGTGCAGGAATCGTTTCTTCTACTTTTCGATAGGTCGAATGAATACTGGCAATATCACGCATACAACCATCCAAACCAATAAAAAGAGGCGCATTCGATAAAGCACATTCAGTTGTGATAAGCAAATTATAACCGTCAATAACCAATGTAGAATTTAGATTTTTGAAGTCAGAATTAACATCTAAATTAATTTCTATCTCGCTTCTCTTTCTTAACTCTAAACTTTCTTTTTCTGCACTTGCTGCATTTATGGCTTTTCTTTGACGGTCTGTAAGAGAAAACTTATCGCCTACCAGTTTTAAAGATGCTTTTTGTGAATATCCATTTGATAAAAGCCAAGACAAATCAGAAGTAGCTAGTTTTAGATTACTAATATTTTTTTCAGCAAAGGCTGCGTAATCTTTTGGATTTGCTCCTCTGTGTTTTTGGGAATGGGGCATTTTTGTATAAAATATTATTTTACTAAAAAATACCAACTACAATTTTAATCATTGTAATTGGTATTTCCATTAATAATTAATCACTAAAAACTAAGCACTAAATTAAGGTTTAAAAGTCCATAAAATACTTTCTACTTCACGAATATAATCACGCTTTTTGGAAGTAGGAGCAAAAATAAATCCTTCAATATAATAAAGTCTATTTTTCTCTTCATCAACAATCAAATAACCCAAAAAAGGACCTCCAGAAGTATTTGAAGTTAGTTTCCAAAGCGCACGAATTTCGATAGCATAATGACCTTTAAAGTTAATCTCTTTTGAAAAATAAGGTACAACATCGGTTTGGTCAGTAACAAAAGAACCTCTATCGGGGTCTTTCATATACTTTTCGCCTAACTCTCTTCGCCACGCCAATACACTATCAGCATCTAATTGCCCTTGTGAAGTATAAGGTTTGTAAGCGACAAAAACATTCCTATCTCGTCCGTTGGCATTGTCTATCATACGTAAAAACACAAAGCCAGAATCTTTCTCATTTATATCTCTCGCTTCTTGATAGCCTTCAGGAATCCCTATTGAAAAACCGTGTTCTTTTTTGTAGCGTTCCATTCTTCCTGTCTGCTTTCCACCTCTAAAGGCAACCAAGTGTGAACGCTGACGCTCTGTTTTGTAGAAAATTTCACGTAATTTTTCTTCGTTTGCTTTCAAATGTTTGATAAGCTGTTCGTCATTTTTTCCGATAAGATAAATAACTTGCTGATTTTTAGCATTTACATCTTTTTTTACAATCAGATAAGGAGTTGTATCGGCTGCAATTCTGTCCAAACTTTCTTTTGCAAATTTTTTGCGTAAAATATCACTATCATAAGACTTGCTTTCCAATGAAAGAACTATAAACATAGAATGATATTCTTCCAACAAATCATTTACTTTCTTTGGTGGAGCATAATAGAGTTTGAAAATAGGCTCGGCAGGTTGTGGAAAACCAGGCATTGGTGCCATATAAAGCTCACGAACGGCAGCCCCTAAATCTCCTTCCCATTTGCTAGAGTCCATTTGAAGTAAAATTTCGCTACGTCCACCCTTTGCAGGAGGCAAGAAATCTCTGTATGAAAATACTTTTTCGTCTTTATTATCACTTGAACAAGAGAATAAAAAAAGACCTGTAAGTAGAAAAAAGGTTAAAAAGGCAAATTTGGTTATTGTCTGAAATTTCATTGAATATATTGAATTGTTTTGTAAGTCTAGATTAATTTCTGAACTCTGAGAAGCCTTAAAGTTCAAATAGAGAATGCTAACACACCACGAAAGTAACAAAAATCGGTGGAGTTTTCAGACAAATTAACATCAGAAGTGAAACAGAGGTTTTTAGTTTTTGGTTTTATCTGAATGTATAGTCAGTAGTAGAGCATCAAAATATCTAAAATTACTGTTTAGAAAAGTAAGATTTCATTTTTTTACTATCCTTTCATTGCCGAAAGATGGTCAGCAAGGTGTAAATAATGCGCTTTTTCGTACTCTGACTTAGAAAGCTTTCCATACATAAAATGAGGTTCATATGCTTTTCCATAATTCTCAAAATCTGAAATAGATTTTCGTACTCTATTAAAAGCAATTTGCAAATCGCCTTCTTTTTCTATTGGTGTAGCATCTGGAATAGGGTCGTTTCTATCGTGGCTCATATAGCCTTGTGTACCAAATTTTTCAAAAACAATTTTTCCTATTGTATTCTGAATGATTTTTGGACGATGTTTTGGATAACCTATCAAAGAATACTCTATACTTTGGGCGCAATGAATCAAGTTTTGATGCAACGACCAATCTCCTAAAAGCTGAATTTTATTAGGGTCTAATAAAACTATTTTTTCCAATCTATCCAACTCTTCTTGTGCCTCTTTCAATGATGAAAAAGAAAGGTTACGCAATACTTCGTTTTTGGTAGATAATCTATGGTCAAGAGCAAAATGTCCTCCTACGCCTCCCACCAAAACAGCTCCTGATGTAATTGCTCCTATTTTTAAAAATTTGCGACGGTTCATAAGTAAGCGTTTTTATTATTCTCTAAAAAGATAATTTATAATTTACACAAAAAAAATGCTATTTTTAAATAATCAGAATAAGTTTTTTACCTTCGTAACTGTATAACAGACTTCCAGTCTGTATTATGTTCTATCTTTAAATTCTAAAAATTATTTACAATCAATTAGTTATCATCGTAATTCGTAATTGATTCTTGCCTTATGAAAGTTACAGAAAGCGAACAGTTATTATTAAAACATCTTCAAGGAATATTATCGCCTTACGAGCGAACTATTTTGATGCGTGTCATTGAAGAAAGTGAGGACGAAGAAGACGTAAATAATGCAAAATTACCTCCTCAAAAAATATTAGCGTGGGAAGAAGTTTGGCAACGAACAGCCTTAGAAATTCCGAATCTTGATTTTGATAAAAACACAAAAAATACAAGTCTGTCTTTTGAAGAAATTGTAACTCAAATCAATCAAAAACTAGGTTTTGAGAACGTAGAAAATGATAAAACAGAAAAATCTAAAAAGGAAAAGAAAAAAGTAACGCAAAACTCAACACAAAATAGAGCCATTCCATCAGCCACAGCTTTATCAGAACGAAAAGAATACGAAGAGTTTGAAGAATCTGAATTTGAAAAACGATTAAAGAAACGAAAATCAAAAAACGGTTGGTTTGCTTTTGCTGTTGTGATGGTTTTTGCTGTTGCTTTGGGAGTTGGTCTGCAATATCTAAACGATTATGTAGATAGTTTGCCTAAAGATTGGAAAACAAAAATTCTTTCAGATAGCTCAAAAGTACGTTATACGACAGATTCTCGTTTTGTTTTCCCGACTGAATTTAGAAGTGATGAAAGAGCCGTTCAGCTTGTTGGTTTGGCAGAGTTAGACGTAAAACCAAATTTGATTTCTTTTATTCTTGATGCAGGAAGTTTCAGAGTCCAAACCAAAGAAGCCATTTTTAACGTATCTAGTCAAGATAGCTTGTTTGTTTTTGTCAAGAAAGGCGAAGTTACTGTTTATACCATTTCTGATACGTTGGCAAGATTGAAAGAAAATCAATTATTGCGTTATTATCCAAAAGTGAGAAAGTGGGAAGTGAAGGAGATTAGGGATTAGATATTGGGAAATGAGTTTTTTATTTAATTAATTTTAAAATGAAGAAAGAACAAAAACTAAAGTTTAAAGAAATAGCATTTTTTACCTTATTTATTATTCTGAATATAGCTAGTATTATTTGGGCATTATTTTATTCAGATAAGTGGTATGTTAAAGTAGAAGTTATTTTTGGAATATTTGCGTTTGCTATATTCATAAGTATATCTTGGCGATTCTTTTTGGGAAAATATGCTGTGTTATACAACCTAGAATTAATTCCTCGTTTTTTCAAAGAAAGAAAAGCTAGAAGCAGTTTTGACATCACAAAGTATTATTACTTGGGTAGATATTATTTTGATAAAGAAGGTTATAAAAAAACAGAAAAATATTTTGATAGAGCGATGGAAGCCTACTTTTACAAAATTGCTATTTTGAAAATAGAACCAAACTCTGGGGAATCTAAATCAGCAGCCGAACAATTTGGTATAGAAGAAGACATAGAAAACTTTTACAAAAACAATAATGACTTTATAGCTTTCTTGAAATCATTTAAGCTTTATTTATCAAAAGCTTACACTTTTTTTACTATTGGCTTTGACGGAATTACACTTGGAAAAGACCCTATTATTTATTTTATCAAAACAAGAAAAATAATTTCCTCAAACTATGATTTTCTACACGATTTTGATGAAAATAAAAAATGTTTTAAAGAAAGTTTGAATACTGAGACAAAAAATGAAATAAATGAAAATTTTTCCAAAAACTCAATTGATTTTCGCTGCATCGAAGCTAAATTAATGCTAGAATATAACGAATATGCCTACTATGAAAAAGCACTAGAAATAAGCCATGAAATTATAGACATTGTAGAAAAAAGCACCAATCAAACTATTCTATGGCGATTATTATACGTTCGTGGTTGTGCCTATCACAAATTAGGAGAAACAGATTTGGCTTGTAAAGATTGGCAACGTGGAATAGAACTGGGAGATGTAGAGTTTAGTCAGAAAATGTATGATGAGAATTGTAAGGAATCATAAACTAAAAAATCTATGAAACGACATCAAGAAATTTTAGAGATTATAGGAGGATTAATTGGGTTGGGTGTACTCTGTTTTTTTGCGTACAAAGCCTATACAATCATTATTCAGTTTCCTGTTTTTTTTAGTGTTTTGGGTGGACTTTTAATTGTATGGTTGATTTATAATTTCAGAATTACGGCAGCAAGAATTAGCATTTATTTTAATCCAAAAATAGCGTATAATTTACTCAAAAATCATCTTGAAAAAGATCGTGTAGTAGCTTTAAAGAAATATATTTTTAGTAAGGCTGTTTATCATATTTTTTACAAAGCTTCCAAAAATGAGCAAGAAAAATCAACTTTAGAATTACAGAAAGTAGAAAGTTATTTGACAGAATCTTTAGAGTTATTAGAAGAAAGGAATCGAAAAGTAAAAGATAATATTGATAAGAAGAAGTCAGAAGAAATGACTAAAGAATGGAAATATCTTTTTGAAGGAAGACCACAACAAAAAGAATTAGAAAGTCCCTTTTTTATGATAAAGTCAGTTTTTACTTATCTTTTCAAAGCTATAAAATGGTTTATACCAATAGCTAGTAGAGTAATAGCTCTTTACTTTCATTACTCATTTATGAAATCTACAAAAGTTCATTATTATAGGGGTGCAGTTCGTGCAGCCTTAAAAAAACATGAACTTTCTTTAGAAGACTTTGAAGTATGTATAGAAACAGATTATGAAAAAGCATATTCTCTTTACGGAAAAGTCTATGCTTTATCAGGATTAGAACGCTATCAAGAAGCCTTAATAATAATAGAGGAAACCTTAGAAATAGATAAGAAGTTTAATCAAGCTATCTATAAAAGAGGTTCAATTCAAAACAAACTAGGAAACAAAGAAGCAGCCTGTGAAGACTGGAAACTTGCTATAGAATACGGATATAAAGAAGATGAGAAGGAAAAGGAAAAGCGTAAAGAAAAATGTTCTACTTGCTAATCTAAAATTTCTTATCGTTTTTTGTGTAAAATATCAACACCCTCAACGACGCTTTTAAGCTCGTTGATGGTTAATCTAATAGAAAAAATGACTTCTCCTAGCATAGAAAACATACAACTAGAAACTATAAAATACGTTTATTTCATCGGAATTGGTGGAATTGGAATGAGCGCACTGGCTCGTTGGTTTGCTCACAATCAAAAAATGGTAGCAGGTTACGACAAAACTCAAACTCCTCTCACTCAAAATCTTGAAAAAGAAGGCATCAAAATTCATTTTGAAGATAATGTCGACCAAATTCCACAAGAAGTAAGAGAATTTCCAGATGAAACCCTTATTGTAATTACACCAGCCGTTCCTAGTTCACATTCTGAACTGTTATTCTTTCAAAGAAACGGCTATACCATTCTCAAACGTGCTGCTGTTTTGGGACTTCTAACACGCTCTTTAAAAACAGTTGCTGTCGCAGGAACACATGGAAAAACTACCACTTCGACAATGGTAGCCCATCTTTTAAAAGAAAGTGGAATAAACTGTACAGCTTTTTTGGGTGGAATTTCGGCTAATTTTAATTCAAACTTGGTAGTCAATGATATAAATAATACAGGTGAGGTTTGGGCAGTTGTGGAAGCTGATGAATTTGACCGTTCCTTTTTGCATTTGTATCCAACAATTGCCATAGTTACTTCTACCGATGCCGACCACTTGGATATTTATGGAGAAAAAACAGAATTAGAAAAGTCGTTTGGCGATTTTGTAAGTCAGATAAAAGAAAATGGACTCTTATTCGCTCAAAATGAAATAGCCGATTCGGTCAAAGATTCTATTACCAAAAATGAAAATATAGAATTGATAAATTATAGTTCACTTCAAAACAATGATAAAAAAACACAGATTTATGCTACAAATATTCGTTTAGATGAAAAACAAAAAGATTCTTGTCGTTTTGATTTTTTAGATACACTAAAAAATGAACATATA
The DNA here is from genome assembly GCF_037126435.1 of Bernardetia sp. ABR2-2B. Classification (GTDB taxonomy): domain Bacteria; phylum Bacteroidota; class Bacteroidia; order Cytophagales; family Bernardetiaceae; genus Bernardetia. The sequence continues at coordinate 1,263,598 of NZ_CP147020.1, read as the reverse complement.
AATAATCTACAACTCTTTATGCCAGGGTTTCATAATGTAGAAAATATGTGTGCTGCCATTGCTGTTGCTAGAAAACTAGAGATTTCAGAAGAGAGTATTAAAAATGCTGTGGCAAGTTTTAAGGGTGTCAAAAGGCGTTTTGAGTATGTCTTTAGAAGTGAGAAAATTACTTATATTGATGATTATGCCCATCACCCAACTGAAATTTCGGCTTTGTTTTCTTCTATCAAACATTTATACCCGAATAAAAAAATAACTGCTATTTTTCAGCCTCATTTATTCTCAAGAACACGAGATTTTCAAGAAGAGTTTGCTCAGAGTTTGAGCTTAGAGAGTCCAAATGATGAACTGATTTTGCTCAATATTTATCCAGCAAGAGAATTACCAATTGAAGGAATTACTTCAGATATTATTTTACAGAAGACTAAAGCTAAGAATAAAACGCTACTCTCTGATAATGAACTACTTAGTTGTATTGAAAATAAAATCAATAAAAATGAAGTAGAAATTTTATTGACAATTGGTGCAGGAAATATCGACCGTTTTGTACAACCTATTTCTGACTTTTTACGTAATTAGATTGCTTCATAATTAGTTATTAATTCTTTAAAATTTATGAGAAAACAAATTAGTTATTTTAAATTTTCTCAAACCTTTTTTAGTAATTATCGTTAATTATATAAGCAATGACTTTACAGAGTTGGTCTTCTTCAAATTTATCAACAAACAAAAAAGTCATTTTTTAATATTGCTTCATTTTTTTAAACTTATAATTTTTACAATTCCTATGAAATTTCAAGAAAACATAAAAAACGCTCAAAGTAGAGTACAAGATAAAGTTAATGATATAGATTTTGATGCTCTTAAAAGCGATGCAAAACATTTAGCTCACGATGCACAAGATTTTGCCAGAGAAAAAGCAGAGTACGCAAAAGAAACTTTATCTGATAGTGTAGAGAAATTTATTCCTTTAGCTCTTGCAGCATATGGTGGAATCAAAACATTTTATGGCAATCAGAAAGAAAAATATACAGATAATGATAGTAGTTCAAATGCAGCTACTAACACTCTTTTGTTTGTAGCAGGTGCGGCTATTGGTGCAACTGTTGGTATTTTACTTGCTCCAGCAAAAGGTTCTGATACTCGTGAACGTATTTCTGGAGAGACCAAAAGAGTCGTTGCTAACGCAGAAGCGAAAGGTAAGAAGTTAGCTAACGAAGCTCAAGAAATTATCAATAAAAATACTGAAGTAGCAAAAACTAAATTCCAAGAGGGAAAGGAAAAAGCTACAGCTTTAGCAAACGATGCTAAAAAGAAAGTAAATTCTAGTGTAAACTAAGAAAGGTTTTTTCAGTCAAGAAATAATTCAAAACCAAGATTTATTAATATTAAGTCTTGGTTTTTTTGTGTCTAATAATTTTCACTTTCTCTCTTTAGTAAAGAATCTGATAATTTAGTATATTGATAAAATGTTGATAATTCATTTTTTCAAAACCTTATAAGCAATTCGTAGAATTATGGATTGATTTTAGTAGATTATAATAGAAAATATCCTATTCACACAATTAATCAACTTTATGAAAGATAAAAATTTACTCTTTTTGCTTCCACTGCTATATCTTATTTTGTCCTCTTTCAATTTTTATCATTTAGAATCAAAAGTAGTAGAAAACGAAATGTTCTTGAGTTCAATTCCTGTAAAAGACAGAGACTGTATTGTAGAAAATTATCAAAAAATAGAACTTTGTCTGATAGAAACCTTTAGTAAAGAATGGTATGATGATTTATGTGAGCAAGATAAAGCAAGTAATCATCGTTTTTATTTTCATATTATTACCAACTCTCAAGGAAAAATACTAAGTATAGAGAAAGATAAGCTTTTCAAAGGAATGACAGAGTATGAATTCGAACAGTTTGCTCTTAGCTTTAAAAGGAATTATGATGTTTGTATTTTCCCTCCTCGTGGAAGTACATTACAAGAGTTCAGAGCAAAACATGGCAATCGTTTGCCTTTTAGCTTTCTTTACTTTCCCAACAAAACACGTACTTTTTTGGAAAATTGGAGGTTAAATAATGGATAATTGTATTATTACAAAGCTCTTATGAATTTGATTTTTATGATTGTGTACAAAAAAAATATGGGTAAAATCAAAAAAAAGGACTTTCAAAGCTAATTTGAAAGTCCTTTTTTTATATAATTATTTTTTCTCTTCATCTTTCTTATGAAATTTCTCAAAGGCTTTATAGACAGCTAAATGTAAAATAGTAGCGTGGTTTTGGTCTAAAATAGGTTCATAAAAAAGAGTAATTGTTCCGTTCTTAGTTTCTTCTAGTTTTTTGATTGAATCAACTAATTTATCAGCTACTTTGTGCATAACTGGATGTTCTTCGCCTAAAGAAACAAAAATTCGTTTTTTATAATCTGTATTTTCTACTTTAGTTTCAGCAATGTTTTTTGATAAATTCTCTAAGAAATCATTAGCTTTTCGCACCATTTTTTGATTGTCCCACCAAAGCGATGGACTTACAATGACATAATCATCAAATAAATGGGATTTCTTGAATAGAATTTCTGTTGCCAAAAGTCCTCCCAAAGATTGCCCAATAATGGTTTTGTGAGAATCAGTTTTATAGTTTTTTTCTATCAAAGGAATTACCTCATTTTCTATATACGCCATAAACTTTTCAGAGCCTCCATTATTCGGAATTGCCTTCAAATCCTGTTTGTCATCACTTGGATATGTAAAATCTCTATATCTTGATTTTCCTAAATTCGAAATTCCGACTACAATAGATTTAGGCAAAATTTCATACATATTCATAAACTGCGCTAACCCTGCAATATGTGGAAAATCTTCATATTGAGAACCATCAAGCACATAAATAACTGGATAAACGGCTGCCGAATCTGGATTGTAACCTTGTGGAAGATAAATATTGAGTGTTCTTTTTTCGTTTAATGCTTTTGAATCAATTTCTTCAATGACACCAAAAGGAAATACTTTTTTGTCTTGTGCAGAAGATTGAAAAATAATAAATTGAGAAAATAGAATGATAATTAATGATAGAATGTATTTTTGCATGAATTTATTAGATTAGATTTATCATATAGAATTCGGTTAGAATTAATCAAAGATACTTTATTATTCTTTTATAATTACAAAGCATAAATGTTTGACTATATTCCTTTAAAAATATAGGCAAACATTTTTTTATTTTACAGAATTTTCTATTTCTAACTAAAAATTAAACCCAAAATGTAACCCTGGTTCTCCAAAAAAGAATTTTGACCATTTATCGTCCCAAACTTTAAACGATTCTGGCATCTTAGTATGGAAAGGACGGTGAGTAATTGCAATAGAAGGTTCAAGAAAAAAGCGATTTTTAAAGAATTTGAATTGATAACCCAAACGATAGGTCATAAATAATTGATACCCATTTTTTATTTTTTTACCCTCTTCATCTACAAAAGTTTGATGAGCATTCATAGCATGAACAGCATTATACAACCCTTTCCACCAAAAATGCTGATAAGCAACTGCAACACCATACTCTCTAATATACCCTGGAAACTTCTCTTCAGGTGCTTCGTATGATTTTCCATACGGAATACCCAATGACCATTCATATTTCCATGTTTTAAACTCTACTGAAATTACATTTTTCGGATTTATTCTATAACCTAAATTTAGTTGAACAAAATCAGGTTTATTTTCAGGGAGAAGATTTCCTAACATAAAAAAAGTGCTTCCTATAAAGTGTTTTTTATAGGTAGAATCAGTTTGAGCATTTGCTGTTTGGATAGAAAAAGTAAAAAGTAGAGCAACAAGAAAAGCTATTAATAAAAGTAGTTTGAGTTTCATAACGTTATTTTTGTTTAGAGTTCTATAAAATGAATACACAAAAATAAGTTGGTGCTATGCTTTATCTCGTTCACTAAAGTTAATAAAAAACTCAAATTCAGAAAAAAAGCGTATTTATTTTCCTTTTTCTGCTAATCTACTACGCAAACGACTCAAAGATTGAGGCTTAATTCCCAAATAACTCGCTAGTTGATATTGTGGTACTCGTTGTAAAAGGTCAGGTCTATTTTTCATCAAGTTGAGATAACGCTGTTCTGGCGAAGAGATTTTAAAATTATCAAAAGTAGTTTGATGATTTACTAATAATTCTTCTGATAAAACCCTACAAAGCGTTTCGAAACGTGGAAACTTCTCAAAAATAACCTCTTCCATACTTGGGTCTGAAACCATAATAATAGAATCTTCTACACAAGAAACAGAATATTCAGACGGTTTTTTAGTGATACTACAAACAGGCGCAAGAGATTCTAATTCTGTATAGAAATTAGTCGTTTTTTCTTCCCCCTCAATTATATAATACGTTCTTAGGCAACCTTTTATAACAAAATATCCTTTCTCTGAAGATTGTCCAGTTTCTAATAAAATAGTTCCTTTTTCATAATTCCTAAACATATCTAAGTCAGTAATTGCCTTTTTTTCTTCTTCTGAAATAGCAATGTATTTGGAAAGATAATCAAAAAGTAAATTTTGCATTTTTGAATGGATTAAGGAATAAAAGTATTTTGAAATTAATCTGGTAACTGATTACCGTTTACTACTAACTGATTTCGCTATTTTTGTTTTTCCTTCCACCACAATTACAAACTCTCCTTTTACCTTTCCATCATTTGAAAAATAATCTATTATTTCTTCTAAAGTTCCATTTTTGGTTTCTTCATAGACTTTTGTAAGCTCACGAGAAACAGATGCGTTTCTATCATTTCCACAAACTTCGGCAAGTTGTGTAAGTGTTTTGATAAGTCGGTGAGGAGATTCGTATAAAATAAAAGTTCGTTTTTCTTCTGCTAAGGCTTCCAAATGTGTTTTCCTACCTTTTTTGTGTGGTAAAAATCCTTCAAAACAAAAACGTTCGCTAGGTAATCCTGATTTTACAAGGGCAGGAACAAAAGCTGTTGCACCAGTCAAGCATTCTATTTCTAAATTTGCTTTTAAGGCTTCACGTACTAGTAAAAAACCAGGGTCAGAAATGGCAGGTGTTCCAGCATCAGAAACGAGTGCAAAAACACTTCCTTGCTGCATTTGCTCTACCCACTTCTGAACAGTATGATGTTCATTGTGAGCGTGATAGCTTTGTAAAGGTTGTTTTATTTCATAGTGTTTTAACAAAACACCTGTTTTGCGTGTATCTTCTGCTAATATCAAATCTACTTTTTTGAGTGTTTCTAAGGCTCTGAGTGTAATATCTGCCAAGTTTCCGATAGGTGTCGGAACGAGGTAAAGCGAAGTAGAGTTTTCTTCTCCGTGTTCTGTATTATTTTCTGTATTTTCCATACTACAAAGGTAAAAATAAAGTAGGAAGTATAAGCAAATTTTGTAAGGAAAAGATACACCTTTTGCTAAATCGGTGTTTTGGTATTTCTTTCGAAAAAAGAAAGAGAAATAGTTTAAATTAGCTAATTTTGATATTCAATTTTGCCTAAGCAATTTCAATTTTGTAGTTTCTAACTTTATTTCTGATTTTATTTATACTGACAAATTTAACTATGAAACCATATTTACTTTATTTGTCTTCTTGTTTCTATACTTTTATTTTTTCTAATTTTCTCGTTTTAGCCCTTTTATTAGTTATGTCTAGTACACTTTCGTCTTGTTCTTCTAAAGAAGCTGTTGATTTGATTGTCCATAATGCAAGAGTTTATACTGTTGATAAAGATTTTTCACAAAAAGAAGCCTTTGCTATTCTTGATGGAAAATTTGTAGAAGTAGGAAAAAGTAAAGATATTTTGAAAAAATATACGAGTGCAAGAATTGTCGATGCCCAAAAACAGTATATTTTACCTGGAATTATTGATGCACATGCCCATCTGTATTGGCTAGGACAAAAATTAGAAGAAGCCAACGTAAGTGAAGCTAAATCGTTTGATGAGGTAATCACAATTTTGAAACAATATAGAGAAGCAAACCCAGATAAAAAATGGATAAAGGGCTATGGTTGGAATCAGAATAATTGGAATCCTGCTATTCTTCCAACAAAAGAAGCATTAGATGAAGCCTTTCCAGATATTCCTGTTTTTTTGAAGCGAATAGACGAACATGTGGCTTTAGTTAATCAAAAAGCATTATCAGAAGCTCGTATCAATCAATATTCCAAAATGCCCAAAGGAGGTACATTAGGAGTTTATGAAGACAAAGGCGAAAAAGGAAAAGAAAACAAGGAAAAAGGACTCAAAGGTTTGAATGGTCTTTTGTATGAAACGGCTATTAATCTAGCTACTGAAAAAATGCCTCAAACAACAGAGGAAGAAATGAAAAGAGCATTTCAAGGAGCAGAAAAAGTCTGTTTTCAGAATGGCGTAACTTCGGTAGGAGATGCACTTATGGATAAAGAAATGTTTGAGCTTTTGGATAGTATGCACCGAGAAGAATCTTTGAAGTTGCGTATCTATACGATGATTGACCCAACAGAAGAAAATCAAGATTATTTTTTAGAAAAAGGAACAATCAAAACTGACCGTCTTCATGCAGGAGCTTTGAAACTATTTGCTGATGGTACGTTGGGTTCGTACGGTGCAGCTATGTTAGAATCTTATTCGGATAGTGCATCAGCTTATGGTGCAATGTGGAGGAGTACAGATGAATATCGTCAGCTTATCAAAAAATTTGCTGATAAAGGTTTTCAAGTAAATACTCATTGTATTGGAGATTCTGCCAACCGTATATTCTTAGATTTATACGGAGAGTTTTTGGGTTCAGAAGAGAACAAAAACAAAGATTTGCGTTGGCGAATAGAACATGCTCAAGTTGTTCATCACGATGATTTAGAGAAATTCAAAAAATTCAAAATTATTCCCTCTGTACAGCCTACTCACGCTATTTCGGATATGCCTTGGGTAGAAACTCGTTTAGGAAGAGTCCGAATGGCTCATGCATATACTTATCGTGAGCTTTACGAACAAAATGATATGATTGCCTTCGGAACTGATTTTCCAATAGAAGCAGTTAATCCTTTTGCTACTTTTCATGCAGCCGTTGCAAGGCAAGATGGTTTGGGAAATCCGAAAGAAGGCTTTCAGATGGAAAATGCCGTAACTCGTGAGGTTGCTCTAAAAGCAATGACAATTTGGTCAGCTTATGCAGCTTTTGAGGAAAATGAAAAAGGAAGTATTGAAGCTGGAAAATTTGCTGACTTTATTCTAATTGATACAGATATTATGAATACGGATAATCGTCTTTTGCGTAATACACATGTATTGCAAACGTATGTAGATGGAGAAATGGTTTATATTAGCAACTAATCTAAGACCTAAAAAAAGCCTTTCAAATCAGTTTTAAATTGAGTTGGAAGGCTATGTGTTTTGAATGGAGCAATTATTTCTTAATTAAACGATAAAGAAAAAGAAGTAATAACGAACCACCAATAGCAACTCCCATACTTGGAAGGTTGAATCCAGTTACGCCAATGCCCAAAAACATTGTTCCTAAGTAACCACCTACCACAGCACCAACGATACCGATAATAATGGTAACGATAAAACCACCAGGGTCTTTACCAGGCATAATAAATTTTGCAATAGCCCCTGCAATAAGTCCAAAAATAATCCATACTAACCAATTCATAATAAGTAAATTTAGGTTCAAAAATAAAAGTCTAAAAAGTTGATTTATCTAAAGATACATATTTTTTTCTGTAAACTTATTTTTTCTCTAAGATTTAGTAGTATGTAATCATCCACAAGTCAAGTGTAATTAACTTAGACTTGTTTTTTTTTCAAGCTAGGAATCATAAACTTATTTACCCAAATAATCCATATCCAAAAAGTAACGCCATAGACAAAAAAAGCAAATACATAATGATGATTAATATCTACAGTTTCAGGGTAATATTTGAAATTTAGAGTAAGAGCTGCAATACGAATCACATTGAGTAGAAAAATAACGATAATACCCAAAGGAATAAACAAAAGTTTGGGTTTGATAGAAACGGGAGTTGCTACAATAAAAGAAGCAAAAAGCGCAAAAAGTGCAAGTCCATTACAAGGTGCGCCTACAGAAACACAAGCCATAGATTTGAGGTAAACAGTATGGGCAAGTGCTTGATAAGAGGCTTCAAAACCTAACCAATTTAGTAATTTTGCACTGCTTTGCCCTACCCATGTCATCAATATCCTATCAACAGGTGTATTTTCTGCTAACCAAAGCTCATATAGCAAATACCAACTTCCATAAATAACCACAAACAAAATTACGAAGCGAAGAACAGGGTTTTTCATATCAATCTTTAGACTATTTAATTTTAAGAAGCGAAATTATGAAATAAAACTGAATATGTTTTAAAATGTCAATTATTACAAAAACTATTCTATTTCTTCTATCAAACTGACAAACATATTTATTCCAGTTTGTGTAATTTCATCAGGAAAGTCATAATCAGAATGATGAAGTTCTGGCGTATTTTTTCCTGAACCTAAACCAAACATTGCACCCTCAAAACGATTAGTAAATTGCCCAAAATCTTCCGACCAGCTAAACGGTTTTTCTTTATTTTGATACTCTAAACCTAGTTTTTTAGCTACTTTTTGGATTAACTCTATACTTTTTTTGGTGTTTGTAGTGGCTGCAAATTTTTCTGAATAGCTAATTTTGAGTTTTAAATCATATTTTTTAGCTAATTCTTGTGCTTTTTGTTCTGTTTTTTTAGATAATAACTCTAAATCTTCATCTAAATAACTTCGCAAAGTAGCACAAACTCGTGCCTTTGCAGGAGAAACACCAAAAGCAATTTCACTAAGACTTTTTCTTGATGTTTCTCCCAAAATAGCATCTACAACCGTTACTAACACAAAATCTTTATTTTCTTTTTGTTCTATAACTTTTTCTGATAAAAAATAAAGAAAAGTAGTGAGCTGACTAAGTGCTAAGGCAGGATTTTTTCCATTTTGTGGCTCGGCAGCGTGAGAGGTAAGCCCTTCAAATTCTACAATTATTCCAGTAGAAGCTGCTGCAAAGGTGTTTTCTCTACAAACAATCAGATTTTTTTCGTAAGAAGGAATATTATGAAGCGCAAAAAAATAATCAATTTTTAAGTCAAGAGCTTTCATTTTTTCATCTTCAAGCATTTGTAAAGCTCCTTCTCCTGTTTCTTCGGCAGGTTGAAAAAGTAAGATTATTCTTTTATTACTTTCTTGATTTATTTTATCAAAATTCTCTTTCAAATAATTAGCAACACCGAGCAAAATTGTCATGTGTCCGTCGTGTCCACATTTATGCGAAACGCCATTATGAATTGATTTATATTCAAAATCATTCAGTTCTGGAATAGGTAAAGCATCTAATTCGGCACGAAAAGCAATCGTTTTGTGTTTAGTTGAATCAAAATTCTTACTTTCCCAAATAGCTATAATTCCTGTATTTCCTATATTTTGATGAATAGAAGTAGGATTGCAGGTTGCGAGAAAATCAACTACAAACTGGGCAGTTTTATATTCTTGATTAGAAAGTTCGGCTATTTTATGAAGGCTTTGACGAGTTTTTTTCATGATAAAGAATACAGTTTAAACACAGAGTTACAGAGAACACAGAGAATAAGGAGAGAAATCAAGAGAATCAAAACGTAATTATGAATTTTTCATTTCCTAGTTCCCAATTCCTATCTCCTAGTTCCCTATTTCTTCCAACGCATTTCTAAATATTTATTTGTAAAACCGAGTCTTTCATAGAGTTTCTTGGCAGGATTGTCTGGTTCTACGTGTAGTGCGACTGAACCGTTTACCTCGTTTAATGCTTCTTCCATAATTTTCTTACCAATTCCTTTTCCTCGTTGAGAACCATCAACGGCAATATAAACTAAGATGTTTTCTGGAATATAATCTTTCATTCCTGTTTCATTGATGACCGTTGCACCAACAATTTTTTCATTCTCTCCTTCATTTTCTATCGCATAAAAAATATAGCCACCTTTGCCTTTTTCTTCTGAAAGTGAATATTCCATAGCCTTTCTGATGTCAGCTTTTGGATCGCCATATTGCTCTAAATGTTTGAAAAGAAATTCATTGATAGTTTCAATTAATGAGTTATCAAAAGTAGAAGTAGGAGTAAGTTTTTTTATGGAAATAGACATGTAATTAGATTTAGATTAGTAAAAATATAAAGGTAGAGAAACAAAGGCTTTTTTTCAAGTAGAATATTTGTATAGTGTTGTTGTTTTTGTGAAAATACTGATTGTAATGAGTCAAATTCTCAATAGAAAAATTTATACAAACTAATTTTTTATTAAACTTAACAAGGTATTTATATAACTTTGTAAGGGTTTTTGAGTAAAATTTTACTTTTTGAGAAGAATCAACAAAAAATCAACATCTTATTTTAGTACAATATCTACCATTCTTCGTACATTCATTGTTACTTAATCGCAAGACTGCTTCAAATCATTCACTAAATTTTAACTTTAAATGAAAAATATTCACTTCCTTTTTCTCTTTTCTCTTTTGTTTGGGGTTTTCCAAATTCAAACCTCCTCTGCACAAGTCTCTATTGCAGATTATAATGCTTTAGTAGCTTTATATAACTCTACTAACGGAAATAGTTGGACAAATAACACCAATTGGAATACTTCTCAAACTCCTGCTAGTAATACAGTAGATAACTCTTGGCATGGAGTTACTGTGGTAGGAGGTAGAGTAACACAACTTAACCTTACTAATAATAACTTAGTAGGTTCTATTCCTACTCAAATTGGTGATTTGACAGCTCTACAAGTTCTGAGGCTCAATACTATTGCAGCAGCTAATCCTAATCAAATTAGTGGAACTTTGCCTACTCAAATAGGTAATTTAACTAACCTTATAGAGTTAGTGCTTAGTTTTAATCAGATTACTGGAAATATTCCTACTTCCATCGGCAACTTAACAAATTTAACAGAGTTAGACCTTTATGGCAATCTATTAAGTGGAAGTATCCCTACACAAATTGGTACTATGACTAGTCTGCAAAGATTTATTGTAGGAGATAATAATCTAACAGGGACAGTACCTTCCCAAATTAATAATCTATCTAACTTAACTAGAATAGAATTACAAGATAATAATTTGACGGGAGTAATTCCGTTATTAAATAACCTTAGTAACCTTGAAGGATTATTTTTGAGTAGTAATCAATTTACAAATTATCCTAACCTTAGCAATTCTACAGGGTTGAATAGGTTAGATGTAGGTAATAACAACCTTCAATTTGCTCCTTTAGAAGCGACTAGAACAAATCCAAATCCTGCAACTTTCAATTATTCTCCACAAGCTATATACCAAGTACCACAAGATACTTACAATAATAATGTAGGAGAAAGCATAACTATGGATGGTACTATTACAGGCGCAAATAATCAGTATCAATGGTATAAAGGAGCTACTCCAATAGGTGGAGCAACGAGTGCAACTTATACGATTCCTAGTCTTGTAGTTGGAGATGCAGGAACTTATACGTGTAGAGTAACAAATACATTAGTTACAGGACTTACAATAATAAGTGAAGATATAACTGTTAGTGTAACAGCTGCACCTACAATCGCTTTAGGAACAATAAACCCAACTACGTATTGTGCAGGAGAAACAATTAGTGTTCCTTTCAATACAACAGGAAGTTTTAATGGAGGTAATACTTTTACAGCACAATTATCAAATGCAGCAGGTAATTTTGGTACACCAATAGCTACTCAAACAGGAACAAGTCCAATTACATTGACAATTCCAGCAGGTGCAACGACAGCAACAGCTTATAGAGTTCGTGTAGTTTCTTCAAATCCAAGTGTAAATAGTAATCAATCAGTTGCACTTACGATTAATGCACTTCCATTAGATAGAACGATTGTAGCAAATCCTGCAACTATCATAAGTGGAAATACTACAAATATTGAAGTTCCAAATTCAGAAACAGGCGTAAGTTATCAATTACAAGACGTATCAAATGGAAATGCAAATGTAGGAAGTCCAGTTACAGGAAATGGAGGAACAATTCAATTACTTACTCAAACACTTACAACAAGCAATGATTTTAGAGTTGTTGCTACAAGAAGTGGTTGTACTCGTACATTTAATACTATAACTGTTACGGTAAATGCCCCAACAATTACTTTAGGAACAATAAACCCAACTACATATTGTGCAGGAGAAACAATTAGTGTTCCTTTCAATACAACAGGAAGTTTTAATGGAGGTAATACTTTTACAGCACAATTATCAAATGCAGCAGGTAATTTTGGTACACCAATAGCTACTCAAACAGGAACAAGTCCAATTATATTGACTATTCCAGCAGGTGCAACGACAGCAACAGCTTATAGAGTTCGTGTAGTTTCTTCAAATCCAAGTGTAAATAGTAATCAATCTGCCTCTCTTACTATTAATACTCGTCCTACAATCAACCTTTCTGTAAGCTCAAATTCGGGCACAGAAGCTGCTGCGACTTCCATAACAGTTACAGCAACAGCATCACAAGCTGTTTCGGGAGACCAGTCAGTAAATTTAGTTGTGAGTGGAACAGATATTACAACAGGAGATTATACAATTAGTAACTCTACAATAACTATTTTAAATGGGCAAACTACTGGAGCAGTAACTTTTACTGTGGTAGATGATGCTCTTATAGAAGGAACAGAAACGGCTATACTAACTATCTCTTCTCCCTCTTCTTGTGCTACTTTAGGAGTAAGCACAACACAAAGTATTGTAATTACAGATAATGATTTTGCGCCTTGTGCTATCACAGCGATTAGTGCAGGAACTCAAACAAATTGTATAGGAGGAGACCCAATAAATGGAACGTATGAATATGCTCAAGACATAACAGTAACTTACTCTAATCCTCCAGCAAGTGGGGATTTAGTTGTCAATGGACAGAGTTTTTCAATCGGCACAAGTCCTCAAACCGTAACCCTTACAGGACTTACACCTGACGGAAATTCAGTAGATGTTATAGCTGTGTTTTCGGCTGATGCAAGCTGTACTTTTACAGAAACGAATGCTTTTACAGCACTAGATGCAGTACGAATTACTAATGTAGTCGTAACGGATGCTACTTGTAATACTAATAGTGGTGGTATTAGTCTTGATGTTAGTGGTGGAACACCTCCTTATTCTTTTTTGTGGAATACTGGAGCAACTACGCAAAATATCACTAATAGCGTGGCAGGTAATTATACTCTTTGGGTAACAGATGCAAGTGGTAATGGTTGTACTGCCTCTATAAACAGAAACATTAATTCAAGTACAGATAACACTGACCCAACGATTACAGCACCGAGCAATGTAACAGTTAATACAGATGCAGGACTTTGTACAGCTTCTGGAGTAACTTTAGGAACTCCAACAGGAAGTGATAATTGTGGAACACCTACCTTTACCAATGATGCTCCTGCTACTTTTCCTATTGGAGTTACAACAGTAACTTGGACTGCAACTGATGGGAATAGCAACATAGCAACAGCAATTCAAACTGTTACTGTAACTGGTGCTAGAGAAATTGGTGTTTTAGGAAATGCAGTTTCTATTATTGATGGAGATGTTACACCTAGTTTGGCTGATGATACAGATTTTGGAAACACAGCTATTGCTAGAACAATAACTTACACCATCGAAAATACAGGCATAGAAGATTTAGATATTTCTTCAATCACTTCAAATAATACAACTGATTTTACAGTAAGTTCTGTGCCAACTACTGTTACAGCAGGTGGAACAGCCACTTTTGATGTTAATTTTACAGCTACTTCGACGGGAACAAGTACCGCAACCATTACAATAAATAATAACGATTGTGATGAAGCCATTTATGATTTTGTAGTACAGGGAGAAAATACTTCTTCTGGCGATATACTTTTAGTAGAAACAGGTATTAATTACCCTTCTATACAAGCAGCCATAGACGCAGCTGTAGCAGGTCAAACGATTCAACCAACATCTGCTAGACTTTATGATGAAAATGTAGTTGTTGATAAAAACCTAACGTTTACTTCTCCTACTGCTTTTACAGATTATACTGATATTAATATTGATGGTATAAAAGTAAATACAGGAATTAGTCTTATTATTGATGGCTATATGAGCATAAATAAAGTCTTAGAAATGGAAGGAACAGCACAAATGACTGTCAATACAGGACAAAATTTTGCTCTTCGTTCGACAACAGATGAAACAGCTTTACTCATAAATGGTTCTACAACCAATACCATCGTTGGAACAGTTATTATGGAACGCTATTTACCTGCTGTTTCAGACGTAGGTGGCACGGATGGTTTGGGCTATCATTTGTTTTCTTCTCCTTTTTCTAATGCTACCGTTTCACAGTTTGGAGATGATATGGGATTAGTTCTGACAACAGCTTACAACACAGCTCCAGAACCAGCTTTTGTTCGTCCTTTCCCTACCTTTTTTCATTATGATGAAACAAATGGGAGAGCTAATACAAGTGCTTATTACAATGACTTTATTTCTAACTATAAAGTTCCAACAACTCCTAATTTGGAAGTAGCAAAAGGCTATCAAGCCAATATCGCCACGGGAACAACAATTGACCTAAACGGAACACTCAATAATGGAGATATTTCTCTTGCTGTTACTAATTCTAGTGGAAACGCAGCCGATGGTTATAATTTGGTCGGTAATCCCTATCCTTCTCCGATTGATTGGGATAACGTTCATGCAGCTTCGATAGGTGTAGAAAATGCACTTTATTTAGAAATTCCAACCAGTCAATACGACGGACGTTTTGCAGAATATGTAGCAGGAACAGGTGTTGTAAATAATGGAGGTAAAAAAGAAATTGCTTCTATGCAAGGCTTTTTTGTCAGAACAGTAGCTGGAGGAACAGTTAATATGAATAATACTGTTCGTTTGGATACAGATACTCGTTTCTACAAAACTACCGAAACACAAAATACAAAAGAAGGTTTAGTACGAGTTGCATTACAAGGAAACAATACTTTGGATGAAACAACTATTTACTTTCAAAACGGAGCAACTGCTAATTTTGATGGAAAGTATGATGCAGCCAAAATTCATAAGTTCAATAGCAAATTATCTACTTTGTATTCATACAACGAAGATGCAGAGGACACTGAATATTTTGCAATCAATGGTTTGGGAAGTTTCAAAGAAAATCAAACACTACCTTTAGCCATGAATATTTTGAAAGGTGGAGACTATGAAATTACGCTTCGTTCGATGAAATATTTCCATTCAAAACACGAACTTTATTTGTATGATTCTTTGACTGATTCACTTCACAATTTGAAAGCAGAAGGTGATTATAAGTTTGAAGCTAAGAAAGGTTATGAAATCAAGCGTTTTGTTCTTTTATTCAAAACAGATGCAAGTCAAGATTTCTTTGAAAATGAAAAGTTGATGGTTTATCCTAATCCAACATCAAACAGCTTTTCATATAGTTTGAAAACAAACAGAGAGGGAACTTATACGATTCGTTTGTTTGATGCAACAGGAAGAGCAATCTTTGAATCAGAGCAATCAAAAGAAGGTGCATTCTTGGAAGGTACAGTAGACCTAGAAAAACACGCTTCTGGTTTGTATTTGCTTCAAGTTTCTGATGCTGACAAAACAATGACAGTTCGTATTGTAAAAGAATAAAAAAGCAATATTTTTATAAAATAGCCGTATTCAATATAATTGATACGGCTATTTATTACTAAAAAGAAATTATCTACATCAAAATATATTCAGTATGTTCAAAAAAATAATAGTATTTCTGATTTCCTTTTTCATTATAGACTTTGCCTTTGGGCAAGGAGGAGGTTTTCCAGTTGATCCTCCTGGCGCACTAACTGCACCGATAGATGGTGGTCTTTCACTTCTTTTAGCAGCAGGGGCAGCTTATGGAGCTAAAAAAGTCTATGATTTTAGAAGTAATGATGGGCAAGAAGATGAGGAAATGAAGTAAAGGAATAATTTCTTTTACGAGATTAGATAGAATAGAAAAAGCTCAAAAAATTTATTTCTCAAGTATAAATACGTTTTTTTATAAAGAATCCATTGGGAATTTATCTTTCTAATGGATTTTTTCTGTATTTGAGAGGACTTTTTATCTCATAATTACCAAACTCTCAACTACTTTTCTTAATTTTGCACTTTATAAATTTTCAGTTTGTCTTTTATATCTTCTTTTTATCTAAGCAATAGAATTAAGGAGAGTTATTCTAAAAAAAATATGGCAAGTACTTCAGACATTAAAAACGGTCTTTGTATTGAATACAATAATGGAATCTATATAATAACCGAGTTTTTACACGTAAAACCAGGGAAAGGACCTGCATTTGTACGTACCAAAATGAGAAATGTAGTTACAGGGCGTGTACTTGATAATACATTTTCGGCAGGACACAAAATAACGACTGTTCGTGTAGAGCGTCGTCCGTATCAATACTTGTATAAAGATGAAAATAGCTTTCATTTTATGCATAGAGATACTTACGAACAAACTTTTGTACCTGCTGATGCAGTAGAGCGTTCAGAGTTTTTAAAGGAGGGAATGATTGTAGAAATGATGGTACACGCAGAAACAGAAGAGATTTTGACATGCGACGTACCAGGGTATGTTGAGCTTTTGGTTACTTACAGCGAACCAGGAGTAAAAGGCGATACAGCCACCAATGCTACAAAACCAGCTACTTTGGAAACAGGAGCAGAAATTCAAGTTCCTTTGTTTATCAATGAAGGAGACTTAATAAAGATAAACACAGCAGAACGTTCTTATATGGAACGTATTCGCAATAAATAAGAAAATTAAAAGTTTAAATAAATGGTTTTTGAAAGTATTTTGATAGATACTTCTCAAAAACCGTTTTTTATTTCTATTTTTAGGACATTAAACAAAAAATGAATAGATAAAGTATTCATTCTGACCTAACACGATTTTACTCACACTAAAAGCCATATTTTATGAGCATGAAACCAAAAGAACTTCAAGAACTTATCGAATTTATTAACAAAACAGGACTTGAAGAGGTAAATATAGAAACAGACAAATTTAAAGTTAGTGTAAAGAGAAGTGCAGCTCATACCGTTTCTGCACAACCTGTTCAGCAATATACACAGCAAGTTGCGCCTATTCAACAACCCGTTGCACAACAACAAGCTCCTACAACTACGCCACAAGCAGAAACTAAAAAAGAAGAAACTGTACAACCAGCAGACACAGGAAATTATATTACTGTCAAGTCTCCAATGATAGGCACTTTTTATCGTTCTGCTAATCCAGAAACTCCTCCTTTTGTAAGTGTAGGTGATTCTATCAAAGAAGGCGAAACGATTTGTATTATCGAAGCAATGAAATTATTTAATGAAATTGAATCTGATGTTTCAGGTAAAGTTGTGAAAGTTTTGGTAGAAAATGCTACTCCAGTAGAATACGACCAACCTTTATTCTTAATCGAACCGAATTAATTATTAGTGATTAATTATTAGTGATTAACGAATGAAAATACATCTGTATTAGTAGTAACTTATCACTAAAAACTAATCATTATTTACTCAATTTAATTTTTTCATTCACACACTGTTTTAGTTAATAGTTATTGTTTTATCAAAACCGACTAAATCAAAATTTGTATTTAGCTGGTAACTGATAACTGGTAACTGATAGCTGATTAGGATAACTGATTAAAGCGTGAAACTTTTTAACAAAATATTAATTGCCAATAGAGGAGAAATTGCCCTTCGCATCATTAGAACTTGTAAAGAATTAGGAATCAAAACGGTTGCCGTTTATTCTCTTGCTGATAAAGATAGTTTGCATGTTCGTTTTGCTGATGAAGCTGTTTGTATTGGTGCTGCTCCAAGTAGAGATTCATATCTCAAAATCCCTCATATTATTGCTGCTGCCGAAATTACAAATGCAGATGCCATTCATCCTGGTTATGGTTTCTTGTCTGAAAATGCTGAATTTTCTGCTATTTGTGCCGAACATGATATAAAATTTATTGGTGCAAGTGCAGAAATGATAAACCAAATGGGAGATAAAGCAACTGCAAAAGCAACCGTAAAAGCTGCTGGTGTTCCTACTGTTCCAGGTTCTGATGGGCTTTTGGAATCAGTTGCTCAAGGAATGAAAAATGCAAAAGAAGTAGGCTATCCTGTCATTATCAAAGCTACTGCTGGTGGTGGTGGAAAGGGAATGCGTATTATTAATGATGAATCCGAATTTCAGAAAGCGTGGGATTCTGCAACTCAAGAAGCAGAAGCTGCCTTTGGAAATAGTGCTATGTATTTAGAGAAATTTGTAGTAGAACCAAAACACGTAGAAATACAAATTTTTGGAGATGGAAAAGGTGATGCTTGTCATTTGTCCGAAAGAGATTGTTCTATTCAGCGTCGTCATCAAAAATTGGTAGAAGAAACACCTTCTCCTATAATGACACAAGAATTACGTGATGAAATGGGAGATGCTGCCATAGCAATTGCAAAAACCATTAAATATGAAGGTGCAGGAACAGTAGAGTTTTTGGTAGATAAATACAAAAACTTCTATTTTATGGAAATGAATACTCGTATTCAAGTAGAACACCCTATTACAGAGGAAGTTACTAGTTTTGATTTGGTAAAAGAACAGATAAAACTCGCTGCAGGAATGCCTCTTTCGGGTAGAAATTATTATCCAAAATCATTCAGTATTGAGTGTAGAATAAATGCAGAAGACCCAACGAAAGGTTTTCGCCCTTCCCCTGGTAAGATTACACATTTGCATATTCCTGGTGGTCATGGTATTCGTGTAGATTCGCATGTCTATGCAGGTTATACAATTCCTCCTCATTATGATTCTATGATTGCAAAACTTATTTCTGTCGGACAGACTAGAGAAGAGGCTATCGTAAGAATGAAAAGAGCTTTGCAAGAATTTGTAATTGAAGGAATAAAAACTACAATTCCATTTCACTTGAAATTAATGGATCATCCAAAATTCAAAGAAGGAGATTTTACAACTAAATTCTTAGAAACCTTTGATTTTGATTCTATTGAAGAATAGTAAACATAGAAATTATAAAAAAGACTTTAACTGAATTTATTTCGGTTAAAGTCTTTTTTATATGTGAATTTTTCAAAAAAGATTCTACTTGACTAATTCTCTTCTTCGTGTAGTTTTTCTACAATTCCCTCCCAATCCAAGCTTTTCCAATTATTTTCGATATCTTTTTTCTTCATAATTTCATTCATAATCTGTTCTTGTTTTTTTCCTGTATTGAGCGCATACGAATAAGGCAAATGGCTAAAAGTAACCATTGTATATTGAGGAATCCAACGGCTAGGAAACTTTTCATATAATTTAGCTTCTATTTTCTTTCTAAGCAAAAACTCTGGGTCAGCTACTCTATCACGCATTTCTATAAAATTCTGAATCGCCAAATCTGCAATAGCATTAGCGTTTGGAATGCGTTCAGCCTGAAACTCTTCAAACATTTCCTTCCAGTTTATTTTATTGTTTCCGTCTTTTTCAAGCTGTTTTTCTAAAAACTCATTGAAGTAAAAACAATCCTCAAAACCCGAATTCATTCCCTGTCCATAAAAAGGAACAATTGCATGAGAAGCATCACCAATCAAGCAAACATTACCTTCATACGCCCAAGGTGAACAACGAATAGTTACTAAAGAAGAAGTAGGATTTTGCTTAAAATCTTCCAAAAGAGTAGGCATAAGTGGAATGGTATCAGCAAAATGAGTTTCGAAAAAGCTCATTATTTCTTTGTCTGTATTTAGTCTTTCAAAGGCTTCCTTGCTTCCTTTGTCGCTCTCAAAAGGTAAAAATAGCGTACACGTAAAACTTCCATCTGTATTTGGAAGAGCAATCAACATAAAACTATGGCGAGGCCAAATATGCAAGGCATCAGGAGCTAATCTATGTGTTCCGTCTTCGTTGGCAGGAATATGAAGTTCTTTGTATCCGTGAGGTAAATAATGTTGCGTATAATTGAAAAGAGGCATTCTTTGCATATGTCCACGAACAGCCGAAAAAGCACCGTCTGCACCAATGATAATATCAGATTTTATAGTTTGTCTTTTATAACTTTTGGCGTTGCTTTCTTCTTCTTCACTTTCAAAAGTTGCCTTTGTATCTTTTATATCAACATCTTCACAACGCTGATTAAAATTAAATTTTACGTTATGCTGCTTTTCGGCTACATCCATTAACGCCTCATTCAAAATGGCTCTAGAAACTGAATAAATAGCTTGATTTTCTTTTCCGTAAGGCTGAAAAGTAAGGTTACCTTCAGTATCGTGCATCATTCGTCCACGCATTGGAAGGGCAATACCTTTGATGGTTTGTTCTATTCCTGCTTCTTTCAAAGCCCTCCAACCTCTTTCACTCAATGCTAAATTGATAGAACGACCACCAACAGCACCTATTTTACGATAATCTGGACGACGTTCAAAAACTTCTACTTCAAGTCCTTTCTTTGCCATAAAAATTGAGAGTAAAGAACCAACTAAACCAGCACCCACTAAAGTAACTTTTGAAGACATGTATTTGTGTATTTTTATATTTTAGGAAATAATCTACAATTTAGGTAAAGATTTTTTGAAAAATTAATCTATAATTTAGTTTCTACTATAATCTTAATGTACTTGTTTTAATTTTAAGTAATAATTTATGGATTTATTCAATCAATCATCATTTCAAGACAAACTACCTTTCAAATTACTTCAAAAAGAAGGTTATTCGTATTCTTTCAATAAAAAAGAAAAGTTATTTATTATTACCATTCCAAACGGTAAACTGATTTTTGTTCCACATTTTTTTGATACTAATTTGAGTGATGAGGCAATGAGTTACTTTTTAGAAAACAAAGAAAACTTAAATTGGAAAACAACAGACTGGAGAAAATTTGAGAAAGAAAAATTAGCAGAAATAAATTTTGAAAATATAAATTGGACACACGACCAAATTAAAATATTTGGAAAAGAGCTTTTTGTTCCTCGTTTTTCGGCTTGGTATGGAGATAAAGATGCAGCTTATTCTTATTCAGGTCTGAAATTAGAGCCAAATGCTTGGAATGAAAAATTAGTATTTATCAAAAATAAAATTGAGAAATTAATTGATAATTTGGATAAAACAGAAAAAAAAACAGCGACAAAGTTTAATAGTGTTTTACTAAATTGGTACAGAGACGGACAAGATTCGATGGGTTGGCATAATGATAATGAAAAAGAATTAGGTCAAAATCCTCTGATTGCTTCTCTTAATTTTGGTGCTACTCGTCGTTTTTTATTGCGTCAAATAGATAATAAGACAAATAAACTAGAGTTTTCTTTAGCAAATGGTTCACTTCTAATTATGGCAGGACAGATTCAACATTTTTGGCAACATTCGATTCCAAAAGAATCTAAAATTAAGGAAAACAGAATTAACTTGACTTTTAGAGTTATTAAATAGGTTTTTTTAAACGTGATAATGCGTGGTCATTCTGAACAGCATTTAGTAGATTTGCTTAAATATTTGAAGGATAGAGAGTGATTATTGCCATTGTCGGTGTTTTAGCGAAGCGACACCGACAATAGTAAAACCACAAAAAGTCTATAAAAACGATAATGAAAAGTTAATTGAAATATATAGATTCTGTGCCGTTATGAGTAGTTTTATGCAAATATTCTTGTTAGTGTCGCTACGCTAAAACACCAACAAGGGCAGGAAGGTTTCATTTCTTATACCTTTTCCAAATTTTTAAAGTCAAAAAATAGAGTAAGTAAAAAGCGAAAAATTCATTGTAAATCAAGTAATCAAATAAGCACCCTACTTCGTCATAGAAGTAATCAAAACCCACTAAAAAAATAGTTTTTACAAAGGCAAATAAGATTAATACTATTGTCGTAAATAGCCCTTTCAAAAAGCTTATTCTCATAAATAAAATCATAGAAATAAATAGTCCAAATAAAACTCTGTCATCAAAATGTAATCCAGTACCACAACAGCTATTTCCCTCCATAAAACTAGAAATGAAAATAATTGAATAATAAGAGAACTGTCCATAATAAGAATAGAAAAATACTACTGACAAGACAAATGCAATAGATTTGAATATTTTGTTATTATGACTTAGAAAATGTTTCATTGAATTAAATTATTGATGTAAAAGCTTACTTAGGAATATAATCCAACCCAAATTCCAAAAGTGTATCTAATGTAAGACCAAATACAATCCCAAACCCAAAACCATACTGGACAAGCCTGTCAAAGTATTTTTTAGCAAAGGAATTAAAGAGAGCTTCAATTTCTTGTGGTGGCATCTGCGAAATTTCTTTCACAACGATTTCTTTTATCGGAATAGAAGCCAAAATATGAGGTAATTCTTCTTGCAAAGCTTCCAAACCTGCATTAAGCAATAGCTCCACAGCAAAATCTTTACTTTCATTCGGAATATTTTTGAGTGTTGGCAGTAGATTTTTCTGAATAAAATGAGATAAGGCTTCCTCAAAAAGAGCTTTGTTTTTAGGCTCATCTAATTGCTTCTGAATGGCACTTGCAATGTCCTTTTCTAAAATAGTCCAATCTACAAATTCATCAGCAGGAATTTTCTTTATTCGCTCAAATAAAAGTGCCACTACTCTTCGCCCTTGTGCATCTAAGGCAGCCGATTTCAAAACCTGTTTGCTTACCTTTTCGATGGTTTGTTTGAGTGCAGATTTATCAATTCGTTGCCACAAAGCTGTATTCGAACTCAAATTATTTTCTTGATTCTCAAAGCTGTTTTTCTGTAAAATAGATTCAATTACACCAATAATTAGCTCATTTGGCTTTTCTTGCAACTGTTTTTTATTCGAAAAATAATGCGTTTTGAGGTGCTTTCCTGCTAGTTTTAATTCTGTTTGAAGAAGGTTTTGTAAGTCTTCTAAAGAATGAATATCCGTTACTGAAATAAAAGTAGAAACTTTAGTTTGAAAAAGCGTCTTCAAAAGCTGATTTGTCAAATCTCTTACTGCTTTTTGTGTCGTTTCATTTCCTAAAAGATTAGAAACTGTTTTTTCTAAATACGAATTATTGAGCTTTACGCCGACTTCTCCCAAAGAAACCTCTCCAATTCGCTCTACTTCATTATGAACTAGACGATTTACACTTTCAATTTCTTTCAATAAAAACTTTGGTATTCCTTCGGTAGCAAGTTCTTTTGCTGTTTTTTTGATGGCTTTTTTATAAATGAAGGCTGCTTTTTGTTCAGAATACGCCTTTTCATATACTTGGTTTGCTACTTCTTCACTATTCGAAGTGAGCCATTCTGCACCTGTTTCTATCATCTTCTGAATAATAAAATCAATATTATTCGTTAGAAGACTAAGCAAAGAACCATCAAATAATTCTCCTATTTTTTTATCATCTGCAATTTCTGTGGAAATGTGTTTGTCTATAAACTCAAAAACTTTTCCTTGTGTTTTGGTATCTTGAAGCTGCTCAACCAAGTAATCTGAAAGTTTAGTTTCTAAATTACGAGTTTGCTTTTTACTCAAATAACTCTGAATAGTTCTTTCAGTTGCTTTCTCTGCAAACTCTGAGTTGAGTTGATTAATAAGGTAATTAATTTGTTCATCACTATCCAACTGCTCAAAAAATGAATCCATTTCTAAGCTAATCCAGTTTTTTATTTTATCATATAAAACCGTTCTGACAGATTTTGGAAGGGCATCACCTAAGTTTTCGTGGCTTTTTAGGTAGCTTTCAATTTGCTCAAAAGCTGTTTCTGAAACCAAACTAGAAAGCGAATCATCTTGAATATATTTCAAAACGGTGCTTTCAAAAGAAGCTGTATCAATATCCTCTAAAGTAAATTTTTTATAAGGTTCAATTCCTTTTTTTAATAAAGGTATTAATTGATTTTCTTGTGTAAAATCTTCTACTAATTTCCAACCTAGACCTGCTCCTTTTTGAGCAATAAAAGCCTTGTAATCTTCTGTGTATTCATAAATTTTAGCATAATTATCTGACTGAATCCAGTTTTTTGCACCTGTCAGAATTTTATCTTTGCTCTGCTCAAAGGATGTTCTCAAACCTTCTTCACTCATCAATTTATTGCCTACAAAATTCCCCATATTATTGGCAAAACGCTCACGATTTTTAATGACAATTCCGGGGGTAAGAGGAACGGCAACTTTCTTTCCAGTTAGAGGGAAATATTTTTTCTCATAGGGTTTAAAAATCATTTGTAGCGCAATCCAGTTTGTTCCCAAACCTGTTGCACCATACGCCAAAGCAGGAACAGTATATCTCAAAACAGGCTGACCAATTTCAGGCATTCCTGCGAGCGCACCACCTGCAATTCCACCCCAAAGCGCACCCAAAGCCGTAATCGGTTTAAGTTCTTTTCCCATAAACTTTTCTACCATCGTTCGGATAGTTTCTGGGGTTTGTTGGCTTAGATTTAGTTGAACAACTTCCTCAATGCGTCCCTCAACGAGCGTATCAAGGTTTTGAATTAGGAATTTGTGTAACGTTTTGGATAAATCTTCTGAAAGACTAGGAAACTTTTTGAGTGAAGTTAAATAATTTCTGACTTCTCCAGTTTCAATATCTTTTAATAATTCTATGGCGTACGTATCTGCCCTTTCTGTCAGTGCAATGGCAAGTTCTTCGATTTGGTCTGCCGAAATAAGACGACTAATGGGCTGCTCATTTACTCTTTTCGAAATATGCTTGGCTAAAAACTTGGCTATTTCCTCTTTGTGATTTTGAGATTTTTCTACTGCCCAATTTTCAAAATTAATGGCTAGTTTTTTACGCTGTTTGGCTGCTACAAGTTCATTTAAAGGCGTTTTGGTTATTTTATCTACTCTTTTTGTGAGTTCATTTGTCAGACGTTGAGAAAACTTAGGGTTAAAAATAAGCGTTTGAACAGAATCTTTCCTAAATTTATTTAGATTAGTCAGTAAAAATGGAATTAACTTTTCAGTAGGGATAAACTCACCAATTTCTTTTTCTAAAAACAGTTTTGCAATCGGCATTACGTCCATACGATTGAGAGCATCGCCTACATTTTTACGCAAAATTTTGGTCAGAGAAACAACTGTATTTTGGGTTTTAAGTCCTGATACAATTTCCCCAATACTTTTACTTTCCAAGTATTCTACCACTTCCTGTGTCAGTTCTTTTGCCACCTGTTCAGGATTTCGGCGATACGAATCAATAATACTCGTTACTTTTCCAATAATATCGGTCGACTGGCTGATGCTTCCTACAAAGACTTTTACCAGCCAATTTTTGAAGCCAGATTCTACATTATTTGTAAAGGTTTGGTCAATCAAAATTTCTAATTCTCTTTGGCGAGAATAAAGCCATCCAATTACTTTTACCAAAATGGCAGGAAACTGATGTGCAAAGAATTTTTCTAAAGTAACTTTTGTATTCTTATCTAAGAGTTCGAAAATTGTTTTTTCTTCTTTTTCTAAGGTATTTATCAAGAAATCCGAAAAAACATCTATTATTTTTATGCCTTCTTCAGTTTCTAAAATGGCTTGTAAACGTCCTAAAATTTCCTTTACTAAATGCTGCGCCTTTTCTTCTCCCAAAATATCTATCAAACGTTTTTTCGAAACTCGCTCGGCTAGGTTGGTTACCAACTCTTCAATCTCTAATTCTTCAAAAGTTTGATTGATAAGGTTTTCAATCGGTTTTTTGTGTTGTGCTTCTAATAAAAGATGTAAATCTGCTGTCAGAAAATGCAACTCGTCTTTGATATTCTTTTGTAAATCTTGATGAATAAACGATGAAATAGATTCTTCTCCAATCTCATCAGCAAAATCACGTACCAGTTTTTCTAAGCTATTCCATTCCGAAACACCAGCCATTAGTTCGCTTACAATATTTTTACTTACGCTTTGCCATTGCTCATCAGAAATAGCATGGCCTAAAGTGGTTTCTTTCGAAAGATGAAGTAAAAAAGGTTCTAGCGTTTGAGGAAGATTGCTTTTTGCTTGTTCTCTAATTACATTTGTTGCTTCCTTGAATTTGGGAATATCTTGCAGCGTGAAGTTTTCAGGAACAGAAGTAGCTAATTTTATTTCTATATAAGTCTGAACTGTTTTTTGAAGTGCCTTTCTAAATTCTTCATTTTCTACCTGTGGAAGTAGCGTTTTATGATTGAGAATATCTTTTTCAACAAGTTTACTAATATTAATGACAAATTCGTGATGTGTTTTGAGGAAAATTCCCCCCAAACCAAAACGCTTTCTAAAAAGCATTTGAATTGCTAAATCATTTGTGATATATCCCACAAATGCGCCTGTGAGTGCTTTTGCTGCGTAAGTAAGTCCGACCATAAAAAGGTTATTGTATTTTGTGTCGTCGGTGGGGACACCGACAACGGCAATTTAGCTGTTTTTCTGAAAGTTAAAAAAATTCTACCTATTAAGAACGTAAAAAATGGATTTGTGTTTTTTTTGTAATTATGTCGCTCGTGAGGACACGAGCAACGACGAATTTTAGACAAAACGATAATTTTTTATTTCTTACTTTTGTAATGTTCACATATTATTAATTACTATAAAACTACTTTTCATGCAAAAACTTGATTTCGTTAAAAACCTTGAAATTATAGTATCTAATTTAGAATCCTCAGCTATAATAAGTTATTTTCAAGCAGGTGGTAAGGCTAAAGGAGCTAATTACGATTTTTCACCGATAAACTTACATTTATTTCGTTCTAAAAGTAATTACGATAATATCAGTAATAATGTAGAGTTGAATGAAATACTAGATGCACTTGAAGCATCTACTCTTTACAATGAATCAAATTTATCTCAACTTACTACTATTTTTAGAAACACTCAATTTCACAATCTTGTTGCTAACCCATTGGCTTTTAGTTTTTATAATTTTCATAACACATTGCTTTCAATGTTGAAATTAGCTAAAAAAGTTTTACTAACAAGTTTATTAGAAAAAAATTATGATGACTACATAGAAGAAGGTATTATAGTTTTTCAGACTGTAATAGATACAGATGGTTTAAAAACAGAAACTTACGCAAAAATATTTACAGCTTTAGCTGATTTGGTAGAAGTATTATCAATACTAAATGGAGAACAAGAACAGGAGTCCAAAATAATTCTCTTAGATAGTGGAAGTAATACAAATACAGCTATTAAGACAGGTATTGAAACAGCCAAGTCTTTATTTTCAATATTCAAAGAAGTTTGGGATTTTACAGTCAATCATAAATATTATAAGGCTAGTCAAACTAATAAGGTTATATTAGAGAGTTTAACTACTAGAGAAGAAATAAATAAAAAAGTTGCAAATGGTACTATAACAGAAGATGAAGCTAAACAGTATCAACATTTAATAAAAACTAGAACGAATGAGCTAATCAAGCTAAAAACTCTTCCTAAACAAATTGTAGTTGAAAATAATCAAATAGAAAATCGAAAATTATTAAAAGAATTTGATTCTACTAAAACTCTTACCGAAGGTAAAAAAGATGATGATATTGAATAAACTTACTACCCAAAATTTACTCAAAAAAAACCTCTCTACATAATTTTTTTGATTTTGTAGAGAGGTTTTATAATATTTAGTTTCAGAATATAAAAATTATTTACTCTGAAGCTTTTCGATTTTCTCTATCATACTTTTGGCATTCCCATTTGTTCCTCCAAGTTTGACAGCCATATTGTAATTCTCTAAAGCCAAATCATATTGTTTGTCTATAAAATAAGCTTCTCCCATACTGTCAAATATATTAGCATTTTTTGGAAACTCTTTGATAGCTAATTGAAATAATTCAATAGCTTCTTTATTTTTTTCTAATCTAATCAATTCATAACCTAGATTATTGAGTTCACTTGGATTATCAAAACCATATTCACCTTCACTCTCTTCCTTTAAAGCAAAATAAGCCTTTATTCCCTTGTCCACGTTTTCAATAGTTTGTTTTTTTATAGCTTGAGCAACTGACTTTTTGGGTATTCTGTATGGCTTATCTTTCATCAAATTATGAATAGAAACCCCCATGGGTCTAGTCTGATTTTTATAATTTGATAAAAGAATAACGACTATATTTTCCTTAAAATCATTTATAAAAATAGATTCAAAACTAAAAGAAGTTCCATCATGCATCTGTGTTTGTGCAGTTTCATTATAGATTCCGATAGAAGAAGTTTTGTTATCTACATAAGGGTTTTTCAAGAGAATTTGTAATGATACTGCTGTAATTAGTTTGTTTGTATTCAAGGCATTTATCCATTTATACATATCGTTTATATCTACCCAAAGCCAACCACTAATAAAAGACATTTCTGGACAGGCTTCTTTTTCAAGGCTATAACAAGAAGTTCGGTTTGGATAATCTGCTTTTGGGTCAAAAACTGAATTTGTCATTTCTAAAGGCTCAATGATATTTTGGGTTACAAATTCTTGAAAAGATTGTTGAGTTATCTTTTCAATAATTCTGCGCTGAATAAAAACACTATTATTATTATAATTAAAATTAGTTCCTGCTTCAAAAAGTGTATTTTTAAGATTTTGTAAGTTTTTCATTGCATCTTCATCACTACTTACATTGCGCTCTACGGCAGGTAAACCTCCTGTATAATTAAGTAAATGTTTAATCGTAATTTTTTCAGACCATTTTGGTAAACCTAATTCAAATTTGGATATAGGGTCGTCTAAGTCTAACAAACCTTGTTCTACAAGCATCATTATAGCTACAGCATTAAACTCTTTCGCTATCGAACCTGTATTAAAAATTGAGTTTTCGGTTAATTTTTCTGATTGATTAACATCTGTATATCCAAAAGCATTTTGATAGACAAGAGAATCATTTTTCATAACTAGAATAGTTCCATTAAAAATATCTCTTTTATAAGCTATTTTTAGTAATGAATCTATTTTTTTACTATAACTTTGAGGATAACTTTGATTAGCTTCTGTTTTAGCTACCTTTTTAGAAGTACAATTAGTAAAAAATAATAAAAGAGATAATAAGATAATAGACTTTTGCATTAGTTAGGTTTTATGTGAAATAGATTTTTCCTTAAAGACCAGTAAAATTTATCAGAGTTGCATCAGAGTAGAAATACTCACAAAAAATAACGATTTTTAGCTTTACAAATCAACAGACTGAATCTATGAGATATTTATCTATTTTCTTTATTTTAATTTTTGCTATAAGCTGCAAACCTATTTCAAAACCTACTCAAAATCAGCAAGAGGCAATAATTATAACTTCTGATATTCCACTTTTTTGGAAGGCTTATGACAAAATTACGCAGACAAAAGACACTACATTACAGTACAAATATTTACAAGAACTTTTTTTTGATAAAGGTTCTAAAGGACTAGACGGAATAATAAGAGCGAGAAGATATACACCACAAGAATATTTACAGGCTATAAATGATTATCCTTTATTTTGGCAATCAATCAGAAAAAACACGCTTCAAGCCGAAAAACTTAGTGAAGAGTTGGAAGACGGAATCCAAAAATTGAAAATTGTTTATCCAAACTTAAAACCAACCAAAATTTATTTCACTATTGGAGCTTTGCGAACTAATGGAACAGCTATTGATAATATGCTTCTTATCGGAACTGAACTAGCGACAGCAGATAAAAATACAGTTTCATCTGAGCTTTCAGAACGGTTAGGACACTTGGAAAGCTACTTTAAAACAAATCCTATTGAAAATATAGTAGCTCTAAATATTCACGAGTACATTCATACACAACAAAATGCTATTGGAGGTTATGATTTGCTTTCTCAATCTTTATTTGAAGGAGTAGCAGAGTTTGTTCCTGTTATTGCTTTAAAAAAAGAATCTAAAACCCCTGCGATAGCTTATGGAAAGACAAATGATGAAATAGTTAGAAGTGCATTTGAAAAAGAAATGTTTTCGCCTTGGATTTATAATTGGGTTTGGAACGATGACAAAAATGAATTTCAGATGCGTGATTTGGGATATTACGTAGGCTATGCAATGGCTGAAAAATATTATAACCAGTCCGAAAATAAAGAAAAAGCCATCAAGGATTTAATAGAATTAGATTATACAAGCAAAGAAAAGGTTGAAAGTTTTATTGATAAAATAGGCTATTTTGAAAAGTCAATTACAGAACTTAAAGAAGAATATGAAAGTAGTCGTCCAAAAGTTATTTCAGTAAAAGAGTTTGAAAATAAAAGTCAAAACGTAGATAAAAACCTCAAAAAAATTACGGTAGAATTTTCAAAGAAAATGGATACTCGTTTTCGCTCCTTTGGATTGGGAAGTTTAGGAAAAGAATATTTTCCAGCCTTTGAAAAAGTAGAATTTTCAGAAGATGGAAAACAGCTTATTTGTTTTCTGAAAAAATTAGAATCAAACAAAGACTATCAAATCGTGCTAGAAAAAGGTTTTAGGTCAGAGAAGTATAATTTGCCTTTGAATGAATATTTGATAGAGTTCAAAACAGAGTAGTTGCTTGAACTATAATATTGTTTCAAAAAATAAAAAAAACACTATAAACAAATAATCAAATTGCAAAAAAAACTACTTTATTCTTTACGCATTTTCGGAATTATTCTATTTTTTTTATGCTGGTTCTTTTTGGGAGTGAGTCGTATGAAATTATCAAGTTTTGTCTCTGAGTCTTTCTCATACCTTCCTTATATTTCTGTTTTGGATACAGGAGTTATTAGTTTGTTATTTATTATTCTTAATGGGTTTATAATTTGGTTGGCTTTTTTGTCTCCGTCTATTCTCAAAAAAACTCTTATTATACATATTTTGATTTATGTAATCATCGTTATTTTGACATTAACTTATAAATTCTTTGAGACACGATTTTTGTTTAATTTATCTGAAAATTTACTTCGTTTTTATTTTTCTCCTCTTATTCCTATTTTTTCTATTTTGTTTTTTTACATTTCAAAGAAACTAGAATCTTAGTAAAGCAAAGTAAACAGGGTTTGGAAAAAATCAAGCTATCAAACCAAAGAAATAACTAAATTTGTAATTCGTTATCAAACTACAATACGCTTTAGCGTGTTCAGAGAAGCATACAGAAATTTTTATCGTAAAATATGGCTATTCAATCTTCTTCAAAATTTCAAATCAATACTAAAAAGTGGGAAAATATTATGCAATTAGTCGTTCTTTTTTTAGGACTGATTTTGATTAATATTCTTGCTCAAAACTATTTTTTTCGTCTTGATTTAACTGCTGAAAAGCGTTATACCATTACAGAATCGTCAAAAACGATTTTAGAAAACTTAGAAGAACCAGTTTTTATAGAGATTTATTTAGAAGGCGAACTCAATTCTTCTTTCAAAAGGCTACAAAAGTCAGTCAAAGAAACACTAGAAGAGTTTTCAATGTATGCAGGAAAAAATATTCAATTTACTTTTATCAATCCAGAGCAAGTTTCTAGCAATCCAGAAGAACAAAATCGTTATTATCAACAACTGGCAAACCGTGGAGTGCAGCCAACAACTGTTTTCGAAACTGTTCAAGGAAAGAAAGTACAGAAATTGATTTTTCCTTCTGCGATTGTTTCTTATAAAAATAAAGAAAAACCAGTTTTGCTTTTGAAAGGAAACCGAACAGCTTCGCCACAAGAACAGCTTAATCAATCCATCGAAAATATTGAGTATGAACTTATTTCTGCCATTCAAAAGCTAAGTAAAAAACAAAAAAGTAGTGTTGCTTTTATTGAAGGACACGGAGAACTTTCGAATGATAGACTTATTTCACTCACACAAACTCTAAGTGAAAATTATATTGTAGAAAGAGTAAATCTGAATGAAAATCTAGCTAATTCTTTCAAGTCAGAAAATAGCAAAAATAACAAAACAGCTCAAAGTCCAATTCAAAACTTATTGCAATATGATGCCATTGTGATAGCAAAACCGACACTTTCCTATACAGATAATGACCGTTATCAGCTTGACCAATATTTGATGAATGGAGGAAAACTATTATTTTTTATAGACCAAGTTCAGATGAATTTGGATAGTATTGCACAAGGAGGAACGTATGCTTTTGCGTATAATTTAGGGCTCAATGAAATGATTTTTCGCTATGGAGTTCGTGTAAATCAAGACCTTTTACAAGATACACAATCGGGACAAATTCTGGTAAATGTAGGTCAGATGGGAAATAAAGCCAATGTCACACCAATTCCATTTCCTTATTACGCTACCACAGGTAGTTTTTCAACACATCCGATTACTAAAAATATGGATGCTTTGATGTTTAAGTTTGTCAGTACATTGGATTCTGTAAAAGCAGATGGAATTGTTCAAACGCCTTTAGTTTTTTCTTCTCAATATTCTAAGATTAAAAAAGTTCCTACACTGATTTCTTTAGACGAACTAAAGCAAGACTTAAATCCGAAACTCTATCAAAACTCAAATATTCCTGTGGCGTATCTTTTGGAAGGAGAATTTAGCTCTGCTTTTAAAGGTCGTTTTCCTCCTAGTGGTTTTGATGAAAAAGACTTTATCAAAAAAGGAAAAGATTCAAAGGTTTTGGTGGTTGGAGACGGCGATTTGCTTTCTAATGATTTTGATAGAAGAACACGTCAGCCATTGCCGATTGGTTATGATGAGATAAGTAAAAATACGTATTCAAATCAAGAGTTTTTCCTCAACACGCTTTCCTATATGCTTGACGAAGGTGGAATTATTACTTCTCGTACAAAAGATTTTGAAATCCGTCCATTAGATACTTTCAAGGTACAAGAAGAGAAAAGTTATTGGCAGTTTCTCAATTTAGTTGTGCCAAATCTGATTATTTTAGTTTTTGGGTTGGGTTGGTATTTTTGGAGAAAAAAGAAATATGCTTAGAAACAATTAAAAATTACGAATTCTACTTACTGATTATAAGCAATTTATCTTAACAGATGTGCATCTTAGTTAATTCATTTTCGTTATATCGATTAGAAAAACTTTTAAAAAAATAAACTTATGACACTTGAAGAAAAAAAGAAACAGCTTATTCAAAAACTAGATATTCTTTCAGAAAAGGAATTAAATTATTTACTTAATTTTATTGAAGAGCTGAATAGTCAGAAAAAAAGTAACAAACACATAGATGATGATATTTTTGATAAACTTTTAGAAAAAGACGTAGAAGAATATAAAGAAGTTTGGAAAAAATTAGCTTAATAACCACTATGTTTTATTTATCAAAAGCACAGATTATAAAAATAAATACGATTCAAGTAGAAAAATTTGGAGGAAAATTTGTTCCTTCTCATAATTTTTTGAAAGAATCTAGTCTGGGTTATTTGCTAGAAATTATTGATAGTGAACTGTTTGGAGAACCTTTATATCCTCAAATTCATCACAAAGCTGGATTGTATATGCATAGCATTGTTTGTAATCACATTTTTCAAGATGGAAACAAAAGAACAGGCTTACAATCTGCCAATATTTTCTTAAAAGCAAACGGATATTCTTATAGAAATACTGTAAATGATGATATTCTAACTGACTTTACTCTTTCTGTTGCAGCAGGAGAAAAAACACTAGAAGAAGTACAGAAGCGGTTTGAGGAGAATATAATAAAGGTTTAGTAAATTTTTAGACCTAATTCCTAAATCATCCCCCTAGCCTTTAATTCCATATATTTATTTACTGTATTGACAGACAAATCTTCTGGGCGAGTAAGCACCGACTGAATGCCATATTTTTTGAGTTCTTCTACCATTCTACGCTTTTCTACTAAGAATTTTTGTGCTAATGTTTGGCTATAAATATCCTCTAAATCCGTTGTAGGGAGGTTTGAATAATCAGTAAGTTCAGTATTTTGGAAAAAGACAACAACCAAAAGGTGTAATTTATTCAAACGACGAAGCGTAGGCAAATTGCGTTTCAAGGCACTCATACTCTCAAAGTTGGTAAAGAAAATCAGTAAACTTCTGCTATTTGTCAGGCGACGAACTCCGTCATACATCAAATCATAATCAGCTTCCAAAAATTCAGTTTTTTGTCTGTAAAGTGATTCCATTATTTTGCCCAACTGTCCCGAACGCTGCTCTGCTTTTATTCTTGAATCTAGCGTATTCGAAAAGCTAATCAAGCCTACTCTATCTCCTTTTTGAAGAATAATATTTGACATTACAAGCGTAGAATTAATAGCATAATCTAGCAAAGTCATTTCTTCGAAAGGCATTTTCATCACACGACTTTTATCCAAAATCAAATAAATTGGTTGTGAGCGTTCGTCTTCATATTGGTTTACCATCAGCTCATTTCTACGGCTTGTTGCTTTCCAATTGATACTCCTAAAATCATCTCCACGAACATAATTTTTTACTTGGTCAAACTCATAACTATGTCCGATTCTACGTAACTTTCGAACTCCATTTTGCATACTTAGATTCGAAAACATCATCAGCTCATATTTTTTCATCTGCATAACCGAAGGATAAACAGCTGTATCATACTCAGCAGGAATAGTTACTTTGCGTTTTAAAAGCCCAATTTGAGTTTTTGCAATAAGATTTATAGCTCCAAAATTAAAAATTCCTCGTTCGGTTGGTTTTACGTGATAAAGTATTTCTTCTGGTTTTTCCTGTTCTAATTTTGTAGTAATTCCAAAATCTCTCACTTGAAGCTGAAAGGGCAATTCGTCATAAATATCTACCTCAACAGGCAAAGGATACTCACTTTTGACGACCAAACGAACAGGGTTTGGATCACCTAAAGAAAGTTTTGGATTCAGAAGGCGTTCAGCTTGAAGTTTCATTTTTGGATGAAAAAGCATAATTCCTTCAGCAGTTGTAAGGACAGCCAAACCAGCCAACGCAATTTTGGCAACCCACATCAGGGGAGGAAACCAAAAAGCACTAATAAAAAGACAAATACAGGCTGTAATAGCGTAAAAAAAACGATTAGTAAGAAAAGTATTTTTTATGATTGACCACATTTTGAATAGGGTTTTGTTTTGAATGTTTTTTGTTTATAATTCTACTGTAACTAAAATTACATCATCGGTTTGTTTATTTTCTCCTTTCCAATCAAAAAAAGCATCTTTTAAGATTGGATATTGGTCATAACATGATAATTTTGAACTTTCATCTATTTTTTGAATTAAGTTTCTTGACATAAATTTACGATTATCACTTCCTCCAAACTGGTCTTGATAACCATCAGAAAATAAGAAGAAACGGTCATTTTTTTGAAAGTCTAGTGTATGTGTTTGAAATTGCTTTTCTTTTTTATAGGTTTTTCCTCCAATAGCCGAAGAAGAACCTTTTATACGTTCTGTTTTTCCATTTCTAGTAAAAACTAAAGGAAGTTTTGCTCCCGAAAACTCTAGCTTTTTATTTTCTTCATCAATTACTAAAATGGTTGCATCCATTCCATCATTGGTATTTGAAGTTTCTTGATGTAATGCTTCTCTGATGTTATTATCTAAAGTATACAAAATTTTAGAAGGTTCGATAATTTTTCTTTCCTCTACAATATTTTTTAATAAAGTTCGTCCCAAAACAGTCATAATTGCTCCTGGAACGCCGTGTCCTGTACAATCTCCAACAACTAAAATTTTCTTACCTTCAATCTTTGTAACCCACATAAAATCGCCACTTACAATATCACGAGGAATATAAATGACAAATGATTTTGGAAAAAGCTCTTTAAAATAATCTCTACTAGAGAAAGCATTTTGAATACGTTGTGCATAATTTATACTGGCAGTAATATCTTTATTTTTCTCTTCAATAATTGCATAAGCCTCTCTTAACTCAACATTTCTCAAACGATAAATTTCTGACTCTTGTTGAGCTTTTTCTGCTTCAAACTGTGTTTCTAAGTTTTTGATACGAGAAGAATTTTCATCTCCCAAAGCAAGTTCTTTTATTTCGTTGTATTGTTCTAAGTGAAAAAATGCTTTTTCGTAATTATTTTCTGTTTTGTAGGCATCGCTCATCAATAAATGGACTCTGAAAAGTTTTGCCTTTGCATTTAATTTTTCTGCTTCTTTAATTGCTTTTTCTAAAAAAAAGATTGCTTCTTTCGTGTTTTCAAGCTCTAAATGCAAACTTCCAATTTCTGAAAGCGTAGTAACGGCAGCCGTATAAAGGTCATTTTCTAATCTAATGTGGAGTGCTTTTCCATAAAAATCAAAAGCTTTCTTATACTCTTTTTTTGCTTTATAAATCTTCCCCAAATCATTATAATCTCTTGAAATACTGCTTTGATTTTCTTCTAAAAGATGCATGTCTAATGCTTTTTGAGCGTTTTCTAAAGCTAAATCATATTCTTCTTTTAAATAAAAAACATTAGCAAGACCGTTTATAATTCTGCCTTTTCCATTATTTTCTTGAGCCTCATCGAAAGCTTTATAAGCACGATTATAATATTTTTCGGCTTGTTCGTAATCCTTTAAATCAATAAAAAAGCCACCTAAAAGATAAGCACTAAAGCCTATCGTTCTGACCATATTGTGTTTTTCGGCTAACATTAATCCTTCCCTAGTAAGTTGTAATCCTTCATCATAATTGCCAATGTTCCATTTCAAGCTGCCCAAACGCATATAAGCATCTGCTAAATATTGGCTTTGTACGGTTTCTAAGTAGTATTTTGCTTTATTTAAATATTCTGTTGCATTTTGTATATCTCCACTAGCACTTCTCAAGAAGCCGATATTAGAATAAGCAATCCCTTTTACTTGATAATTTTCTTTGTCATCATTTATTTTATCTATATTTTCAAAAACTAATTTACTTACTTGATAAGATTCTTTTAGCCTTCCCTTAAAAAATAATTCTTCTCCCAAAGTAACAGCCACTTTGACTATTTCTTTAGGTTCTTTGGCTATATCTAATTCAGTTTGTAATTTTTCTATTTTTCCCATTACTTTTCATACTATAAAATAAAGGTCTAAAAGCTCTTAGAGTTCAAGACAAAAATAACTACTTAAATTTACGTAATTTTGATTCTTAAACAACCCTTTTGAGTATAAAAAGAATAAGAAAACGATGAATTTATCTAAAAACACGCCTAAAATAACAATCGTTACACCTTCATTTAATCAAGGTAGCTTTATAGAAGAAACAATAGATTCTATTTTATCACAAAATTATTCGAATTTAGAGTACATTATTATCGATGGAAAAAGTACGGACAATACAGTAGAAATCATTAAAAAGTACGAAAAGTATATTTCTTATTGGGAATCAGAAAAAGATAAAGGGCAAAGTGAAGCGATAAATAAAGGAATGCGAAAAAGTACGGGAGATATTTTGACATGGATTTGTAGCGATGATTTGCTTACAGAAAACTCATTAGAAAAGGCAGCCAATTATTTCTTAGAAAATCCGACAGTTTCACTTATCCATGGCAAAACAAAAACATTTGGAGAAGGCTATAAAGACAAAATAACAGCAGGAAATCACTCTGATTTGAGTATTGATTACTTTACGCATATGGCATTTCCCCAGCCGTCAAGCTTTTTTAAAAGAGAGATATTTGAAAGTCAAAGTTATGTTGTAGGTAATCACAAAAACTGGGTAGATGAATCTTTACATTATTGTATGGATTATGATTTGCTGTTGAGAACCGTTTTGAATTATGAGCTGCTGAAAGTAGATGAACTTTTTTCGGAGTATCGTTTGCACCCAGCCAGTAAAACGGTAAGTGATTGGAGTAAATTTGAAGTAGAAAAAGACAAGGTTTTTTTGAGATTGCTTAACACATTAAAAACAAAAAAAGAAGCCAAAGAAGGAATAGAATTTTTAAAAGAACTAGGAATAGAATCTAAAGAATCAGAATCAAATAAGACCTATAATTTTGATAATCAGATAGTCAGTAAAATAGATATTGAAAAAATAGTTCAAATGTTTTTGTATCGTAAAATCCCTGTTTTGTTTGATGCAAAAGAATATGAAACTGTTGTTTTGTATTGTGAGGCTTTACAGAAAAAATATCCGAATTTCTATAGCAAGATGAATTTGGATTCTATGTATCAAACTAGCAAATACAATTCTTTGTCTTCGTTGGGAAAATTAGGTTGGAAGTTTAAGAAATTGATTTAATTATTCGCTCCAATAGTAAAAATTATGTTCTGTGTCCAATTCAAATCCCGTTTTGGGATAAAGATGATTCCCTTCAATATTATTTTTATCAGTTTCTAACATCAAACCTACTGAATCAGTCTGAATAGCTAATTTTTTTGCTTCATCTATCAATAAAACAGAAATCCCTTTTCCTCTAAAATCTTTATCTACAAATAAATCATTCAATAGCCAAAAACGTTTCAAACGAGTAGATGAAAAAATGGGATAAAGTTGTACGAAGCCTACGAGTTTTTCGATATTATTTTCAGAACATTGAGCTACAAAAATTTCAGATTCATTATTTTCTATTCTTTCTTTCAAAAATTGTCTTGATGCTTCTACATCAGATTTTTTCTTATAAAAAATTCGGTAGGCATCAAAAAGGGTGTTTAAGTTTTCTAAGTCTTGAATAAGAGCTTTCCTTGTTGTAATCATTTGGTAGTTAGGTTAATAGTGTATTTTTATTTGTTGTTTAAAGACATTATTTATTCACACATTATACAAAATATTTACTGCAACTTCATTTTTTCACAAAGTAGAGTTGATTTCTTTTCAATACTTTGCGTAAAGATAAAAGTGTAAAAAATCGTAATCTTAACAAAGGTAGTTTAATATTTTTAGTCATAAAATAATACACCTATGAAACGCAAAGTAGAAGTAGTCATTATTTCAGATGTACACTTGGGAACGTATGGTTCAAAAGCTCTTCCACTTTTGGATTACTTGAGCAGCATCGAACCAAAAATAGTTGTATTGAATGGCGATATTGTAGATGGTTGGCAGTTTAGTAGAAAATATTTTCCTACTTCGCATGTAGAGGTTGTCAAAAAGATTTTGGATTGGGTAAGTAATGGCACTCAACTATATTATGTTACAGGAAATCATGACGAAGTGATGAGAAAGTTTGTTGGCTTTGGCGTTTCGAATGCCAAAATTGTAAATAAAGTAGTCTTGCCATTAGATGGAAAACTTGCTTGGATTTTTCACGGAGATGTATTTGATATTACTATGCGTCATTCGAAGTGGGTTGCTAAAATGGGGGCAGATGGATATGGTTTTCTTATTTTACTTAATAGAGTTGTTAACTCTATTCTCAAAAAGATAGGAAAAGGAAAAATATCGCTTTCCAAAAAAATAAAAAACAGTGTAAAATCTGCTGTAAAGTCTAAAAATAATTTTGAAAGTACAGCTGCCGAAATTGCAATTCAAAATGGCTACGATTATGTTATCTGTGGACATATTCATCAACCTATCATAAAAGATATAGAAATATAAAACCAAAAAGTATGTTATCTTAATTCGGGCGATTGGGTAGAAAATATGACTGCCTTAGAATATAATAATAAAGAATGGACACTCTATTCTCATCAGATAAATGAAAGTTTGGATGAGAAAGGCATAAAAACTATTTCAAAAGACCCATTGACAAATGAATATTTATTTGAGCAACTTTTAAAAGAATTTGAGTAATCAAAACAATTATGAAAAACAATACTAAAAAACTTAAATTGCTTTATGCTCTTCAAGCTACAGGAAATGGACATATCAGTCGTGCTTGTGAATTGATACCGATTTTCAAGAAATATGCTGATGTAGATGTTTTGATGAGTGGAACATCAGCCGAGCTAAAAGTACCATTCGAAGTAGATTATAGTTTTAAAGGACTTAGTTTTACATTTGGAAAAAATGGAGGAATTGATTTTTTAGATACTTTCAAAAAAGTAAAAACCAAACCATTTATAAAAGCTCTACTATCACTTCCCATTGAGGAGTATGACATTGTGATTTCCGATTTTGAGCCTATTTCAGCGTGGGCATGTAAACTAAAAGGGAAAAAGTGTATTGGAGTCAGTAATCAAGAAGCCATAAAACTACCTACTATTCCAAGACCAAAGCACAGCGATAAAATAGGAGATTTTATTATCAAAAATTATGCTCCCACTTCAGAAGGGTATGGATTTCATTTTTTACCGTTAGCCGAAACCATTTTTCCTCCTTTGGTGCGTTCCCAAATTCGTAACGCAGTAGCCGAAACAAAAGAACACTACACAATCTATTTACCTGCATATGATCAGAAACAGCTTTTGAAATTTTGCAGACACTTTTTTTATATCGATTGGGAAATTTTTTCTAAACATACAACTACGGAATATCAAGATGAAAATATGTATGTACGCCCTGTAAACAAAGACGCTTTTACAGAGAGTTTGAGAACCTGTAAAGGTTTTGTCTGTGGAGCAGGTTTTGAAGCACCAGCAGAAGCACTTTTTTTAGGTAAAAAATTATTGATTATTCCAATGAAAAATCAGTATGAACAACATTATAACGCAGTTGGATTAAAAGCTGTTGGAGCAACAGTTTTGAAGAATATCAAATCTAAAAGGTACACTAAAATAGAAGAATGGCTAAAAAAAGAAAGCCCAGCTCCTATTAGATTTGAATATTCGGCTCACAAACTTGTTCAAACTATTATCCGTAATCACTATGCTACTCAAAAAGCTACTTCAAAGTTAGAATCATTATTTTTGCCACATTTCGAATTTAGTCATTAGATTGAATAAAAAATAGTTTGTCCTTTGGCGTTAGAAGTATTATTTCAAATCAAATTAGATTCTAATCGTTTTTGCTCCAAATTTTTCTGAATAATAAGTTTTTTTGTATCCAAATTAAAGCAGATTAATTTACCAAAGCCTTGATTTTTGAAGTCATAAAATACTGCTCCATTATCAAGACAAATTAAAGGAGAGTTGTTTTGAATAGAATAATGAATGTCAATGAGTGGTGTGGGTTGGTGTCCGAAAATGATAGTTTTAGATTTTGCTACTTCT
Source organism: Bernardetia sp. ABR2-2B (assembly GCF_037126435.1). Taxonomy (GTDB): domain Bacteria; phylum Bacteroidota; class Bacteroidia; order Cytophagales; family Bernardetiaceae; genus Bernardetia. The sequence continues at coordinate 1,222,737 of NZ_CP147020.1, read as the reverse complement.
TTATCATAAAATACATCACGCATCCAGAGCATAGAATCAAAATCTTGAAAAGGCTTTTCTGCATCAAAATCAAAACCTGCATGAACCAAAAAATAATCCTCTAGCTCAACATAATAAAACAGATTTTTGAGAAAAGTATGATAGTTGTCTTCAATTTCTCCATTTTCATTTAACAGGTTTTCTAGTTTATAGGCTTTATGAAAAAGAAGAGGATTTTCAGGATATTCTTCTATGCTTTCTAAAAGTGTTTGTTCGTGATTTCCTCTAAGCGCAAAAACTTGATAATTTTCAGATTGAAGGTGCAGAATTTCATCAATCACTCCTTTACTATCTATTCCTTTATCGATATAATCTCCCAAGAAAAACAACAAATCATCGTGTGTAAGATTAATTTTTTGAAGCAAAGCTCTAAAAGTAAGAGAACAGCCATGAATATCTGGAATAACTAACCTTCTTCCTTTAGTTTGCTTTGTATTATTGAATATTTTTGTTGGGAATTTTGTCATACTCTAAATATTTTTTCATTTTTAACAAAAAATAATTCTTTACTAACTTATTCAAATTTATGGCAATATCAAAAAAAGGTTTACGTACTATTACTGTGAACAATAATAAGTATTATTGGAAATTCAATGAAAAAGTTTTTATCATACCAAATGAGAATCAGAATAGTTTACTGGTAATAGACTTTGGTTGGTACGATATATTCTTATTTATGAATGATAAAGAGAATAGACCTCCAAAGTTTTATCCAAAAGCTATTACACCAAAATTTGTACAAGAGTCTATCTTATTTGCTCTTGAAAATGAATGGAGTGAAGGAACTATGAAAGTAGAATATAGAGAAGGGAAGTATAGTTTAATAGAAGAGTGAAATTAGAAATTCATTCAACAAAAATACGGTCTATCCAATCAAAAAAATTGAACAAACCGTATTGTATTTCCTAACTCCCAATCTCCATTTCCCAATTCCTAGAAATTCCCTAGAAATTAAGTTTCAATCCGACCAAGAAATTACGCCCAGCTTGTGGATAGAAATAATTCTGACGAACTGTTTCTCCTTGATAAATATAGCCAAAAGTATAACCATTGCTCTCATATTCTTCACTCAAAATATTATTTACAAGCAGGTTAAGCTCTATATTTTTGAAGAATTTGTAAGAGAAATTATAAACTAATTGTAAATCATTTACAAAATAAGCATCTAGTTTTCTTGTATCTGTACTTGTGTTGTCCAAAAACTGTTCGCCTACGTATTTAGAAAGTAAATTGATAGAAAAACCATTTGCAGGACGGAAACTAAATGTATTGGCTGCAATCACAGAAGGCGAAAATGTAATATCTGTTTCCCCATAATTGATGGCTACTTGACCATTTTCATCATCTAAATATTCTGTAAAATCACTGATTTTGTTTTGACTAAAAGTAGCATTTGCTGACCAAGAAAACTTCTCACTAAACTGATAATCTGCTACAATCTCTACACCTGTACGATAACTTTTATCGACATTTTGGCGAGTATAAGAACCAACATCATTTACTTGACCTGTCAGAATAAGTTGGTCGGTATAATTCATCAAATAATAATTGGCTGATAAACTAAGCTTCTCAAAACGACCATTCCAACCCAATTCTATATTATCCAAACGTTCGGCTTTTGGGCGAGTGTTTGGCGTAGATTCTGTAAAATCATCACGATTTGGCTCACGATTCGCTCTTGCCCAAGAACCATAAAAACGATGATTGTCTAGTTTGTAAGTCAAACCAAATTTTGGATTGAAAAACGAAAGGTTGGCTGTTTGTTCTACATTACTTAAATCATTATCAAAGCCTAAGAAGTCATAATTAATTGTACGAACTTGAAGGTCAGCAAAGGCAAAAAGATTTTCAATAACTTGATAATTTACCTTTCCAAAAATATTAAAATCAGTTTTTGTAGCATCATTTTCATAATATTTATCTCTAATAGAACTTTGTGAAGCATATTCTGCCCAAATAATCTCCCCAAAATGTCCTCCTTCATAGATATTATAGCCACCACCAACAATAGCAGTCAAGACAGGTTCATTACCTTTTGTAGCATCACTTTCGTAGTTTAGGTTAAAAACAGTTCCATAAAAATCATTATCCAACCAACGGCGACGAATTAAATCAGTTGTATTGACGGTGTCAGAATAATTGATAAAAACTGTTGAATCATTGACTGTTAGTGTATCAGAAAAATTAGTAATAAGTTCTTCTAAACCATAATCAGAAAAATCCTCGCCTGATTTGAACTGCTCAAAATAGCCTTTTCCTTTTGTATAATGAAAAGCTACGTTTGCTGTTAGGTTTTTATTTATTTTTTGGTCAAAAATAAATTGATAATGGTCTTGTCCATAGTTATCCGTTTCGTTATCATACCCTGCAAGCTCGTTGTAAGTACGATTTCCTTCATCTAAAATTTCTTGAGGAACACCATTCCACGCTTGAAAAGTTTGTTCTCTTCCTCCAAAAATATTTAGTTTTATACTTGTTCCAATTTTATTTTGATAAACTCCAGAAAGAAAAAATGATTTCAAATCTGAAAAGGCTTCATCAATAAATCCATCAGAAGTAATTTTCGAAAGGCGACCATAAAACTTTACTCTATTTTTCAGAAGTCCTGTATTGAATTGCAAATTATGACGAAAAGTATTAAACGAACCAAATGAATTACTAATTTCTGCACCTGCTTCATCTGTTGGTTCTTGCGTTGCAATATTTACAGACGCACCGAAAGCACCTGCACCATTTACAGACGTTCCGACACCTCTTTGAATCTGAACAGAACTTGCCGAACTAGCAAAATCTGGCATATTTACCCAAAAAACACCTTGAGATTCTGCATCATTCAAAGGGATTCCATTTATTGTAACATTTGTACGAGTAGCATCACTTCCACGAACTCGCATTCCTGTATAACCCACACCTGCACCTGCATCAGAAGTGCTAACAACAGAAGGCGTGTATTGCAATAAAATAGGTAAGTCTTGTCCTAAGTTACGCTTTTCAATTTCTTTTTCACCCAGTTCTGTAAGCGTAACAGGATATTCTCGGTAAGATTTGATGACGATTTCTGAAAGCGTTTTTCCGTCTGGTAATACAATATCAAGAACTGTATTTGCATTCAAATTGATTTCCTTCTCAACCGTTTCATAGCCGATATAAGAAACTCTGAGTGTATATTCTCCTATTTCAGAAGAAAGGTTTGTAAGGCTAAACTCTCCGTCAGAGTTTGTAACTGTTCCTTTATTGAAACTGCCATTATTGAAGTTTAATAGGACTGTCGCACCAATCAAGTTTTCACCATTTTTATCTTTTACAGTTCCTGTGATGGAATATTTGTTTGCATCTTGAGCAAAACAATAAGATAGAGTAAGAATAAATAGGAATAGAATTGAAAAAATATTTTTCATAATTTCCGTTTTGTTTTAGGTTGTTTATAGCTGAAAAATTAAAACGGAAAGGAGATAGGACAATAGACCCTAAGGATTTTCAGAAACCCTTAGGGTTTGAAAACCAAATATAAAATGAGGAGCGAATCCCTACGCTTGAATTACCAAGTTCAGGTTCATCTACAAAATTTTGTATAGGGTATAATCTCAGCTTTTAATTTTCTTTTCTTTTTTTGAGAAAAATACGAAAATCATCAGCACCCCTTTCGCACTGCAAAGGTAAACTATTTTTTGATTGAAATACAAATAGAATTTTTTTGATAGCGTAAAATGAGAACCGTAATTTTTGCTTTCAATAAGAAATTCGTAATTTAGTAGCATGTAATTTCTTACAGTGTTTTTACTTCAAACTGCACACCAACAACAAAATGCCTCTTTCTCTCATAAAAGTTTGTGGAATGCGTGATGCTCAGAATATTGAGCAAATAGCTTCCCTTTGTCCTGATTTTTTGGGATTTATTTTTTATCCTCGTTCGAAACGTTATGTTCGTCAGTCAGATTTGAGCGGAGAGCTTTTAGATAAATTATTGCCCAAAGATTTGCCTACTTCTATCAAACGAGTAGGCGTTTTTGTTGAATCTACATGTGCTGAGGTAGAACGAATTGCTACTCAATGGAAGTTAGACTTTGTACAGCTTCATGGAAATGAATCTCCTACTTTTTGTCAAAACTTGAAAGAGAAGGGAATTAATATTATAAAAGTTTTTTCGGTAGGAAAAGAAGGAATTTCACTTGCTCACATGCGAGAATATGAAGATTTTGTAGATTATTTTTTGTTTGATACCCAAACTCCAAATTATGGAGGAAGTGGACATAAGTTTGACTGGGAAATGCTTAAAATCTATGACTTAAAAACCCCTTTTATGCTAAGTGGAGGAATTTCGCTAGAAGATGTAGAACAATTAACAGGGCATATTCATCATAAATGTATTGGTTTTGATGTCAATAGTAAATTTGAAACTGCTCCTGCTCAAAAAAATGTGGCTTTACTTGAAGAGTTTATTACCTTGATGAGAAAAAAATAACTTTGAGGGGTTAATGTTTTTTAATAGAAATGAAGAGTAAGAATGGGTGATTATTTAATGATTTGGGTATAAACGGATAAGAATCAGTTATTAATTTTTATTCAAATTCAAATTTTCAACCTACTATGAAAAAGTATTTTTTGACATTTATTGCCCTATTTTTTGTTTCATTCTTAGCAACTGCACAAAGCACAGAAACTACAAAATCTCCTTCAAAAGTTACTGCTGTTGTTTTTCACGCTGATTGGTGTCCTTACTGTACCAAACTTTCTGACAAAATTGAGAGTATCAAAGCAGATATAGACATTTCTGATGTAGAGTTTATACGATTTGATTTTACTGATAAGGATACTAAAGAAGCTACACAGGCTTTTGCAGCTGCAAATAGTGTAATGTCTGTATTGGAAAATCACAAAGGAACAGGCTTCTTAGTTTTGATAGATTCTGAAACAAAAGAAGAGCTAGTCAAGATTGGAGCAAAGGATAGCAAAGAAAAAATTAAGGCTTCTTTTGAGAAGTATCTTAACTAAAACAGATTCTAGACATGTAATCTCAAAAAGCATTTATCATAAAGATAAATGCTTTTTTTTGTGAATACATTAGAATAGTTATTGATAGACTTTATACAAACGAATTGTTGTGCTGTCTTGTAGTTGTTTTTGCCATAAATCATAGCTTTTAGAAAAATTCAAACCTAAATATTGACTGTGTTCTACGTATAAAAAAGGTTCTGAAAGCGTAGCTTCTTTCCATTCTTTTATCAATTTATATTTTTGTTCATATTCATTTCTGATTGAATATTTTATCGTTTTATCGTTTATTATTCTTTCCGCTTCCAAACAATTGTTTGCCAAAACGCAATAATCATCTGTCAAAATATAAAAAACAGAATCTATGTCATTTAATACATTTTTATTTTTAATAGTAAAGTTTGTATCAAAATCTTGAGGTAAGATAAAATAATTAATTTTCTCTTTTTCTAAAAATGGAATGGGTTGTAGCGTTCCTTTCAGATATACTTTTTCGGTTTTATCAAACTTATTATTTACCAAATTTTCTCTGATATAAGTCGCTGCTTCATTGTAGGAAGTTGCAGAATAGGAATAAATATGCGCCATAATAAGCCAACAGTTATAGAATATTCCTAAAAAAAGAAACCATTTTCCAAGTTTATTAAGAAGTTCTCCAAATAAAAATGCCCAAGCAGAAAGTGCATAAGCAAGTATCAAAACCAAAATCCAAATACGAGGAGCTTTTTCTAAAAACAAAGTAGGAATAGCAATAGAACCCAAAAGTAAGAGCCAAAAAATAATTTTCTGATTGATTAATTCTTGCCAGTCAAAAGAAAGTGCCTGTGTATTTTCTTTCGTTTTATTTTCATTTCGTTTCAAAAATTTCTTGCCAACAGAAAAAATAACCATTCCCATTCCTATCCAAATTAAGGGGTTTTCGAAATAAAAAATGTATTTGAAATAGTAAAGTAAATCAAACTCTACCCAAGATTCTCCTGTAACCTCTCTTTGGTGTGCTTCAAAAATCAAATAGTATAAGTTTCCCAAATAAGCTGTCCATTTTCCTATTAGAAGTTGTCCTATAAGTGTCCAAAAACCTACAAAAAGAATATTTATACCACAAAAAATAGCTGTTTTTTTTATAAAACTAAAAATAGAATTTTGGTAAAACAGATAACCAAAAACAAAAGGTAAAATCAAGATAGATTTGTAATTAAAGCCAAAAGCGATTGCAAAATAAATACTTAAATAAAGTATAGATTTAGAATTTTTATTCTCAAAAACGGATGTTTGAAGCTGATTCAGTGTAAGAATAATAAAAAGCAAACTTCCATTATCAATCGTCAGACAGCGACCTGTATAAACGAGTAATGGCGAACTTCCTACAAAAACAGCTAAGAAGAAAGCTGCCGTAGCCGAAAACTTCCAATCCTTTTTCAGAACAGAACACAAAAATAAAATAGCAGTAATTTGTAAGGCTGCCTCTGCATAACCTAAAAAAGTAAAAGAATTAGAAGCTTTTTGAAATACAAAGTAAAAGAAAGAATCAAAACTATGCAATAAAGGTGCAGCGTGATGAAAAAGCATCGAAAAATCTCCTTCTACTATTTTCTTTGCAGCTAAGAAATTAGTTACAGCATCATAATCGTGTAAGCCTAATTCTGACAAACGAAAAAAACGAAGTAAGAACAAAAAAATAAAAGCAAAAATTAGCCAACTATGAGTTTTATAATTATTCATCAAAATAAAAATTCAAAAAAAGCATATCCTTTTTAATAGAATATGCTTTTGTATTTTATCTAAGTTAATTCGAAATAAATATTACTTTCCTGTAAGAGCATCAAAAACAGCATTTAAGTTTTCGTTTCCTCTCAATTTTTCTAAGTTATCGTTTGGCATATCAGCACGGAAAAGGTCTCCAATTTTATTTCCTACAAGAGAGTTTAGGTCAGTTCCTGCATATTGTTTGGTTACTTCTTCTGCTTTTTGGCGAGTAACTGTACCTTCCACCATATATTTTTCCATCATTTTTGCATCTTCAGGATTCATAGATGCTTTTTGAGGAACAACTTTGATATTTACTTCTGTTGCGTCAGTATGAATAAAAGCACGCATTGCCATAGAAATCATACTTGCTTTTACGATGTCTTGAATTTGAGCATCATCAGCACTTGCAGGAACAGCAGGAGAAATGCGAATTTGTGTATCCGATATTTTTTCATACGTATTGTTATCTGTGCTATAATCTCCCAAATCCATAATCATTTCATCAAGATTAGCAAACTTTGTTGGAGCTTCTTGGTCAGTATCTACCGTTTCATTAGTTACTGTAACTTCTTCGGTTGTTTCTTCAGTTGTTGTTTCTGTTCCACTAGCACAAGAAGAAAATGTTCCGATAGATAGAAGCAAAGAAAATACAAGGAAATACGAGTATAAAGAATTTAATTTCATAAAATAGGGAATTTCGTTTGAGGTTAAATTGATTGTTGAGAAAATACGTGTTTTACTGCTTAATTTTATTTTTTTTAACCAATGTTTCTTTGGTTATACTAATTTATCAATTACTATTTTTTATGTAATACTTTAAATAGTAACCGAAAATTACGAAAAAAAACAATAACTTTTGTTAAAATATAAAAGATAGTTAGATTATTAATTAGTCTATTGAATTATTTAGTCAAATGAATTTAGAAAGCATAGCCCAAATTTAAGCCTATTCGTGGAAAAAGACCAGCAATAGGAATTGGTATTTTCTGTTGCACAACATCTTCATTTTGATAATTGATAGTAATTTCATTAACATTATACCAAAAACCACCTAATCCAGTAAAAATATCTATTGAAAAATGCTCTTTTATTAAAAAATTATAGCCTGTCATTAGTCCTAAGCCATAATTATTAAAGCTTACATCTGCTTTTCCTGTTGTACTTGCCGAACCTCCATTGATAGAAATATCAGCGTTCATACGAGCATAATTTGCATAAGCACCTCCATAAAAACCATTCAAGGCTTGTTGACTAAAATAATACCTATACTCAGGCATAAATGCCCAGTTTGTCAGATGTATTGCTCCTTCTATTTCTTCTTGATTTTTATTTTTGAAGTCTTCTTTCAAATTTGCGTTGAGCCTAGTTATAAATAAACTAAGTGAAGAATGTTGAGTAATAGCAATTTCTGCCCCTACTGTGTAACGTGTAAGTATCGGCGTAAGTGGATTCAAAGGATTTACTTTAATGATTGCTTGTTGTGCAAAGCTAAACTCAAAAAAAGAGAAACAAAGCAGAGTTAAAAAAAAGAGTTTTTTCATTATTTTTATTTTAAATGATTTTTTACATTATTTCCAACCGTCAACGAGCTTAAAAGCGTCGTTGAGGATAAAAAATAAAAATAGTAGGGTAGAGTAGAATTAAACTATGCCTATTACAATATTTGTTTTAATAAGTTTTATTGCAATAGCTAAAAGAATAATGCCAAAAACTTTACGTAAAACAGCTTTTCCTGTTGCTCCTAGTCTTTTATCAATCCATTTGGAGGCACGTAAAACAAGATAAACAACAACCAAATTAATAACAATGCCTATCAAAACACTTTGTTGAGAGTATTCTGCACGGAGTGAAATAAGTGTTGTCATCGTTCCTGCACCTGCAATGAGTGGAAAGGCTAAAGGTACTACTGTAGAATTACTAACTTCTGGGTCAGATTTGAAAAAATCGATTCCTAAGACCATTTCTAAGCCAATAAAAAACATAATCAAACCTCCTGCAATAGCAAAAGAAGCTACATCAAGACCAAAAAGCTGTAAAATTTCTTGTCCTAAGAACAAAAAAGCTACCATCAGAATACCTGAAACTATTGTTGCCTGTAAGGCTTGTAGTTCGCCACCGTTTTTTTTACGTAAATCAATAATGATAGGGATTGAACCCAAAATATCAATGACAGAAAATAAAATAAGCGATACTGAAACGATTTCTTTAAAATTAAAATCCATGTTTTTTTGAAAATGGGGTTTAGGGAATTGGGAAAATGGGAATTAGGATTTAGGGACTAGGAATTAGGAGTTAGGAAATGGGAACTAGGAAATTTGTAGTTTCTAGCTCCTAATTTCCATCTCCTAGTTCCTATCATAAAAGGTCTTCTCCAAATTCTTGCTGTTTGTTTTCTACTGCTACAAGCTCGGAAACACCACCAGAAGCAATGAACTTCATTAGGTCAGCCGAATTGTCATAATCAATGGGCGTAATGTTTTTGGCAGCTACTAAATACAGATTTCCAGAAATATTGTAAGAGTGAGGAAAATAAACACCAATCAAATCCTTTATTTTTAAAAGCGATAAATCTTCTGCTGTAATAAAGCCCAGCCTATAAATCTCGTTTTCAGCATTAAGTTTTACCAAAACTGACTTGCTAAACTTCTTTTCTTCTCCTACAAAAGCAGCCATCAAATCTTTTATAGAAGTATAAATAAGTCCGACCATTGGAAGGCGCAAAAGAAATTTTTCAAACCATTCGAAAAAAGACTTCGCTACAAAAAGTGAAGTCAGATAGCCAATAAAAGTCAGAGAAACTAAAATAACTATAATGCCAACGCCTGAGGTACGAAAAGGAAGTAGCGAATCCATCCATTCTAAGAAAGAAATCACGACATAAATTGTCCCAGCTAAAGGAACTGTGATAAGTAAGCCACGAAAAAAATAGGTAGCAATCGTTGAAAAAGTAACCTTCATAGTTTTTTGATTGATTTTTTTCTTTAAGTCTTAAACGAGCGCAAAGGTCTGTATTTTCTATCATAAAAAATAATTATTAATCAATTTAGAGGGTATAAATTAAACCTTATCATAGCTATTTTGTGTGTCAGTCTTCCAGACTGACCATTAAGAATAAAAGCTGCTTTTTTATGTTCAGGCAGGATGCCTGAACTACGTGAAATAACTCATAATTTAGAAGATAGAAATTAGATTTTAGAATTAAATAAGAAACCAACCATAAATTTAGAGTTTAGAAGTTTTATCTTTGCATTAATTGATTCTGACTTTTCAATTCTAAATTCTAAATTAGCTTTATGCTTACAGCTATTTCTCCCATTGACGGACGTTATCAGCGTCATACAAAATCTCTTCAAGACTATTTTTCAGAATATGCGCTTATTCAAGCTCGTGTACGAGTAGAAATTGAATATTTTATTGCGCTCTGTAAAGTACCCAAAACAGAATTATCACAGCTTCCAGAGCTTTCTGAAAATCAGATTAGTTATCTAAGAAAAATTTATACTGAATTTTCTTTAGAGAATGCTCAAAAAATTAAAGAAACTGAAAAGGTTACTAATCATGATGTAAAAGCTGTTGAGTATTTTGTAAAAGAAGAACTAGAAAAACTGGACTTAGGGATTTATAATGAGTTTGTTCATTTTGGATTGACTTCACAAGACATAAATAATACTGCAAATCCTGTTTTATTGAAAGAAGCAGAAGAAAAAGTTCTTTTTAGTGAAATAAATGAAATTATAGAAAACCTAAATTTTGTCTCGAAAGAGTGGGATTCCATTCCTTTATTGGCTCACACACACGGACAACCAGCATCGCCTACGCATTTGGGAAAAGAAATAAAAGTTTTTGCTTATCGTTTGGAAAAGCAGTTCGAAAATCTCAAAACTCTTCCTCATACTGGAAAATTTGGAGGTGCAACAGGAAATTTTAATGCGCATAAAGTAGCTTATCCCAAAACGGATTGGAGAGTTTTTGGAAAGAATTTTTTATCGAATCATTTGGGTTTAGAACGCCAAGAATGGACAACACAAATTGATAATTATGATTTTTTGGCAGCAAGATTAGATGCTTACAAACGAATCAATACAATTCTGATAGATTTTAGTAGAGATATTTGGGCGTATGTTTCGATGGGATATTTCAAGCAAAAAATAAATCCGAACGAAGTGGGTTCTTCTGCTATGCCTCACAAAGTAAATCCAATAGATTTTGAAAATGCAGAAGGAAATTTAGGGATTTCGACAGCTCTTTTCGAACACTTATCTACAAAACTTCCTATTTCTAGGCTACAACGTGATTTGACAGACTCTACCGTTTTGAGAAATTTAGGTGTTCCGTTTGGACATTTTCTAATTGCCTTGAAATCTCTAAAAAAAGGAATTGCGAAGTTAGAAATTAATGAAGCTAAGATAAAAGCAGATTTAGAAAATAATTGGGCTGTTGTGGCAGAAGCTATTCAAACTGTTTTGAGAAGAGAAAAATATCCAAAACCGTATGAAGCTCTAAAAGCACTTACACGCACAGGAAAAACAATGAATCAAGAAACAATACACGAATTTATCAAGACATTGAATGTTGATGATAAAATAAAAGCTGAACTTTTAGAAATCACTCCTTTTAATTTTACAGGATATAATTAAATTTAGAAGTTAGATTTTAGAATTCAGAATTAATGAAATAAAATGAATTTTTATTTGTATTGCCCTGTATTTATCATAAGTAGCTAGTCAAAATTACTTATATCTATCTTGTATTTTAAATTGGTCTGTACCAAAGGTCTGACCAATTTAAAACACAATTTTTAATAAAAAAGGAAGGTACAAAAATTGTCAGATACCCAAAATAATTAGCGTAATTATTAATTTTTTTGTATCTTTTCTAAGATTATGACAAATCAAACTGAATCATTTATAAAATCACAAACATAATGATTACCAAGAAGTTATAAAAAGTAAAATATAAAATAAAATCTCATAAAATAAGATTACTTGAAATAAGTAAAAAGCGATAAATGAGCCATGCAAAATCATTATACTACTTTAGGAATCCCAGAACTTGCTTCTCAAGAACAAGCTAAAGTAGCCTTTAAACGCTTGGCAGTAGAGTATCACCCCGACAAAAACCCTAATAATCCTGTTGCAGAAGAGCTTTTTAAGCAGATTAATGAAGCCTATCAAGTTTTGTCTAATCCAGTTATGAAGCAACAATATGATACCACACTTCGATTTGTTTATTCGTATAGTTATTATGTTAATCATCGCCCAGCAGAAGCTGACCAAAACTTCAAACGTTATCATGAGCAGACTAAAGACCCAAAAAACACAAACCTTTTTTCTACCTTAATCTCTATCGGAATAATAGTTTATATGTTTCTACTTGTAAATTCTGTGCATAATTTTATGAGTAGGTTTCATTATTATCAAGCTCTTCAAAATATTGAAATCAAAGAGTATGATACAGCAATAGATGAACTTAGTTATGCTATCGGATATGACAAATCATTTGCAACAGCTTATTTTTTAAGAGCAAAATTATATAGTGAGCATTTTAGATTCCCAACAGGAGCATTAAAAGACTATACAAAGGCAATTGAAAATGCACTCATTCAAGAAAGTGATTTTTATCTGGAAAGAGGAATTGCTTATGGTAAAATAAATGAAAGAGAAGGAGCAATTACAGATTTTTCGACGGCTCTTGACCTAAGTAAATATGAACAAAAGACAGCTCAAGAAATAGCTGATGAATATTATAAGAGTCTTAAAGAGTATGAATTAGCCATCGAAATTTATACTACTTTGATTGGACAAGATTCTACAAAGTCTATTTATTATGAAAAGAGGGCTTTAGCTTACGCAAATCTTCAGAATGATAATTTGGCTCAAAAAGATTTTGAAAAAGTAGTCCAGAAAAGTGAGAATCAGACTGAAAAGCGAGTGGAAATAATAGCAAAGCTAGAAAATGAAGTCAAAAATTATGTTTTAGCTTTAAAAAATAACTTTATTCTTATCAACCAATATCCAACAGAATCAAACTTTCATTATACTCGTTCGAATTTGTTTTTTAAACTGAATAATCAAGAGAAAGGAATGGAAAATTTAGATATAGCTATTTTTTATAATGATGGTAAAAAAGAATATTATGTCCAAAGAGCAAAGTTACTGTTAGACCTTCAACAACCTGATAAAGCCTGTAAGGATTGGAAAAAAGCAAGAGAGTTAGGAAACACTATCAAAAACACAACACTAGATTTTTTCTGTTTTGATGAACTAGATACAAATTAATTTTTTTTTATAAAAATACCGTTTGTTAAAGTAGAGAAGTTATTAGCAAGTGATTTGTATGATTACTATGACAATTACAGGATAAGAAAATAAAATAAGCATTAAAAAGATATTATTACTTAATTTCTCAGATTTTCAATTGTATTTATCTTGTATTTCACCTTAAAAGTCATATAACCGATAGCTCGGCGAAGCCAAATCACTTGCTAATCAGTTCAAAACTATTCCCATTCAATCGTAGCAGGAGGTTTTGAGCTAATATCATAAACTACTCGGTTTACACCTCTTACATTATTGATGATTTTATTCGAAATTTCAGCCAAAAAATCGTAAGGCAAATGACACCAATCTGCTGTCATTCCGTCCAAACTCGTTACGGCACGTAGCGCAACTACATTTTCATACGTACGCTCATCACCCATTACACCAACCGAATTGACAGGCAGAAGAATTGAACCAGCTTGCCAAACATCATCATACAAACCTGCTTCTTTGAGTCCATTAATAAAAATAGCATCTACTTCTTGCAAAATATCTACTCTATCAACTGAAACAGCTCCCAAAATACGAATAGCTAATCCCGGCCCTGGGAAAGGGTGGCGTTGTAAGATAAAATTATCGATTCCAAGCTCTGCACCAACTCGTCTAACTTCATCTTTAAACAAATCACGTAAAGGCTCTACAATTTTAAGATTCATCTTTTCAGGAAGTCCTCCAACATTGTGATGTGATTTGATAGTAGCAGAAGGACCTTTTACAGAAACAGATTCGATTACATCGGGATAAATTGTTCCTTGTCCGAGCCATTTTACATCTTGAATGCGTTTTGCTTCTTCATCAAAAACTTCAATAAATGTATAACCGATTGCTTTTCGTTTATCTTCTGGGTCGCTTTTGTCTTTTAGTTTGTGATAAAAACGTTCTTTAGAATCTACGCCAGTTACATTTAGACCCATTTTATGATAAGTTTCCAAAACTTGTTCGAATTCTCCTTTTCTCAAAAGACCATTATCAACAAAAATTCCGTATAAGTTTTTTCCAATCGCTTTATGAAGCAAAACAGCAGCTACCGTAGAATCTACACCACCCGAAAGAGCCAAAACAACTTTATCGTTGCCTAATTTTTCCTTCAAGGCTTTAATAGTATCTTCTGCAAAAGCAGCAGGTGTCCAGTCTTGTGAACATTTACAAATATTGACTAAGAAATTTTCTACAATCTTTTTTCCGTCTGTCGAATGAGTTACTTCTGGGTGGAATTGCAAACCGTAAGTAGGTTCGCCTTTAAAATGATAAGCTGCAACAGGAATACTCGCTGTTTTGGCAATCACTTCAATAGAATCTGGAAGAGAATAAATACTATCTCCGTGCGACATCCAAATTTGAGAATCGGCTGTGATTCCTTCTAAAAGTGGATTTTCTATAACAGGAATTAGTTTTGCTCTGCCATATTCACGAGTTTCTGAACGCTTTACTTCGCCTTCATGCGTATGAGCTAAGAGTTGTGCGCCATAACAAACAGCTAAAATAGGTAGTTTTTTGCGCCATTCTGAAATCTGTGGTACTCTAGGCGAATCTTCTTGATGCACCGAATACGGACTCCCTGAAAGAATAATTCCTTTTACTTCATTTGAAGATAAATCAATATTAGGAATATTATTAAAAGGGTGTATTTCACAAAATACATTGAGTTCACGAACACGACGAGCGATAAGCTGTGTATATTGTGAACCAAAATCTAGGATAATAATTTTTTCTTGCATACGCAAAGGTAAGAAAAGCGTTTTTTTCTGAAAACTTTAATTGAACCAAAAACCTACCAAATGAAAATTAAATCAAAATAAAAAATAAGAATTTCTATTGCGTTATGCTTTTTTGCTGTTTTAGCGTAGCAACTCAAAAACAAAAAACTGTATCTGAAACACAAAAACCACGGCTACAAGCCGAATACATATAAATCACTCGTTAAAAACGAGTGATAGCCACAAAAAAGTAGAGCAAGGGCTAGGAATTATCTACCACCCATTTGCAAAAAACACAGTTTTTAGTGTGTCATTATCAAATTTTAAAATTAGAGCATCTATACTAGAACCATTATGATTCACTACATAAGGAATTGTTGTTTCAGATAGTGTGTGGAAATATAACTCTGACATTTCTTCTTTACCTACACCTTTTTTTACATAAAGATAGTTTGTTGAATGCCCTTTTTCAAACTGACAGGTATCACCAGAGCCTAGCATCTGAGTAATGTGTTGTCTAGACATACCAATTTTCAGAGTATCTATAACACACTCCAACTGAGAAAATCTTTTGAGGGATTTTTTTTCATCGTAAGAATAACTATATCTACATTCTAAAGGTGTTGCTTTAGCAGTTTTCCATGCAGCAAGGTTTAATGAGCAGCTCTCATCTAAACTACAAGCACTAAGCAAAAAAGCAAATAGTATATAACAGGTATATTTCATTCTTTATTTGTTTATATCATTTAATTTGTTGCCCTTGCTTCTAGCTGTGTATTTAGTAGTGTTGAGTTTTAGCAAGAACCATAGGATTTCTATTGTGTTACACTTCCTAAGCTATCAATCTCTTCTATTCCTAAAACGATTTCTTCAAAAGGAGTTTTTATGGCTTCTTTTACTAATTTGTGTCCTTCTGCATTCCAATGTCCGTCTCCTTGTATGAAATATTTTTTGTTTACTTGCTCAAAAGAAGTTTCTTTTACCTTTTCTTCAAAAACTGGAAATAAATTGATGAAAGGAATATTATTTTTTTGAGAGAAATCTTTCCAAGTTTGTAATTGTCTTTCATGGTTATTAATCATTTTAGCCCACGGATAAACAGCTATGGTAAGTTTAATATTTTTTTGCTCACAGAGTTCTACCAGTTTTTGCATGTGATTTTCAGCTAACTGAATTCCTTCTTTTCCCCATTCTTGATAAACAGTATCATTATCTATCCAAGATAACCTATTAGTTATGTATTTTATTTTTTCATCGTCTTTTGGGGCAGTAAAAAGTTTTTTGTAGGTATTTGAAATTAGCCTTACCAATAGCGAATGATTTTTATAAATATCTAAAAGAGAATTATCATCCTTTATATTATAACGGTAATACTCTATTGTTCCTGCTTGTGGAACAAACTTTTCATCACAATTAGCTTCAAAATCTTTATAATTTATCTCATCTTGAATATCTGAGCCATCTATGAAAACCCATAAATAATCAATCTTAAAGTTTTCTACTTCGGTATAATATTTTATTTTGTTGTAATAAACAAGAGGAGAATAGGAAACACAACCAGCATTCCAAAGTTCTATTTTATTATTGGTTGAAAACTCTTTTCTCATTCTTCCAAAAAAAGTATTTTGATAAACTACTCCTACTCCTTCTGTAAAAGAATCTCCAATAAAAACCACTTGTTTTTTATCTAAAGTCTGTTTCGCTTCAAAAACAGCAGAATCTTTGAAAGCAAAAGAATTAGTATAAAGAGGATAATTTATGTCCCCCCAAAGTGCTTCTACTGCCATATTCTGAACTAATCCGTGATGAAAACAAGGGTGTGGTGTTCTGTAATGACTAGCTTTATAGGTGCGTTCTACGGTTTTTTCATTGAAAAAAGCAAATCCAAAAAAGTCTATGATTATGACAAAAAATAGAATAAAACAAATAAAAACACTACCTGCATTTCGCTTCAAAAAGTCTTTTGAGGTAGGAGCAAAATTCCCTTTCATTCGTCTAATTACTTCTGGAAGCCAAAGCAAAGCTGAAATAATCAAAAAAACTTGCATAAATCCCACAAAAATATAAGTTCCTAAAAAGGTAATTTTCCCGTCGCCATCTCCTATCAATACATCAACTCCATATTGTAAAAGCCAAAGAAGGACCGCAATAAGTAAAAAAGAAAGACTAGGATTTAGTTTTTTGAACATTTTTTGCAGGTAATTTTTATGTAAAAGATAGCTTTATTATCAAAAAATCCATTCAAAAGTATGTAGTTCTAATAATAAATCCTAATTTTGCAGTTCATACATTTCTACATTATTTTTAGCAAATGAATATTCTCGGTATTTCGGCATTTTATCACGATTCGGCAGCAGCACTCCTACAAGATGGAAAAATAATTGCAGCAGCACAAGAGGAACGTTTTACACGTATAAAACACGACCCAAGTTTTCCTTCTCAAGCTATAAAATACTGTTTGGAAGAATCTGGACTTACACTTGATAAACTAGATGCGATTGTTTTTTATGACAAACCACTTTTAAAGTTTGAACGCCTTTTAGAAACCTATTATGCTTTTTCCCCAAAAGGATTACTTTCATTTCTGACGGCAATTCCTGTTTGGTTAAAAGAAAAAATGTTTTTGAAAAGAATGATTTATCAAGAGCTAAAAGAAATAGAAGACTACGACAAAAAAAGCTTTAAACTTCTCTTTCCTGAACATCATTTATCACACGCTGCGAGTGCTTTTTATCCTTCTAATTACGAAGATGCAGCTATTCTGACGATTGATGGTGTAGGAGAATGGGCAACTGTTTCAATTTGTCATGGAAAAGGAAAAGATATTACTATTCTGAAAGAACTTCAATTTCCTCACTCTCTAGGTCTTTTATATTCTGCTTTTACCTATTATACAGGTTTTAAAGTCAATTCAGGAGAGTATAAATTGATGGGACTTGCACCTTATGGAAATCCTGAAGCAGAACAAACCAAAGAATTTGTAAAGAAAATAAAAGAAACACTTTGTCATATTTATCCTGATGGCTCTATTTGGTTAGACCAGTCATATTTTAATTATGCGACAGGTTTGAGAATGATTCAAGAGAAAAAATGGGAACAACTTTTTGGCGTTCCGACACGAAAATCTGAATCTCCTATTGACCAAGTGCATTGTGATTTAGCTTTAGCCATTCAACAAGTAACCGAAGAAGTAGTTATTTTGATGGCAAAGGAAGCGCAACGTCTAACAGGCTCAAAAAATCTTTGTATGGCTGGTGGAGTGGCACTAAATTGTGTTGCTAATGGAAAGTTAGAAAAGGCAAATGTTTTTGAGAATATTTTTATTCAACCAGCAGCAGGTGATGCAGGTGGAGCTTTAGGAGCAGCACAAGCAGCTTATCATATTTATTTTGGGCAAGAAAGAGAAATTACGGATACCTTAGACCAAATGCAGGGCAGCTATTTAGGTCCTCAATTTTCAGAATTAGATATTCAGAAAATGGGTAGAAAATACAATGCTGTTTCTGAAAAATATGCTGATTTTGATGAGTTAGCCAAAAAAACGGCTTCTCTTTTAGCAGATGGAAATGTAATCGGATGGTTTCAAGGAAGAATGGAATTTGGACCTAGAGCTTTAGGAGGAAGAAGTATTTTGGGTGATGCACGTAATCCAGAAATGCAGAAAAAACTCAATTTGAAGATTAAATATAGAGAAGGATTTAGACCTTTTGCTCCTTCGGTTTTGGCTGAAAAAGTAGAAGAGTATTTTGAACAAACAACACCTTCTCCATATATGCTTTTGGTGCAGCCTGTAAAAGAATCTCGTCAGAATGCTTTTCCAGAAAATTATAATTCGATGCCATTGATGGAAAAATTATATTTTTTGAGAAGTGATTTGCCTTCTATTACACACATTGATTATTCGGCTCGTATTCAGACGGTTCATAAAGAAACAAATCCTAGATATTGGAAACTGATTAGTTCTTTTGAAGAACAAACAGGTTATGCTTTGGTAGTAAATACCAGTTTTAATGTGCGTGGTGAACCTATCGTTTGTACTCCAGAAGATGCTTACAAATGCTTGATGCGTACCGAAATGGATTATTTAGTCATTGGAGATTTTATTTTTGATAAAAAACTTCAACCTGAATGGGCTGAAAAAGATGATTGGCGTACAGAATTTGCATTAGACTAATTATAATTTCTGTAGAATACTCTTTAGAGTATTTTGTATTGAAATTTTGATTTAAACTAAAAATAAACTCATTAAAAAATAGAAAGAATATGGATTTTTTAAAAGATTTATGGGCATTTATGATGCAGCGTAAAAAGTTTTGGCTTGCTCCAATGATTATCATTTTGATGCTTTTGGGTGTTCTTATCGTTATTGGTGGTGGTTCTGCGATTGCTCCTTTTATTTATACCTTATTTTAACAATTAAATTATGCAAAGAGTAAAAGTAGTCGAAGCTTTACTAGCCATTATGGTTGGTTTTATGGTGTTTTATTTTATATTCAAAATAGATATTTTATTATATATTTCTTTTGGAATTGGTCTGATTTCACTCTTTTGGAATTGGCTTGCTGAAAAAATAGCTTGGGTGTGGCTCAAGTTTGCAAGCGTTTTGGGAGTAATAAATGGAAAGGTTTTACTTTCTATTGTCTTTTTTATCTTCCTTACTCCAATCGCTTTTATGAACAGACTTTTTTCTAAAAATATGTTACAGCTCAAAAAAGAAGACCAAAAATCTGTCTTTGTAGAGCGAAATTTGAAATACAAAAAAGAAGATTTGGAGAATATTTTCTAAGAAAATATTCTATATGATAAAACAGAAAAGACTTGATTTCTACAATCAAGTCTTTTTTCATTCTTCAAAATTAATAATTTCTATTACTTTGCAAAAAGCTGTTTTTTTCAAGCCTTCCATAAAATAGCCAATTGTTCCTGTTTTTATTCTTTCAGTATGATAAAGAAATGAGGAAGAGATTGCAATCCACATTTTTGCAGTCCCTTCTTGTGTAACAGGTTTGCTTTTACTGATAATTACATTGCCTTGTTCATCTTCAAACTCTGCCCAAATACTGAATATTCCTTTTTTTGTGTGATTTTCATGTTCATACCAAAAATTACCTTTTATTCCTTGAAAAGGAGGTGTTTTTCTTCCTCCCTCTTCTCGTGTATAAAATTTATATTTTACCCTAAAGTTTGCTTTTTTATTCCATTGCTCTTCATAAAGAATATGTAAGTCTTGGTTTATCATAATTTATATCTAGTTTGAAAAAAATAGCTTTCAGATTAATGTAGGTCAGAAAGTAAATTTAAAAAAGCTAAAATAAAAGTTATAAAACTAGCTATTAAACAAAAAAGCCCCATTCTATCCCAAGCCAAATAGTTTTTAGTAGCTCTAGAACTAATTACGTAATTGACCGTGGAGATTGTGAAAAGAATCCAACTCAAGCCAAATAACCTCCATTCTAATAAAATGGAAATAATAAGTCCAGCTACTAGACAAGCTAGATTTACTAATAAAATATTACTCCAGTCATCTTCTTTTTTATCACTCACTTTTATCAAATTAAAATACATAAAAAAAGGACAAAGCGTACTTTGTCCCCACATAAACTTCATTTTTGATAATTCTTAAACCTCTTTTCTAAGTCTAGCCACAGGAATATTGAGTTGTTCTCTGTATTTGGCAACTGTTCTACGTGCAATTTGATAGCCTCTAGCACGTAATAATTTTTCTAGCTTATCGTCTGAATAAGGTTTGCGTTTGCTCTCGTCTTCAATGAGTCCTTTCAAAATAGCTTTCACTTCTTTGCTACTTACATCTTCACCCGAGTCAGTTTGAATACTCTCAGAAAAGAAATACTTTAATGGAAAAACTCCAAAGTCAGTCTGAACAGCCTTACTATTTGCAACCCTAGAAACTGTTGAAATATCCATTCCTATTTCATTAGCAATATCCTTCAAAATCATTGGGCGAAGCTTTGAATCTTCCCCTTCTAAAAAGAATTCCCTTTGATATTCCATTATGGCACTCATTGTTTTGAGAAGTGTTTGTTGGCGTTGTTTGATAGCATCGATAAACCATTTTGCAGCATCTAATTTTTGCTTTACAAACGACACTTCTTGTTTTAGTTTTTTATCTTTCTTATCACTTTTATCATAACCCTCTAGCATGTTTGTGTAATTTCTACTGACATGAAGCTGTGGAGCATTTCTAGAGTTGAGTGAAAGGTCTAAATTGCCATTGTTATATTTTATGGTAAAATCTGGGATTACATATTGCACCTTTACCATTCCAGAACCCGAACCACCAGGTTTTGGGTTTAATTTTAGAATAACTCCCATTGCCGAACGCAACTCATCTTCCGAAAGATTGAGTTTGCGCTGTATTTTCTTAAAGTGTTTTTTCTTAAATTCTTCAAAACACATAGAGATAAGGTGAATTGCATCTTCTAAAATCTTAAACTCTCCCTTGTTTTCTTCTGTGAGAGGCTCATCTTCCTTTTTTATTTTTTCTTGTCTTTTGAGCTGAATCAACAAACATTCTTGCAAATCTCTAGCGGCAATTCCTGCTGGGTCAAATTGCTGAATCCTGCGTAATAACTTTTCTACTTCTGGTCTGCCTGTCTGAATATTTTGTATGAAAGCAAGGTCATTTACGATAGCATCTAGGTCTCTTCTGATATAACCATCGTCATCAATACTGCCAATGAGTTGCATTCCAATCGTGTGCATACGCTCGTCTAGGCGCAGATAACCAAGCTGACGAGTAAGTTCGTCTATTAGAGAATTCATTGAAGAAATAGGCATATCTCTATCTTCTTCTTGATAATTTCCGTCGCCTTGCATTTTATACCCTGCTACATCATCTTGACTTAAATAATCATTCACATTTATATCTGCTGTCGAATCTTTTAGGGAATCTAAAGATGTTTCAGAATAATCCATTTCATCATAATCATCACTATTATCATCTTCTTTTTCCTTCTCTTTTTCTCTTCCTTCTTCTAAAGCAGGGTTGCTTTCCAGTTCTTCCTCAACCCTAGAGTCTAGTTCTGCTGTTGGAATTTGTAATAATTTTATAAACTGTATCTGCTGTGGCGATAGCTTCTGACTAAGTGATTGTTTTACTGTTAATTTTTGCATAGGGATAGAAAAGTTGAAAAAGTGAGTGTGCTAAATCAAAAGATTTATGAATATTTTTTATAGAAAATTGAGTTCTATTTTTTTCTTTGAGATTCAATTTTGCTTTATATGTCTTATAAACGGAAAAAAAGGAAAGACGTTTAGATAAAATTAAAATTTTTTGATTTTTTTTCAAAATTGGAACGGATTTTATGGCAACTTTTGTTTTTCAAACCTAAAAAATAGGCTGTTTTACGATTATATAACGTAAAAGCTAAACCACAATTTGCTACTTTTGCAAAATGAAATTACCAAAAATTGATAAAACTATACTTGTTCATTTGGCTCTTTTTGCTGTTGCACTGATTTATGGTGCAAATTATACAATTGCAAAAGAAGTGATGCCTGTTTATATTTCTCCTTCGGCAACTATTTTGATGCGTGTGTTGGGAGCGAGTGTTCTTTTTTGGATTTTGGTAGGAGGAAAAAAACTTATTCTATCAAATAGAAAGGAAAAAATAATTTTGCTTTTGAGTGCTATTTTTGGAGTAGTGGTAAATCAGCTTTTGTTTTTTGAAGGACTGGCACGAACCACACCTATTAATGCAGCTCTGATTATGACTACAACGCCTTTACTTGTTTTGATAGTTTCGGCAATTAGTGGAGGCGAAAAATTTACATTTCTAAAAGGCTTGGGAGTTAGTTTGGGTCTTTTGGGAGCTGGAATGCTAATTAGTAGTAAAGCAGTTTCTGATTCTTCCCTTCCTTTTGCTTTCGCTTTTGATTTTAATTTAGGAGATTTATTTATTCTTCTCAATGCTACTTCTTATGCCATTTATTTAGTGATTGCAAAACCACTTTTGAAAAAATATTCTGCTTTATCTATCAGTAAATGGATGTTTACACTTGCTTTGCCTTTTGTTTTGCCGTTTGGTTTTTCAGATTTAGGAACTACTAATTTTGTAGAAATGCCACCTATGATTTATGTAGGTTTGGGATATATTGTTCTTTTCACAACATTTTTAGCCTATTTACTCAATGCGTGGGCTTTGCGTAGCGTTTCTTCTAGCGTAGTCGGCATTTATATTTATTTGCAGCCTGTTTTGGCTACTTTTATAGCTGTGGCATTAGATAAAGATTCATTGACAACTACAAAACTCATCTGGGCAGCCTGTATATTTTTGGGTGTTTTTTTAGTTAGTCGGAAGTGATTTTTCTAGTATCATAACTCTGATTAGGAGTAATCAAGGATTAAAATTATGAATTTAGTCTTCATTGATAGTAACACCTCAACAGTAGTTTACAGCCAAAAACAGCTTCAAAATAGTAGTATTTTGAAGCTGTTTTTTTATGAAATAGCAGAAATCCATAGCTTAGAGGCTTACCTTCAACAGTATTTCAATTTCTGTTTTTGATAAAAGTTACAAATTCTATCATCAAGAAAAGAATCATTATAGAATGAATTAAAAAAGCTAAATCATAAACAGAAGGAGTTTCTATACCAAAATATCCACGTCCCCAAGAAAGCCAAAAGAGTGTCCAAAGGTTATAGCTAAGACAGATTAGAAGAACAATATTAGTTAAGATAGTAAATTCAATATTTTTACTCAGTTTTGGATGAAGTAACCTAAACGAGTTTATCAAAACTATGAATGAAAGAGCTATTACGTAACTACCTTCAAGCATAAATTCATTAGCTAAAGAAAAATCATAGAAGAGTATGATTAAACCAACTATAGAAATGGCTACACCGAAATAATTGAAGTTTCTAATCATTTTATTCCCATTCAACAGTTTATGAAATGTCAAAGGTAAGCCTTTTGACCTATAAATACGTTATTTGATTACTTTCCCACCAACTCAATCTCTACTCTTCTACCATAAAAATCTTCTCCGTAAGGATTGTTTGTATCTATTCCAAAAGAACCTTCTACGATTCTGCTTTCAGAAATTCCTGCTTCTAAAAGCAATTGTTTGACAGAATCTGTCCTTTGTTTAGAGAGTTTTTGATTAAAGGCAGCACTTCCTTTTGAATCTGTAAAACCATAAATACGGACACTTAGGTTTTTATCATTTTGCAAGACTCTAATAAGAGGAGCAATTTTTTCTTTGTCTTTTGGAACGATAGTAGAAGAACCTGTTGTGAAGAAAATCTCTACTTTCTTTATTCCAACTACTTCACTTGTTTGATTGATAACGGGTATTTTTTCCTCTTTATTCATTACTACAACAGTATCTTTTGTAGATGTTGGATTTTCTTCAATAACAGTTTTTTCATTCTGTTTTTGATTTGCTAAAAGCTCCAATTGTGCTTGAAGAGCTGCTAATTGATTTTCAATTTTTGATAAATCTTCACTTTTGGTAGAAGTATTTTTACTCTCTTCTTGCCTTGTTGCTTGATTTTCAAGTTGCTTTTCCAAGGTTGCCATACGCTGCTGCATATATTGAAACTGCAATTCTATTAATTTATACATCGCAGAATCTTGTTTTTGCGTATTTGCTTGACTGTCTGTGTTGTTTTGATTTGGGTTTTCTAAGGTAATAGAAAGATTATTTTGCCTTTGTGTCTTCAATTCTTCTAATTGTTTTTGAAGAGTATCCATTTCTAGCCTTGCTTTTTCTTGTGCTTTTTCAGTTGCTTCTTGGTCAGCTTTACGTTCTGCTCTTGTCTTTTTGTTTTTCTTATCTTCTTCAATTTCCTTCAAACGATTTTCTAGTTCTTCAAGTGTTTTTTCTTCTTCAGACAAACGACTGTTCGTCTCTGCTTTTTCACTTTCAGACTCTATAACTTCCCCATTTTGAGGAACAACAACTACTTTAGTAATGCTACTATCTGTTCCTGATTTTGTGGTTGTTACATTGACATTAATATCAATTTCCACTTTTTGAACAGGGTTAGGATTTTGTTGATATGGATATTGACTGTTTTGATTGTAATTATAAGGATTTTGATTTTGTTGATTCTGTCCTTGATTATCTTGGTTATTCTGATTTTGTGTTTGACTTGTTTCCACTTGTATTTCAGAATTTTTGGTATAATCTGGAATACCATCAACAGTAACTGTTTTTAGAGAATCTGGATTGAGTTCGAAAACGCTTTTTGGTTTGTTAGAAGCGTACAAAGCTGGTGCACGGAAAGCTTGTTTTTTTGGAGAAAACGACCAACTAATTCCGAAAGATGTAAAAATAAACGCATCATTTCCTAAAAATCCTTGTCCTGTATTTCCTCTGCTTCCTTGTCCATTGTTATAATTGGCAGGATTAGCAACATAGTTTTGTTCTGCATTTTCATAAGAGTTACGAAAATCTCCACTTACATCATCTAAAAAATCACTTGTTAGTGAATAATTTACAACTGATTGTACGTGCAAACTAAGGCGATTCAGCAAACGCAACTTCAAACCAACTCCTAAAGGAATATCTAAAGAATAAGGCGAATAACCGTTTTGCTTTTCTGTATTAAAATCTTGAAGACGAGTTTCGAAGTTTCCATCTTGTGCAATAATTTGTCCGTTTCCACTACTTTCAGCAGCATCACGAATCGTATTGTCTGACCAATAGTAATAAGATGATTTTGTGTTTTGAGCATTTTGATAATATAAATCTCCGTAATTTTCAAAATAACTTCCTCCTACTCCAGCCATTAGATAAGGCGAAAGCAAGGCATTTTCTCCCAAAAACCAACCATTATCTGTATAGAAAGTGAAGATATAAGCAGCCGAATAAATTTTTGTCTGAACGTTTAGAGAACGCTCCAATATTCCTGTGCTTCTATCGTTTGCTGTAAATTCGCCGTAGGTCAGTTGAAGACGATTTGAAAGTGTTTTATTGGGTGTGTTTTCGATACTTAGACCAAAAGAAAACTCATTGAAATCAGTTGCAAACATTTTATCAGATTGCCAAAACTTTTCATTCAAATCTCCACGATAAGTCATATTTCCTGTTTGCAAACCGACACGCCAATTAAAATTGTTTTGCTGACTAAAACTAAAAGGAATAAATAAGAAAAAAGTCAGAATTAGGAAGTATATTTTTTTCATTGTATTTTGTTATCAATTACGGATTACGAATTAAAAATTACGAAATGAATATTCATTAAGACTAATTATGATTTTTCTTCTATATTTTAATAAGACTAAAATAATCAATAATCAAAATGAATTGTACTTTATGCGAAAGTCTTTTAAAAACTAAAGCTGATGATTTTTATTTCATCTGTGATACGTGTGGTGCATATTTAAAAGACCAAAAATTTTACTTGAACGATTTTCAAGAAAAAGAAATTTATGAAAAGCACAAAAACGATGTAAATGATATTCGCTATCAAAATTTTACTTCGCCGATTACGAATGCTATTTTAGAAAAATTTGATTCAAATCATTTGGGTTTAGATTATGGTTGTGGAACTGCGCCTGTAATTTCCAAAGTTCTGAAAGATAGTGGCTATAAAACTAAACTTTATGACCCTTATTTTTACCCTAATGAAAATTACATTAACTACCACTACGATTATATTTTTAGTTGTGAAGTCTTTGAGCATTTCTACAATCCAAAACAAGAACTAGAAAAGCTTCTATCTATTCTACATCCGAAAGGTGCATTGCTGATAATGACACTTGTTTATGATGCTGAAACAGATGCAAATTTTAAAGATTGGTATTATAGAAAAGACCCTACTCACGTTTTTATTTATACCAAAAAGACAGTTGAATTTATTGCAGAAAGATATAATTTGAAATCAAAAGTGAAAAATAATAGAATGATTGTTTTTGAAAATATGGATTAGAGAATAGATATTAGGAATTGGAAAATTACAACACCTTTAAATTCAGACCAATTTTAAATATAGAATTTTTGAAATTAACAGGTTACTATTTACTGGTAACTGGTTACTTTTCAAGGTCTATCCAAAAGCGAAATTCTGCACTAAAGCCAACAAAAGGTCGTATATAAATTTGGTCAAAAACCCCTCCTCCTCCTTGCGTTGAGTCTTCTAAAAAAGTTCCTCCTGCATTAAAGCGAATAAAACGAAAAACTCTATATCCCAAACCAATGTA
The DNA here is from genome assembly GCF_037126435.1 of Bernardetia sp. ABR2-2B. Lineage (GTDB taxonomy): Bacteria > Bacteroidota > Bacteroidia > Cytophagales > Bernardetiaceae > Bernardetia. Next base: position 1,195,770 of record NZ_CP147020.1, on the reverse strand, counting down.
AGTAGGACGATTTACAATAGGTCCTGAAATTTCATTTCCTGCATCATCTTCAAAATTATTAAAAAAGAAACCTACTGAAATAGAACTTCTACTCCAAAACTCTCCTGCAAATCCTTTTTTTCCTAATGGTAATGAAAGTCCAGCGTAAGGAGATGAACCAAAAGAACTATTTTCAGAATTTGTTCCTGCTAAATGAACACCTCCATAACCTACATTCAGAGGAATTTCGGTACGAGTTTTTTCGGTGGGATAATCATCCATAAATTTACGGTCTTGTAAGACGAGCAAATCTACGTTCAAAACCTGTCCTAATTCACTTGCTAAGAGTTGTTTGAGTTCTGTCATTAATTTTTCTCTATAATCTGCACGGGCATCTTTTTTCTTTCTTTTAGAGAAAATAAACTTTCCTTTTTTGAGGTTTGCCTTATTTATTTGGTCAATTTTGGAAACTACCAAATCCGAAAAGCCTTCAAATTGTAATTGGCTTCTATTTCTGTAAAGAGAAAGCCCTTTTCTAGCAATTTCGTTTAGATTTCTTACTAATTGTGCTGTTCCTCCGATTACTCTTGCTCGTTTTCTTTCTACTGTAAAAGATTGTTCTGTGTAAGCAAAAAGATTGTTATAGAGGTCTTGACGTAGGTTTTCTCGTTCCATATCTGTAATTCTTCTGTAATAATCTACTTGCACATCGTATTTTGAAGAGCCACGTAATTTGTAATTGACTGGAACTGTGAATGTGCCAATAGAAGAATAAGGAGGGCGCACCCAAGTGGCTACAAAGAGTGGTTTGGGGTCGTCTTTTCGGTTACTTTTGTCATCAAGAATAACAATTTCTACCAAAACAGTTTCTGGTTGTGCTGCACCACTAATCATTAGGTTTTCTTCAGCAGGAAGGGCTTGGCTATTATTAAATGAGGATTTCTCATACTCAAAAACGGCTGTTGCGTATTGTGCATTTGCTTCGTTTTGTAAGAATAAAAATGAATTGAAAATTGTAAAAATAGATAAGAGAAGTATATTTTTTTGCATTGAATAAATATTGAAAAAAGTTGGAAAGAGGAATAGTTTTGAGATTGAAAATTAAATGTATGGTAAAACTGAACTTTAAACGTTAGCTTTCAAAATTAGTTTGATTATTGCACATAGATTTCTGAATTATTTTTAACAAAATCTATAATTTGCTAATAATCTTAATATCTCTAATTTAATGAAAAAAACTAACACTCTATTTTTTGTCTTTCTTATCACTATTTTCTCTGTTTTTACTTTTTCTGTTTCGGCTCAAAATGTAAGTGAAAAAGCAATTAAAATAGAAAAGAAAAAATCACTTAACGGTTTCGAAATTCAGTTTGATGCTATGTCGGAAGATGCTGAAGAAGCTCTTGAAATTGCTATTGAAAAATGGCTTGATTCTCAAAAAATCAAATACAAAGAGAAGAGAGGAAATTATCACGCAGAAGAAGTAATTGTAAAACAGTTTTCTGATAAAACTTCTGATTTACATATTTTTGTAGAGGAGAAAAAAGGTAGAATTACGCTACAAGCTGTCCAAACATTAGGTTATGATTTGGCTGTTAATAGCAAAGACCACTCACAAGAGGCTCAAAATATTCGTTCTTGGCTAGAAAATATGGTAAAAGAAGTTGAGCTAGAACAAATTAATCTTCAAATTGCTGCTATTCAAGAAAATCTACGCAAGATTGAAAAAGATTTAGACAAGAATCTTAAAAATGATGCTGATTGGAAAAATGATATTGAAGATTACAAAAAGAAAATTGCAGAAGCTGAAAAAGACATTGAAAAGAATGCAGCAGAGCAAAAAGAAAACGAACAAAAACGAGAAGAACTTAAAAAGAAAATTACTGAATTAGAGAAGATGAAATAGAAGTTGTTTAATAATAGGTCTTGTACATTTATTTGTTGGTGTCGCTACGCTAAAACACCAACAAAGGCTGGGTATTTTTCCGTAGAATTGGATTTGCAAACCCAATTCTATGGAAAAATTCACATTTTTAAACAACTTCATAAAATGCAAATTTCTTTTTCAAATAAGAAAGGTCTGTTTACTTAGTTTTAAACAGACCTTTTTTGTATGATGTAGTAGAGTTTATGATATTTTTATCCATTCTAGTGCTTTCTCCTCTGTTTCGAAATAGTTGGTAATAATTCTACCCATATCATCAACAGGATTTTTCTTTCCTATCTCTTGGCTAGAAATTTTGCCAAAAACAGAAATTGGAAATATAATAGCTGATAATTTGATACTAGTCTTTGTTAGTTTGGGAGTAAATTCTTCAGTTATCCACTCTTGGTCTGCCTGTCCTACTGCTCCAATTTGTTTTGCGTCATTGATTATACTAGTGATATTGTATTCTTCTATCCAACGCAGTACATCAATAAGTGTATTTCTTAAAATTTTGCTAGGAACAAAGCCTCGCCAAGAATAGGAAATACATTTTTCACTTTCGTAATGCTTTACAGTTACATATTTATTGTCTAGTAATATCATAATTATTTTATTTTATTTAGTGGGGAATTACTGCAAAATTAATCAACTCTAATCTATTCAACAAGTATGCTTGCATACTAAAATAGTCTTTTTCTGCTATTTGTAAGATATTGATACAAAGTGTTCTATGTTTTTGATGTTAAAGGTGAAGTTGTTCTTACTAGCACAAAAAAAACTCTTCTACCCTTGAGAGGTAAAAGAGTTTTTACTGATTTATTTGTAGGTATTTTACTCTTCTATCACAAACTTACGGAAAGCAAGTCCATCTTTAGTTTGGATTTGTAGGTAATAAATTCCTCCTGCTAAGTTGATTGTTTTTGCTTTGAAGCGTGTAGAAGAGATTTTTTGTGTCTTTAAGTTTATTTTTCTTCCAATAGCATCAATCAAAACAAAACTTGCTTGTCCGTTTGGAGCAATTGTTCCAAAATCAATAAAGAAAGCTCCATTGTTTGGATTAGGGAAAAGTGCTAATTCTCTCAACTCTTTTGGTTCTTCTATTCCAGTAACTCCATCAGTCGTAAAGATGATAGTTTCAGAAACTGAAGTACAACCTGTTTCTGTCAAGATAAGTAAGCTATACTCTGCTGTTTCGGTTGGCGTATAAGAATTTTCAGAAGCATTTTCAATAGGATTTCCATCTTTCAACCATTGATATGTTACTGGTTCTTGCGTATTGATTGTACTTTCTAATACTTTTTCATCAACTAAAGAAATGCTAACTTCTGGGTTTGGAAGCCTTGTGATTTCTATTTTGTTGGAAACAGCCGTACATCCATTTGCTGTCAATACTTCGGCTGTGTATGTTCCTGACTGCGTAACTGTATAGTTGTTTTCGTTTGCAAAAGCCAAAATAACTCCGTCTTTTCTCCAACGAATCTGATTATCTGCTGTAAAGTCTGCATTGATAGCTAGTTGCAGCCCAAAAGGTTGCTCTTGGCAAAAAGTAGTTTGTTGAGGTTGTTCTATTTCAAAACTCAAACCAGACTGACATTCTATATTTAGTTCTATCGAACGACGCTCTAAAGTCAGAGTAGGTAAACTTGAATTTTTGACAAAAGCTGTATAAACTCCTCTGTCCGTATTCTGAACTTGACTTATAGAAAAGTTTTGAAGCATAGAAATAGGTTCTCCATCTTTCAGCCATTGATAGGTATTTCCGTTTCCTGTTGTTTGAATGGTAAACGAAACTGTAGAATTAACAGCAACTAAGATATTAGCTTTTTCATTAATAGGAGCTTGAGGAGCATAATCAAATACTGAAAAACTAGAGGTAGCGAAAGGCAATAAATCATCAAATTCTAGTCTATTTTCTGCTACTCTAAATTCCTTTAAATTATCAAGCTCTAATAAACCTGCATCTAATGAAGATAAATTATTTAGATTTATCTCAAAAGTTACTAAAGAAGTTAGGTTTTCCATTCCTAAAGGAAGCGCACTGACAAAATTCAGATTTACATAAAGTTGAGTAAGTTTTTGAAGGTTTGTAATTGAAGTAGGCAAGTCTGTTAGTTGATTATCACTTACATTCAATACTAAAAGGTTACTCAAACTCCCTAGTGTTTCAGGAAGGTTTGTAAAGTTATTCTCGTTTAGAGATAGGTTTTTTAGTGCTATTAAATTCCCAATATCATTAGGTAACTCATTCAGATTATTTCTTGAAAGCCAAAGAGTTTGAAGGTTTGTAAGACTACCAAATGAAGCAGGAACAGCACCTTCAAAATTATTTTTATCCAAATCCAAATAAGTTAGTGTTACAATATCTCCAACTGTTGCAGGAATTTGACCTTCCAAGTCATTATCAAAGAAACTCAAATAACGAAGCTCTGAAAATAGTTCGGCATCAAAAACATCTGGTAGTGTACCTGTCATGTTTCGAGAAGATAAATCAAGTTCGGTTATTTTATCTCCTGAAAGTGTTACACCTTCCCACGTAGCGACAGGTTTTGTTAAGTCCCATGGTCTATCCCACGTCGTATTTCCACCTGTTTCATTGAATACGGTAACTAAGGCAAGTGAATCTGTTTCATTCACAAATCCTTCTACAATCAATTTGATTGAATGACGCTCTAAAATAAGCTGACTAGATGCCGAATTATTTATTCTACAAAAATAAATACCTGCATCGGAAGGAAGTGCATTTGTGATGGTAAAGGTTTTAGAAGTTGCTCCATTTATAGGGCTTTGGTCTTTGTACCATTGATAAAAAGAAAACTCCCCTTCTGTTTCAGAATTAAAGGTAATAGAATCTCCCTCCGAAATAATCTCTGTACGAGGAGAATAAATTTTAGCTTGTGGCGAATATGTAAAGTTTGGAATCTGACCTACAAAATTCTCTGATGAGCCAAAACTAAGTCTGTTTCCTTGTATTCTCAAAGTAAAACCAGAAGAGTTGAGTTGAGATAAATCCAAAATAGAAATTGGAAGCGTTCCGACAAGATTATTATTAGATAAATCAAGGCTACTTATTTGTCCACAACTTATCCCTACTCCGTTCCAAGTAGAAACTGGCGTAGTCAAGTCCCAAGGAATTACCCAATTTTGTCCTCCTGTTTGGTTATAAATATCTACCAAAATAAGTGAATCGGAAGGAGAGACAAAGAATTGTTCTATAACCGTAACGATTTGTTCATCAGTTGCTGTATTTCCTGCTGAATCTATGGCTGTCCAAAGAACAGTTGTTTCTCCAAGAGGAAAAAGTGCAGGTGCATCATTGAAAACTCTGACCAAACAATTATCCGAAACGATAGGAGTTCCAATACTCAAACCTGTTGTATCGACAGTACAGGAATATAAATCTGCATTTATTGAGATAGAAGAAGGAGCTTCAATAATTGGGATTTGATTATCAATAACAGTTACTGTAAACTCATCTACATCAGAAACATTACCATTTTCATCTCTAGCTGTCCATCTTACTGTCGTAACCCCTGTATTGAACTCAATACCTTCTAAAGAGTTTGGACTACCCAAAGTAGCTCCACTCAAAGAATAATTATAAGAAGCTATTCTACAATTATCACTTGCTGTTCCATTCGGAATTTGCTGTGTTGTAGGAGTAGTTTGGTTAGTATAAAAACAATCTGTTGGATTAGTATTCCTAGTGAAGTCTTGCATAGCTACCAAGATAGGTGCTTGTGTATCATTTATGCCTTCACCTTGCATATCAAAATTATAAATACCTTCATTAACATCATTATTCTCTATTCTCATAAGAACCGTTTGATTTCCCGTAGTAGAAGGGTTAAAAACGACATCAAAAGAGTAGGTTTCGCCAGAAGGAAGAATAAGAGGAGTAGAAGGGAAATCAGTAGGTAAATTAGCTAATGTAAAATCCCCAGTAGGAGTTATTAAAGTAATATTATCTATCATTAAATCTGTTGAGCCAACACTCTCAATAGTATAAGTACGAGTAGAAGAAGCACTTCCACAGGTTAGGGTAGTAGGGAAAATAGTATGGTCAGCTAAAGATGGGGTAAAATCTTCATCTGCGATGGTATTTCCATTTCCTGTTACATTTATTTCTTGCCCTACTATTCCCTGTCCTTGAATAGCAAATTGATAACTTCCATCTTCACAATCATTACTAATAATAGTAACAGTAGTAGAATAAGAAATGAGCGTAGAAGGAGTAAAACTGACATCAAAAGTTGCAGACTCTCCAGCTAAAACAGTAAGAGAAGAAATATTGCTTACAGTAAACTCTGATGGAGTGGTAGATACATTTATAGAAGAAATATTCAAAGTTTCTGTTCCTGTATTTTGGATAGTGTAAGTTACTGTCTTGGTAGTAGAAATACCTACATCTCCGAAGTCTGTATCATCAGCAAAAGAAGGAGAAGTATCTCCATTTGCTATGCTAGTGCTATTTCCTTCTACACTTATTTCTCTAGTGTCAATGACAGTTATTGTGAAAGTTCCAGTAGCAAAATTACTGTTTGTGTCTTCTGCTCTCCAATCTACTGTTGTTATTCCTAAGGCAAATGCTTGGTTTTGAAGTGTTGTTAGAGAGGTTGCAGATGTTGCCCCACTGAATTCATAATTATAACTAATAGCATCGTTACAAATATCTGTTACAATCACATCAGCTATATCAGCACTGCTATTCGTAAAATCACAGTTAGCAGTATTAATCTCAAATGTTTGGTCAGTAGGAGCAGAAGAAACTGTAAGAGGTGCTTGATTTACCCTTGTACCCGTTATATTAAAATCGTAATTGGGAGTATCTGGGTCATTTGTTTGAATGCTAATTGTAGAGCTTTGTAAGCCTAGATTAGCATTAGAAGTAAAAGTAATGGTAAAGGTACTTTCACTAAAAGGAGCTATTGAGCTAGTAAAAGTAGAAACAGCAAAATCACTAGCATTTGAACTAGAAATATCAGTTATTAAGAGTTCTCCACTTCCATTATTTTTGATACGAACGCCAAAATCAGACGAAAGACAGTATTCCATTTCTCCCATATCTATAAAAGAGGACTCTGCAATTGTAGTAGCAGATAGGTCTTGTAATAAAATATCAGGTGCAAGTCCTGTTCCTTGAATACCAAACGTGTAGGTTGGATTTTCGCAGTTGTCTGTATTTATTGTAACTATATCATTGTATGTGTCAGAAGCAGTAGGACTAAAAGTAACTGTAAATGTAGCACTACTGAAAGCTGCAATAGAAGTAGGTGGGCTTGGGTTGATTGTAAACTCTGTCGTAGTTGTCAATAAGCCAATAGAAAAGATGTTTAGGTCTGTATTTCCTGTATTATTAATAGTATATCCAAGACTTTTTGGGGTAGAAATATCTACATTTCCAAATTCAGTATTATTACTTACATCAAAGGTAGTAGAACCATCTACAATAGGATTAGAGTTTGCCTCTACACTTATTTCAGAAGAAGTAGGAATATATTTCTTTAGTCTTCCTGTATTATCATCGTTGTTTTGGTAAGCAATATGCAAAACACCATCTGTATTAAAAGCAATTACTGGAGCAGCTAAAGCATCATCTCCTGCATTGGTAGCTATTTCTTCCCAACTTGAGCCGTTATATTTCTTTACAATGGCTTCATCAGCAACTTTATAGGTTATATAAGGCGTTCCTTCTAAATCTACTAGTATATTTCCAAGAGTTGAGTTTGAAGTAGGTAGGTCAGCAGTAGTAATGTCATTCCACGTTTCACTATATTTTGCTGCTTTTGTAGCTCCTGATTCATTGTAAGTTACATAAATAGTCCCATTTCTATCTATATCTATACTTTGACTATTCGCTGCACTTGAAGAAAAGCCAGACATTCCTATATATCCCCAACTTCCTTCTCCATCATACTCTCTTACAGAAGTACGCCCTCCATTATCAAAATCTTCAAATGCAATAATAGGATAATCATAACTATCTATAGCTAAACTAATAGAACCTACATCTCCATCAGAAGCAATTCCTGCAAAAACCTCCCACGTATCATCATCATATTTTTCTACTACGGCTCTATCAGAATCATTTTCATAGGCTAGAAACAAATCATCATCTGAATCTAAAGCGAGTTGCAAGTCACTAGTAGCAGAACTAGCAAAAGAACTACCTCCATCACTTATATTTGTCCACTCCGAACCATCATACTTTGCTACTACTATTTCTGAAAAGAAGCTCTTTTTATAAGCAACATATACATTATCTTCTTTATCAATAACTAGGCTTTGATTAATAGCTCCACCAGAAGGAAGTTGAGATAAATCTCCAACATCTTCCCAAGTAAAGCCATTATATTTTCTGACAGTTGTACGGTCATCTTCCTCTGCATCTTGAAAGGCTACATAAGGAGTTCCGTCTTGTGCTATCTTCAAATCATAAAAAGAAGCCTCTCCGTTAGAAAAGGTAGTTTCTGCTTCTATCCAATCATAATTGGAATAAGAAGACGGTGAAGGTGGATTATTTCCTTCTCCTTGTATTTCAAATACAAAAGGGTTTTGGTTTTCATCATTACTATAAATAGCTACGGTAGCTGTTTGTATGCCTACTTCAGTAGGTGTGTAAGTGATTGTAAATTCTGTTGAAGTAACAGAAACACCATCAATAATAGATGCTGTTGGCTGACTGGTAACTTCAAAATAGCTGTTTCCAGAAACTTCTACATTTCCATATAATTCAAGTTCAGAGCCTCTAGCATTTTCTATTGTGAATGTTTTTGTAATTGTATTACATCTATCTGCTGCTCCAAAATCTACTAATGATGCGCCACTTGAAATAGAATTTGCACCATCAGAAACTCTTATTTGTGGTGTAGCTACTGCTTTTATATCAAAAGTATAAGTGCTAGTTGTTCCTCCATCGTTACTTTCTATGGTTATAGTAGCAGTTTGTTCTCCATAACTGCCACTATTAGGAGTAAACTCAATGTCTAAGAAATAAGGACTACAAGATGAAAGTGGAAGTAAAGGGGGGCTAGAAGTAACAGTAAATTGAGCATCATCACTTTCTATATTTGTGATATTTAAACCATCAAAGCCTAAGTTTATTATGCGAAAAGAGCCAAAACCTGTTCCACTCACTATTCCAAAATCAGTACCGTCTTCCTCTGAAGGCGTGGTATCTCCATTTTCTATATTCAAGTCAGAGCCTGAAAGAAATAGCTTAGGATTGTTATTTGGATCCGTAGAGCCACTTATACTAGGATTTCCTGTTACCCAGTTTGAGATATTTCCTGTTGTTAAAGAAAAGTTATCTAAGCTGCCATCTCTTCCATTACCTGAAAAATCTTCAAGATTATCTACTGCTGGTATTATACTATTATCTCCTCCTGCTGTTCCCTGATTGAAAGTATAATAAGCTGATAGAAAAGATTCAGAAACAGGGTTTATTTGATTATTTAGATTAGAATAAATATTATCACAAGAACGTGCAACATCCCAGATACGCAACTCGTCTATTTCTCCTTCAAATGGAGATAACGAACCTGAATTATCTCCTGCTAATATAAATGGGTTTGTAGTTTGAGCCATATCATCATTACTAAAAGGTCTTTGAGATTGTGGTAAGGCATCTACCCACATAATAACTGGATAGGAGCTACCAAACCCGCCTTCTTCTTCTTTTTTAGTAATTGCAATATGATGCCAGTCTCCGTCAGCAATTATTTCATCACTTTCTATTACTAGTTCATCATCAAATATAGTATTCCAAGTAAAACTAACCTTGCCTTCGCTTGTCGTCTCTATTTTGAATGTACCATCAGTGCCTTCATTCCATTTTGACATTATGACCCTATTCATACTACTTGTTTTTATCCAAAACTCAATGGTAACATCAGCATCAAAGAAATCAGCTGCATTAAAGTCAGAGTGCATTGTTACAATATCATCTACACCATCAAAATGTAGTGCATTTGCTTCTGATTCTGTTACGATAATGTCTTCGCTCTCTAAGGGAGATAATAGATTTATAGAGCCGTTTGAAACTGTACTCTTTACTTCACAAAAATAAGTCTGGCTACTAGAGGGAGCTTCATAGGTAGCACTTGTAGCTCCACTTATTTCTTCAATGAATGGATTTGTCGTTGTACGTCTGTACCATTGATACTCTATTCCTGTACCACTCACAGTAGCATCTAAAGTAACAGGATTTCCTGCTACAACAGTATAACTATTTTGAGCAACTGAATAAGGGGCTTGAGGAGAATAGACAAACTTTGCAGGATCAGTCAAAGAAGATGGAGCATTAGCTAATAAATCTTCTAAGTTACCCATCAATAAAGAATTATTTTCTATTTCTAACTCATCTAAAAGCACCAATCCATTAAGGTCTGGAATGCCAGTAAATTCATTACCAAAAAGATATAGTTTTTGGAGTGCTGTTAGACCACTAATACTGTTAGGAATAACACCTTCTAAATTATTATTTCCTAAGTTTAGATATACTAAGTTATGAGAGACATCAAGTCCTACTTGGTTTATTTCGCTTGGAATAACTCCTTCTAGCTGATTGTCATTTAAGCCTAAACTGTTTAGCTTAGGCAAATTGCTTAGGCTTGTTGTTACCAAATCAGCAAATGAGCCTTCTAAAGCATTTTCTTCTAAGTACAACTTTCTTAAGTTAATTAGACCAGATAAGTCTGGAATACTTCCACTAAGACCATTCCTACTAAGGCTAATGTCTGTTAAAGCAGTAAGGTTGTCTAGCTCAGTAGGAATAGAGCCAGTAAGGTTATTATTGCTCAAGTAAAGTTCTTCTAAGCTTATTAAACTTCCTATTTCTGTAGGAATAGCACCTTCAAGGTTATTATTGACAAGGTTAATATAACGCAAATTATGATTACTTCCATCAAAGCCTAAATCTTTAATTGTTGCAGGGATTTCTCCTTTTAGATTAATTCCATTGAGATACAAATCTTCCATTTTTCCTAAGTTTCCTATTTCATCAGGAATAGAGTTAGCAGAGCTACCTTCAAAATTATTGGCTACTCCACCATTTGTTTCTCCAATATTAAAATAAGTGAGTTCTGTTAATCCCCCAATACTAGCAGGAATAGAACCTGTAAGTTGATTATTGTAAAGTTCTATAGCTTGTACATTCGTTGCATTACCAATTGCGTCTATATTTCCAGTAAAATTATTTGCTGCCAAGGTTATAGAAACAAGGCTTGTTTGCCAAACGTTACTTGGAATAATTCCTCCAAATTGGGAAGCGAAAAGGTTTAATTCAGTTAGCTTGTTATTTGGATTTATTCCGTTAGGAATTGTGCTATTAGAAAAAGTATTCCTTGCTAAATCTATTCTCTCAATATTTGCTAGAAGAAATATAAAATTAGGTTCAAAATTAGCATCAGTAAACTTAGAATTTCCTAAGTCTATTTCTTTTAGATTACTTAAGTTTATAGTAGTGGGAGTTGTAGAAGCTGATAAATCATTGGGATTAGTTGTATTTCCATTGAATGTAGAGAAGTTTATACGCTCTAAGAAAGAAAATTCTTCCCAAAAAGAAAGAGGGATATTTCCAACTAGTTTATTATCATTTAATTTTATTTCTGTTACGTGTAAAGTACCTGAAACATCAGCAACTGTAACTCCTTTCCACGTACTGACATCACTTGTAGCGTTTCCAATATCCCAAGGCTGGTCATTTGCAACTGTATTTGTCCAATCAGCACCACCCGTAGCATTATATAAAGCAATCAAAGCAGTTCTTTCTGTGGCAGGTATGTCATTTATTACACCTGTTCCTCGTATATTAAAGTTATAAATTCCTTCATCTGCATCTCCATTATCAATATTGATTGTAGCTGTTTTTTCACCTAATGAAGAGGGGGTAAATTTTATTGTCAGGGTAGTAAAATCACAACCTGCTACAGTAGTTGCAGGAGAAGTCACTATTGAAAAGTCAGTTCCTGACTGAGTAATACTTATTGCTCCAATGGTCAAGTCTGTTCCTCCTTCATTATTTATTCGGTAGGTAATCTCCCTGCTAGAGGATAGTGTTACATCATCAAAGTCTGTATTGTTAGTTGTGCTAGGAGTTGTACTACCATCTGGTATATCTAGACCATTTCCAAGTATGTTTATCTCTTGATCTGCTACAGCTCCGTCCCAAAATATATATGCAGCACCTGCATTATTGAATCCTGTATCTTCTCTTGGTGCGCCTATAATAGCATTGTTTCCAGATATACCTACAGACCATCCAAACAGGTCTCCCACTCCCTTGTTACAGGCTCGTAAATCTCCTCCTTGCTGAGTCCAAGTAGTGCCACTTCGCTGATAGATAGCCATCATTCCAGTAAGAGAATTCTCTCCATAGCCTCCTAAAACAACCAAGTCTCCTTCTATATCTACATCCCATCCTAGATAAGCACTAGCCGTAGGAGTTGTTGCTGTTAGCTTTTCCTGCTCTGTCCATGCATTTCCTCCACTTCGCACAAATACATAACCTGCACCTGCATTTGTAGTGATAGCGTCATCTGTATAAGCACCAATAACTGCATAATCTCCGTCTATTGCTACTGCAATACCAAACTCTGAGCTACTACCTGCATCACTAGCTGTTAGTTTCATAGGAGTTATTGAGTTCCAGTCAGTACCACTACGCTGAAAAATATAAGCTGAACCCGAACTAAAACCATTATCATCATCTCTAGGAACACCTACAATAGCATAATCCCCAGATATACCTACTGAAGCTCCAAATAAATCGTTTTCAGTAGGTATATCTGCTAATAAAATACTTCTTTCTGTCCAATTACTAACACTTATACGCTGAAAAATATAAGCACTCCCTACTAGGTTGTCTCCAGATATATCTTTGTCACTTGCACCTACAATGGCATAGTCTCCAGAAATTGAAACTGAATTTCCAAACTTGTTAAAATTAGCTCCATCACTAGCTGTCAGTATAGCTGTCTCATTCCAAGAAGTAGAAAACTCAAAAATATATGCTTTTCCCTTATCACTATCTGCACTTGGAACACCTATAATGATACGATTTCCATCAATAGCAACAGAGCTACCAAACCTGTCTCCTGCTAAGGCATCACTAGCTGTTATTCTTTGTTCTATTAACCAGTCAGCTCCATCAAATCTATAAATATAAACAGCACCTGCACTACTACCATCAGCAGTATTTTCTACATAAGCTCCTACAATAGCAATATTACCATCAATAGCAACAGCCTGACCGAAGTCCGCTCCTGCCTGTGAACTGGCAGAAAGTAATTTTTCTTTTTGGGTAATGGGTTGGGCTGTTGAGAGAAAAGAAACAGATAATCCTAGTAATAGGAATAAGAGTAGAGTATTGAAATTTTTCATAGATGATTTAGAAGTAGAGTAATCTATATAATAGTATTGGTAGTTTGTTACACGTAGTGTACAAAGATACGGATTTTTGTATAAACAGGTTGGATATACATTGTTAATGATTGATTTTTTGGTACAAAAAAACTCCACTTTCAAGGAAAATGGAGTTTTTTGATTTAAAAAAGATGTTTTATTTTTTATTCTAAAATAAGCTGTTTGGAGTAGGTAGCTCCGTTTTGATTGAAATGAATAAGATACATTCCTTTTGATTGGTTTTTAAGGTTTACATTGAAATCTTGTTTTCCTTTCTCAAAAGTGTGTGTACTTACTTTTCTACCTATTCCATCAAATATGGTTACTTGAATATTTTCTGAAATAGATGTACCAAAATGTACTTTGAAAATACCTGTACTTGGGTTAGGGTAGATTTTGAATGTATCTACTTCTAAACTAGATGCAGTTTGTATTTTGTTTAGTGGTGGGGTTCCAATTATTCCACTATTACAGAAAGAAATTTTATAACTACCAGCATTTCCATTTGGTGTATAAATAGCTACATCAGCAATTAGTTCTTCACTTGGGTCTATGCTTTGTTGGCTAATTTCTATTTTATTATGGAAATATTTTACTACACTTCCGACACGCTCTACACGCAGTTTGTCTCCTTCATTGTAGTCAATGACTACTCCACCACCTGCAATTGCTCTTCCGTTTAGTAGTACATACCATCTGTATTTGATAGAAGTAAAAGAAGGATTAGTATTCTGCAGAGTTAATCCAAACATATACGAAGTATTCTCCAAAATTGTATTTTCTACAAAACCATCTTGGTTTGCATTCAACAGATTGGTTGTATGTACACCTGCATCCCAAGTAGAAGTTGCTATACTTTTGCTTACTGTTGTACCACTTATTATCGTATTTGCTTCTACTACAAAATCAATAGGATAGCTAAGTAGAACTGATTTTGTAAAGCTTCCAAAAGCACCACTTGCCGTAACAGTATAATAGCCAATAGGCTGGTTGCTAAGTGTGTTGGTTGTACTTACCGTTGTACCAGCACCATTTTTCCAAACATAAGAAGTGGTAAATGTTCCTCCTGTCAATGTAGCCGTAGCTGACCCTGTGCTAACACCACAATTTAATAGGGGAGCTGAAATAGCTAGATTTACTGCACAATTTATAAACAAAACTTCTGGTAGTGTTGCATTCGCTGTGGATAAACTAACGTCCACCTCCAAATCATCTGTTGGTGCTGTACTCGTGCTTGTATAGAAAATAGTTCCATTTTTAGAATAGTATATTTGAGTTCCTACTCGTTCTATTTTGAACCCATCTCCTATTTGATATGTTCCAAAATCTCCTCTGTTAGCACCATTTTCAAACACATATAATTTGCCATTGGCAGCCGTATAGATAGCATAATCAATAGACATAAATCCTGCTCCTTCTTCTGTTTTGGATAGACCAATCATAGATGCTGTAGTTGTATTATCTACCTTGAATACAATTCCTCCATCTCCTCTTACTTTTTGAGTTGAATTTGCATTTGTATTCCATCCTGTTGAGCTTGTATGGTCTAATTGTCCATCTCCGTTTAGAGCTAAGTTTGTTAAGTTTGTCCACATAAGAGGCGCACCAATTAGATAAGAAGAGGTATATAAAATTCCATCTTTAGTGAGTTCTAGTTGATACGTTCCTGCATCTAACCCAGAAATATCTTGAGATGTTGCTCCTGTCGACCATAAATAAGTTGCTCCTGTAGCTTCAATATCGATACTTCCAGTAGTTCCATCATTATTACATTCAATTCCTGTAGTAGCTGCTGTATAAATTTGAGTTCCACCGTTAGCACCACAAAATGAAGTTTGTAACTCTCCTGTACTTCCTGAATAAATAGCCACGTCAGCGATCAAAACCTCATTAGAATTAATAGTATATTGATGAGTAACTACTCCATTTTTATAGAATTTTATTTGGTTTCCTTCTCTAGCTACTGTAAATATGTCTCCTATTTGGTATTCTACTACTGTTCCTCGTTGTTTGTTGTAGCTTGGGATTGCCCTACCATTTCCTACAAAATACCATGCATAATCAATAGAGGTATAAGAGGTAATTGCATTTGGTTTGGCTAAACCTACCATATAGAAACTTGTAGTAGCAGTAATGGTATTACTTATCCAGCCATCATTATTACGAGCTATTCGTTGAGTAGAGGCAGAGTTTGCTCCACTTGTCCAGCCGATAGTATTATCTTTCGTAACTACATTACCTGTAATAGAGATATTGCTCATATTTTCCCAATCTACTATATTACCTATAAGAAAAGTGCGTGTATAAGTTGTTGTTGTACCATCCGTAACATTTACTGTATATTCTCCTACTTCTGATGCAGAAATATCTTCTGTCGTTTCTCCATTTGACCAAGAGAAATTATAAGGAGGAGTTCCTCCAGTTATGGTTACATCGATTGCACCATTTGTACCCACACAGTTTATTGACGTTGTAGTGGCTGTAATAGTAAGAGGTGTGGTGCTACTTGTTCCTTGTACCACGAAATCATAGGCAGCTTCATCACAATCATCGTTATTAACAGTGATGGTTGCTGTTCTTGTTCCTGTTCCACTTGGTGTAAAGGTAATATCAAATGTAGTGTTATTACTTCCTAAGACTGTCGTATTATTTGTAAAATTACTTACTACAAAATCACCACTATTAGTTCCACTTACGCTAATATCTGCAATAGTCAGAATAGAACTTGCTGCTGTATTTTGAATCGTATAATTAATAGTTCTACTTGTAGCTACACTTCCAAAATCTGTATTGTCTGTTACATTTGGAGTTGTGTCTCCATCTGTAATAGAAGTAGCATTGCCTAAGAGGTCAATCTCTGGTAAAGGAGCTTCCAACTCAAATACTATATTAGGTCTGTTACTTCCACTACCAACATTCGTATTTGTAAGATTACAACCTGTTGCTCCATCATCATAATCATATACTACACTTGTAAAAGGTGTTGTAGAATATCTCACTTCACTTGAACTCGTAAAACTTGTATTATCAAAACATACTTCAACAATCAGATTGTCCGTACCATTCCAAGCAAAAGGAGTTATAAAATTGAACCAATTTAGTCCATTAGTTGCCACATGAGTTCCTGAATATACTGTTGTAAAACCACCGTCAAATGTTGCTGATGTAAATTCATTTGCTGTCGTGGTTTTTATTTTTACATTGAAGTTATTCATTGTTTGAGATTGAGCATTACTGACATCAAATGCTAACCTAGTTAATGAATAACTACCTGCTATACTTGTCAGCTCACTTGCTCTTATAAGAAATTGCTTACGACTATCTTCATAGAAAGTATAGAAAGGTGTTGTTTGGCTTGCATCAGAAGTAAGTGTTTCTGTTCCTGCTTGTGATGAAATTGTATTAGTTCCATTACAATCCTTTTCTCCTGTGATAGCAAAATCATATGCGCTTTCATCGGTATCATCATTATTGATAGTAATTGTAGCCGTCTTTGTGCCTTCTGAAGAGGGTGTAAAGGTAACATCAAATGTAGCAGAGTTAGATGGATTAATGACTGTAGGAGGTGTAAAATTATTGACTACAAAATCAGTTGCATTTGTACCTGTTATATTAATAGAAGAAATAGACAAGTCTTTAGATCCTATACTCTGAATTGTATAAGTTACAGTCTTAGAACCATTAGGGACATTTCCAAAATCTGTATCATTTGTAACTGAAGGAGTAGTAGAACCATCTGATATACTCGTATTATTTCCTACTACATCTATCTCTATTACTTTTTCTGCAAAAGCTACATCATCAATCAAAATATCATTATAAAATGCCTGATTTCCATTTTGAGTAAGCGTGAAACGAAGCTGTACAGAACCTGTAATAGTATAACTAGCAAGGTTTACTTCTATTCTATTCCACATATCTCCTAGACTTCCTCTGTTGTTAAGTACAGTATTCCAAGCTGCTCCATCATAAAACTCTACCAAAATTGTATTATAATCTGTTATAGGGTCTGTTGAATGAGAATATATCCAAAATGAAATTTCTGGGTCTGTTGCTCCACTAATATCAACAAAAGGAGTATAAAGTGTATTTACAAAACCTGCTCCATTCGGAGTAGAACCATCTACCCATGCATAGTTTGTACCTCCACCTACTGTATGGTCTCCTATAAGTTCAGCAGCATAATCAGCATTACCTGAAAATCTCCAAAAGTCATTTCCAGCAACTGCTACATCAGACCATTTTGAAGGTATAGTCCCTGTTGTAAAAGATTCTACATAAGGGAAAGCTACAAGTCCACTTGTTCCACTAACTGCAAAGTCATACGCAGCTTCATTTGGATCATCACTATTTACAATAATTGTAGCTGTTTGTAGGGCTGGAGAATTTGGTGTGTAAGTTACATCAAATGTAGTATTTCCATTTATTGGAATTATAGTACCATTTGTAAAACTACTTACTCCAAATTGAGTAGCATCTGTTCCAGTTATATTAATAGAAGAAATTGTAAGGTCAGAACCACCTTGGTTTTGTATCGTGTAAGTAACTGTTTTAGTGCTACCTACTGTACCAAAATCTGTATCATCTGCTGTATTAGGTGTAGTATCTCCATCTAAAATACTAATCAATGATGCACCTCCTCTTACATTTATTTCAGGAGGAGCAGAAGAAGCAGATTGAAGTTCATAAGCTCCTTTATCAACATTCGTATTAAATATTCTTGGGTTTCCTGCTACATCAACAGTAATACCTGTTGCATTTATAGCTGTATTATCTCCTGTATTAGCAGCTAAAGAATTTGCTTGAAGGCTCAAATCTCCAGTAGCAGTATTTACAAAAAGTGGATTTTGAGTAAAGACATTATTTATTCCACTTACTGTACCAGCAGATAAGTTACTTTCAGCCTCTTCTATCAAAGAATAATCTACGTTAGGTAGAGCACTCTCATTGAACCAAGAGCTTATCCCATTATTATCTGAATTTTCCCAAAAAATAGAATTGCGAATGACAGTATTTGAAGTTCCTCCATTATCTGCTTTATTATACATTGCGCCTCCAAGATTACCAGCTATATTTAAGGAGAACGAACAATTTATTATACTAGGACTAGAAGTACCAGCAGTTCCAAAATTATAGATTGCACCACCAATACCAATAATAGCTCTATTTTGAGAGAATGAACAATTTATTATACTAGGGCTAGAAGTACCTCCTGCATTTCCATCATTGAATATTGCTCCTCCATGAATATCAGACCTATTTTGAAAGAAGATACAATTTACTATACTAGGACTAGATGTTCCTTCATTTCCACCATTATACATTGCAGCTCCTGCAGCTCCTGCACTATTTTGAGAAAATGAACAGTTTGTTATATTAGGACTAGCATTGCCTAGTGGACTTGCAAAATTGTAGATTGCTCCTCCTACTTCTCTAGCCGTATTTTGTAAGAATGAACAATTCGTAATTGTAGGGTTAGAGCTATTTCCTGTTCCACGTCCGTCATTAAACCAGCCTGCTCCTGTTGCGTTATTATCACTAGTAGTGGGTGCATCAGCATTTCCAGCCTTGATAGTAAAGCCATCTAATTTTGTAGCTGAGGAAACATTTTTTGTATAGACTACATGGTAGGAATTTCCAGCATAATTTCCATAAGTAAAAGAAGGAAAAGTTCCTGAAAAAGCATCATTATTATCAATATCTCCACTAAGCGTTGTCTCGTTGGTGGTAAAGTTACGAGCATCTAAAACAGCTTGTGTAATAGCTCCTGTTTCGTTTCCTGTAAAACCTCCATAAACCTCTACATTATCTGGAATTTGGAAGGTAACTTCTCTAGGATTTGTTCCACCACTCGCATCAAAATCAAATTCTTGTGTAGGTTTGTATGTACCAGTGGCTACATATATTTTAGACCCTGCAAGAGCTACAGAAAGAGCTTTCTCTAAAGTAGCAAAAGCATTGGCAAAATCTGCACCTGTATTTGTATCATTACCAGTTGTTTTTACAAAGAAATTAGGAGGAATAACTCCTGTTGCTCGTATTGCAAAATTATAAGCTGCTTCGTCATCGTCATTACTATTGACAGTAACAATAGCATTATTAACACCCAATGATAAAGTAAAAGTAACATCAAATGTAATGTTTCCATTAGCTGGAACCGTTGCTGGAAGAGCAATATTACTTACCGCAAAGTTACCAGCATTTGCTCCTGTTATGCCAATAGTAGAAACTGTCAATGGCTCTATCCCTATATTTCGGATGGTATAAGTAACTGTCTTATTTGTAGTTACATCTCCAAAATCTGTATCATCAGTAGTAGAAACACCCGTAGAGCCATCAGTTATACTATTTCCATTTCCTTGTATATCAATTTCTGGACTTTGAAAAAAACCAAAAGGAGAAGTATTATTAGCAGCATCAGTTGCAGTAGCAGAAAATGTACTTGCAGTAGAAAAAGTACCTGCAAAACTCCAGTTGTTTCCTGTAACAGTCGTATTTCCTAGATAATTTCTTCCTCCAGTATTTGTACAAGCTGTATTATCTGTAAATACTTCTATCACTTCCCCATCAGCACAAGTAGCACACGTTCCTGAAATAGCAGAAGTTGTAACACCTGTAATAATAGGTGCTTGTTTTTCTGTATTTCCTCCACCACCCAAAGTAATAGCAGTATTACCATTACAATAAATTTCATTTTCAGATACTAAAATCGATGTACTAGTAAATATTTGTACACCAATATTTGCGTTATAAGCTATAGTATTAGATATAATTGAGTTAGAGCCACTTGAACAAGAAATTCCTTCTGACCCATTTCCTAATGCAGTACCATCTGATTTTACACCTATTCTATTGTTTTGAACTGTGATTCCTGTTGCGTTACTAAATAGCTCTATCCCAATTTGAGTATTTCCTGAAATAAGATTTCCATGTGCAGCAGTCGCTCCTCCAATAGTATTATTAGCTCTCTGCATTGATATTCCCTTTCCGTTTGGATGAGCTGCCATACCTGTACTCGTAGTTCCTATATAATTTCCAATCACTTGAGTACCTTCAGCAGCAGAAATATTTATACCGAAGCTATTTCCTGAAATAACATTACGGAGGTCAGGTGAAGTATTACCTATTACAATATTAGCAGGTACGACTGTAGAAAAATAATTGTCTATAGCTATTCCCTCATCAGTATTAGGGATTGTTACATCATTCTGATTAATGCCGATTAGATTTCCTTCTACCCTTACATTAGGACCCCCAACTCTAATTCCTATTTCGTTATATCCTATGATATTTCCTCTTCGATCAGAAATAGAACCACCGATTTGATTTATTGGAGCAGCTGCTGTACACGACGTACATTGTACAGTTATACCTGTCGAACCGTTTGGAATGGCTGCATCTTGAGAAATATTTGTACCGATTAAATTCCCTTGTACATTATGCCCATTGCCATTTAAGATTATACCTCCTGCTGTGTTTCCAGATATTAGATTTCCTTCTCCTTGGTTTCCTATGGTAGTACCTCTTTGCCCACCTATCAAAACACTAACAGGATTGGTTTGTACATCTATACCCCAGTCTGAATTTGCTGCTATTGCTGTTCCCTCTGGGTTTGTTCCTATTCTGTTACCTTGAACAATGATAGAATTTCCACCTAAAATATATATACCTCTTCCTGAAATATTTCCTATGACATTTCCTTTGTTTTCTGCACCTATTTTGATGTTTGTTGCATTGCTTTGAAATATTCCATAGCCATCGAAATTAGTAATCCATAGACCATATACTTCTGAATCCGTATTTGTTCCACCAAAAAACCTAAATCCCCAATCTACGCCAGTAGTACCTCTAACATTTATCATCCCAGTAGAAGAATAAACTGCAAAGCCTTCTTGTGAGCTACCATCAATCAATAGAGAGGTAGTTATGTTAGGAATATTACTTGCTAAGTTTATTGTATGAGGAGGTGCGTTAGGAATACTAAAATCGATATAATTTTTATCTGCATCTGTTTCTGCTGTTGCTATCACTTCTCTTAATGATTCTGTTCCACTATCATTTGTATTTTTTACTCTCAATGCACGAAGAGGAGTATTAGGAGCTGTAGCAAAAGTTCCGTTAAAGTTTGTACTCACATCGTTTACAGTCGTTCCATTAGCTTCTTCAAAACGCCAAAAAGCAACTGCTCCATCTAAAGTAGTAGAACTCATATCAGTAGTTAAATTTGCAGCAGAGCGAACGCTATTGAATATTTTTACTTCATCTAATTGACCAATAAAACTAGATGTAATTGCTGTTTTACCAAACTGAAAGTTATTTGTTGGAGTTTGAGGACTAGAGGTAACCACGCCAGATGTAAAACTTGCTATTATAGCATTTTTATAAATTGACCATGTACTAGAATTTCGGATGACACTAATATAAGTCCATTCGTTTGTTATTAGAGTAATATCTGAAACTAGTAAAATAACTCCTCCTAGTTCTACGATTACTCTACCTGTTGCATCTAGGTTTACTCCGTATCCGTTTGTGCCTTGTGTTCCATTATAAATAACAGTTCCTACTTGATTGGCTTGTTTTTTTATCCAAAAAGAAACAGTTATGTCATCTGTATTGGTAGTTGGTAAAGCACTTGTTATTTGAGCATTATCATCAAAATAAACTCCTCTATTTCCAGTAGGAGCTTGAGCAAAAATTGATGTAATGGATAAGCAAGATAGAAAGATACCAAGCAATAGTATCTTGTAATAGGTTTTTTTTTGAGTGTCAAATTTCTTCATTTTGTTAAAGGATTATGAAAAATAATATCTCATTTTTTGACAAGATTATTTTTCAGTTTATAATTTGAGTAGCTGATGTTTTTTTAATAAAACAAGTTAATTGATGTGCTTTCACACAAATCAAATAAAGCTAATCCTTCTATATTTCCCTAAAAACCTGTATAGACAAAATATAGACAGAAGAAAATTATTGTCTTTTTTATTGATATAATCATAGAAATTGTTGATATAATTTATTTTTTTAATTTTTGATTAGAAAATATCTGTTTCTTCAATGTTTTTAGAGATTGTTCAGAATGATTACTTTTACTTATTCTTTTAGGAGGCTGGCAGAATTAGAAAGTATATTTTATTTAATCGGCTTGATTTAAATCATTAAGAAACTTAACTTTGGTAGTACACAAATAAAAAAAGTAAAAAACAATGTTTGCAACTTCTCATATAGAAATCAGTAAATCAGCCCTTCAAAACAACTACAATTTTTTAAGACAGCTCATAGGAGAAAAGGTAGTGTTATCTTCTGTCGTAAAAGGAAATGCCTACGGACACGGTTTAGATAATTTTATTCCCTTGGCAGAATCTTGTGGTATCAATCATTTTTCGGTTTTTTCGGCAGATGAAGCTTTTGCTGTTCAGCAATTAAAAAAAGCTGATTCAGAGATTATGATTATGGGAATGATAGGAAATGAAGAGATAGAATGGGCAATACAAACAGGAGTAGAAGTGTATATTTTTGATTTGGAACGCTTAGAAACAGGACTTACTTTAGCTCAAAAAGCACAAATTCCTATCAAGATTCATTTGGAAATGGAAACAGGAATGAATCGTTTGGGGATTCCAAAAAGAGATATTCCCAAAATGTTTGAGTTACTCAAAAAGTATGAGAATTGTTTTGTTTTGGAAGGAATCTGTACGCATTATGCAGGTGCTGAAAGTATTGCTAATTATGTACGAGTAAAATCACAAATCATCAATTATAAAAAAATTGTAAAGCGTTTTAAACGAAGAGATAATCCTGCTTTTCTTCCCAAAAAATACCATACAGCCTGTTCTGCTGCAACAATAGCCTATCCACAAACACAAATGGATATGGTCAGGATTGGTATCTTACAATACGGTTTTTTTCCAACCCAAGAAACGCTAATTCAATACTTAAAAGACAACAAAACACACCAAGACCCACTCAAGCGAGTTTTGTCTTGGAAAAGTAAGATAATGACAATAAAAGATGTAGAAGCTGGTGAGTTTATAGGGTATGGTACATCTTTTTTAGCTTCTCAAAAAATGAAAATTGCTATTGTTCCTGTGGGTTATGCACACGGGTATAGCCGAAGCCTTAGCAATATGGGAAGGGTTTTGATTCGTGGCGAACGTATGGCAGTAGTAGGAGTAGTAAATATGAATTTGATGATTATTGACTTAGAAAAAATGAATAGTGCAGAAATAGGCGATGAAGTAGTATTGATAGGAAAGCAAGGCGAACAAGAAATAAGTGTAGCTAGTTTTGGAGAGATGAGTAATCAACTCAATTACGAACTTCTTACTCGTTTGCCTATACATATTCCTAGGAAAGTAGTAGAGTAATGAATAATATAACAGTTTTTTAGAATTTTATAAATGCAACGCTGTTGCAATAAGTTGTTATCTTTGATTACCTTTGCATAAATTAAAACCCTTTTTTCCTCTCTTTTTCGAATTAATTATATTTTGTTTACTCAATAATCTAAAATCACACTTGGTTTTGCTAAATTTTATTGTTCTAGCAGTTCGTAATTTTTAATTCGTAATTCGTAATTGTTTGTCCTTATGCAAAGTCGATTTCTTACCTTATGTCTGCTTTTTTCATTATTATTATATACTTCTGCTTTTTCTCAAAACTGCAACATATCTATAACAGGTTTTATAACAGATGAAAATACAAATAAGCCTTTAGAGTTTGTAAATGTCTATGTACAAGAGACTTTGAAGGGAACAGCAACTAATGAGAAAGGATTTTTCGAACTCAAAAATGTTTGTAAAGGAAAGCAGCATATTGTATTTAGCTATATTAGTGGTGAAAATCATAATGTTTTTTTAGATGTTCTGACCGATACAGTTTTGTATGTAGAAATCCACGAACTCAATACAGTTTTGGAAAGCGTTGTCATTAGTGAAAAGCAAAATAACTCTACTCAAAATACCCAAACACTCAATCATCAGCATATTTCAGATAATTCGAATCAAAATCTTTCGAATATGCTAGAAGAAATTTCTGGAGTAAGTACACTTAAAAATGGAAATGGAATCTCAAAACCTGTTGTACATGGTCTCTACGGAAACCGTTTGACAATCTTAAATAACGGAATTGCACAAAGTGGACAACAATGGGGAAATGACCACGCACCCGAAATAGACCCTTTAGTTGCCAACAAAATCAGAGTAATAAAAGGAGTTTCTAGTTTGGAGTATCAAGGCTCAAACTTAGGAAGTGTGATTTTGGTAGAACCTGCACGTATTGAAAGAGAACCTCATTTGCACGGAAATACTAGCTATTTTTTCGAATCCAATGGAAGAAGCAATGGAATAAACCTACAATTAGAACAATATGGGTCTTTTGTGGCGTGGAAAATCAATGGAACACTCAAGAAAAGTGGCGATAAAAAAGCAGCCGATTATTTTTTAAATAATACAGGAAGTGAGGAAGCAAATATCGCCATTCAATTAGAAAAACAGTTTACAGAAAATTTCTTTACAGACTTTTATTTTAGTTCTTTCAATACAGAATTAGGTGTTTTGCGTGGTTCGCATGTTGGAAATCTAACCGATTTAGAAAATGCCTTCGAACGGGAAGTTCCTTTTTTCACAGAAGAAGATTTTAGTTATGATATTGATGCACCCAAACAAAGAGTAAGCCATCATTTATTTAAAATTCACTCAAAAAAGTACATTGCACCAAAACCAAAAAATAAGGGCAAAATCATTGAACAATTCCTAGATTTTACTTTTTCTACACAGATTAATAACCGAAAAGAATTTGATGTCCGTAGAAGTGGACGCTCAGAAATACCTGCATTAAACTTAAAACAGTATTCTTATTTTTCAGAAATAAAATGCCAAAAAGAATTTGAAAATAATTTGATATTCAAAGTTGGGGCGCAATCTACTATTATAGATAATACCAACGACCCAGAAACAGGGGTTTTACCACTCATTCCAGATTATTTGAGTTATGAAACAGGAGTTTTTACAGTTTTGACCAAAAGTATAAATCATTGGTTTTTCGAAACAGGCTTTAGGTATCAAAACACGATTCAGAATGCCGTTACGATTAGCCGAAGCATTCCTAGAGAAATTGTTCGTTTTGATAATAACTTTAATAATTTTGGTTCGTCTTTAGGAGTTAATTATCAGTTGAGTGAGCATATTCAAGTTTCGTATAATGTAGGTTATGCAACTCGTAATCCTGCTATCAATGAACTTTTTAGTAATGGACTTCATCAAGGCGTAAGTGGAATAGAAGAAGGAAATCCGAATTTGAATACCGAAAAATCTATTAAAAATACACTTTCTTTGAGTGGAAAAATTAAGGAAAAATTATCTTTCGAAACGCTACTTTATTATCAAAATATTGATGATTATATTTATCTAAATCCAGAAAATGAAGTTCGTCTGACTATTCGTGGAGCTTTTCCAGTCTTCAAATACAAACAAACGAACGCTCAAATTTATGGCTTGGATATTTCTAGTCGCTATCAGTTTTCGAAGTCGGTGGGGTTGAAGGCAAGTTATAGCTTCATAAAAGGAGATGATTTGTCCAATGATTTGCCTTTGATAAATATGCCTTCCAATACTTTACAAGCCAGTTTGCGTTATCAGATTCAAAAACCAATTTCTATTGGAGCGACTGAAAAAAGAAGAAAACTAACCAATACGCAGTTTGAAATAACAAATCGTTATGTTTTTTATCAAAATAATATTTTAGAAGAACAAGATTTTACACTTCCTCCTGCTGCTTATAACCTAATTAGTTTGAGAGTTTCCACAAATATTCAAGGGCAAAAAACACAATGGCGTGTTTGTGCAAAAGTTGATAACTTACTCAATACAGAATACAGAGATTATCTAAATAGACAACGTTATTTTGCTGATGATTTGGGAATAAATATTGTTCTAGGAGCAAGATTGGAGTTTTAAGAAGTGATTAATTAGATTTTTGTGATATAAATTTTATATATTGAAACAGTAATAAAAAGTATATTTAAAATTATACACATTAAACAAGAAATAGTGCAATAATTTTATAAAAAAAACAACTGAAAATAGTTGTTTTAATGTTTAAAAATCTATGAGTCAGTCCCCTATAATTGATAATACAGTTTCCCCTAAAATAAAAGAAGAAGTTTTAACAGATATAGATCTCAAAGAATATCTAATAAAAGTACAAAAACAAGCCGATAAAATATCTGATAAATTTGTGATTATATCTTTTATTATCGGTTTTTTTTTAGCTCCTGTTTATGAAACTTGGGTGTTTAGTTTGGTAACAGGAGGTTGTGCTTTGGGTATTTATTTGATTGCTCGTTTTGTACTTCAAAATAAGTTATATGCTCGTATGCTTATTGGTGTTGTTTATGCTATTTTCATGTTACAGTTCATTGGACAGATGCATGGTATGGCAGAAACTCATTTTTTCTTTTTTGTAAATGCAGCCCTTCTCATTATTTATCAAGACTGGCGTATCATGATTCCTTACGCTATTCTTACAGTTGGGCATCATAGTATTTTAGCTGTTTTGCAAGTAGCTTATGGAATGGAAAGTTTGGGGCAATATTTTATTAGTTATAACGGCATTACTCTTGGAGGAGAAACAGTAGCTCAAGTAACTACTTTTCAACTTGTTTTTCATTTTAGTATTGTTTCTATTATGGCTGTTGTGTGTGGTTGGTGGGCAATTCTTTTTAGAAAAAATAGCATGGTTTTGATAAAAAATCAGAAAAAAATACAAGTCAAAAATGGAAGACTAATAACTTCTGAAGAAGAATTAAAGCGAAATATTGAAGAATTAGAGAATACACAAAATAAGTTGAGTTTAGTGAACAATGAAATGACTTATAACATGATGGCTTTAGAGGATAAAAATAAAATCATTGAAACAAAAAATAAAAAAATTACTTCAAGTATAAATTATGCCAAGCGTATTCAAGATGCAATGCTTCCAAAAATAGGAAAGATAAAACGAGGTTTGCCTCAATCATTTGTTTATTTTAAACCTAGAGATATTGTGAGTGGAGATTTTTATTATTATCATAAAGTGGATAATAAAATTATTATTGCTGCTATTGATTGTACAGGTCATGGTGTTCCTGGGGCATTTATGTCTTTGATAGGAAATGACTTACTAAATGAGATAATAGACTCTAGAAATATTCTTACTCCTTCTCATATCCTTACTATTCTAAATCAAAAAATAGATAAGGTGCTTCATCAATCTGAATCTTATGTTCAACTTGAAAATAAAGTTCGAACAACAAGAGACGGAATGGATGCAGCCATTTGTATGATAGATTTGGAAAACAAAAAACTAGAATTTGCAGGTGCAAAAAATCCGTTAGTTTATATTCAAGATAAAGAGGTCAAGGTAATAAAAGGAGATAGGATTTCAGTAGGAGGAAATTCAATCAGTCAGCAGAATACCATGTTTACCAATCATACTATTTCTATTGATACTCCAACTTCTTTTTATATTTATTCAGATGGCTTTCAAGACCAATTTGGGGGAGAAGAAAATCTAAAATATAATACAAAAAGATTTAGAAAAACACTTTTAGATATTTCCAATTATTCTTTTTCTGAACAAGAAGATTCATTGAATGCTATTTTTGAAGAATGGAAAGGAGAAAATCAGAAGCAAATTGATGATATTTTGGTAATTGGCTTTGAAGTAAAGCCAACTTAATTTTTTAGAGCAGGTAATTCAGATGATATTATTTTGCTGATGATTTGAGAGCAAATATTATTTTAGGCATAAAATTAAAGTTTTAAGAGAGGGGAATTTCTATGTAAAAGCCATGATTTAACTATATTGTAGATATAAAAACTTCATTTTTTTGTTATTTATTTAGTCTCTTTTGTGCTTCCCTCAAAAAACACAATATTTTCATGAAATCTGTTTTTACTTTTTTGATAGATTTTTTTATCGCTCTGTCTGTTTTTTCCAAAATGAAATTGATTC
Source organism: Bernardetia sp. ABR2-2B (assembly GCF_037126435.1). Taxonomy (GTDB): domain Bacteria; phylum Bacteroidota; class Bacteroidia; order Cytophagales; family Bernardetiaceae; genus Bernardetia. Next base: position 1,167,473 of record NZ_CP147020.1, on the reverse strand, counting down.
ACTTCAAAAAAAATCTCTCTGCTTCTCAAGATAGTACAAATAAAATAGAGAGTATTATCTCTGTTAGTTTTTAATAGATAATTGAAAGAATTAGATTATTCTTTAAATTTTACAAAAAAATGAAAAATATAATGACAAAAGTTAGTTTGAAATAGAAGAAGGCATAAGAACTACATTTTATGTAGAACTTCGTTTATCTTTAAAAGAGTTATGAATAAAATAAAAAAAGTAGCACGACTTATAATCTATGGAGATGCTAATAGGCAATATCCAGATACTTATTTAGGGGAACAAAACTATCAATGTAAAAGACTTTTGCCACTTGTTAGTTTAGTCTTTACTTTCGTTTGGCTGGGTTATATTCCTTTAGATGCAGAGCTTTATCCAAATGTAGAGGCTATTTTTTATTTCAGAATTGGCTTATCAGTTGTTGGTGGTAGTGTTTTTATATTATACTGGATTCCATTTTTTCAAAAAAAGTCTATTCATTTAATGAGTGTACTGGGAGCATATGCTGGTATTAGTACATCTATGATTACAGGGCTTACAGGAGGCGATCCTTCTTATATAGGAGGTTTTTGTATGGTGATAGTGCTTTCACTATTTATTCCTGTTCGTATTTATGTGTACTACACAGTAATGATTCTAGCTATAATTTGCTTTTTTATGACGTTATGGACTCTAGAGGTAAATATTCTAACAGATATTTCAAGGTATAGCCTTAATGACTTAGCAAGTGCAGTAGCCTTAGCATTTATTTTTGCTTTTTTAGTAGATAGAGATAGACGTTCCTATTATTTAAAATCAAAAGAAAGGGAAGAGCAGCGCAAACAAATCCAATCTCAAGCACTTACTATTCAAGAAAGTAATGTAGTCTTACAGGCATCAGAGGAAGAATTAAAGCAGAATTTGGAGGAACTAAAAACCACACAAGAACAATTACGAAAACAGAAAACAGAAATAGAAAATGCCTATAAAGAACTCCAATTTACTCAAAAACAGCTTATTCAATCCGAAAAATTAGCTAGTTTGGGACAGTTGATTGCTAGTATTGCACACGAGATAAATACGCCTTTAGGAGCAATTCGTTCTTCAGCTGATAGTATTGAAAATATTTTATTACAAACACTTCCAAATCTTCCAAACTTTCTCAAAACACTAGATGATAAAACGATAGTTGTTTTTAATAAATTTGTAGAAATATCCTCTAAAAAAACAGATTTACTTTCCACACGAGAACAGCGAGTGGCAAAATATGATTTGATAGAAGAATTAGAACAGCAAGGCTTTGTAGGGGTAGAAGAGTATGCAGATTTGATAACAGATATGAATATGCACCAAGAAAAAGAAATGATAAAGTTGCTACTTCAAACAGAAAATAAAGAGGAGGTCTTCGAAACAGCTTATCAACTCTCTACTGTCATTAAAAGTAATCAAACTATACAAGAAGCAACAAAACGAGCTGGTAAAACTGTTTTTGCACTCAAAAATTTTGCTCGTCAAGACCATTCAGAAGAAAAATCAGAGGTAGATTTGAATCAGAGTATCGAAACGACGCTTATATTATATCATAATCAAGTAAAACAAGGCATTGATATAAAGCGAAATCTTGATTATGTTCCATCTTTTTTAGGATATCCAGATGAGCTTATGCAAGTTTGGACAAACCTAATTCATAATGCCATTCAAGCCATGAAAGGAAAGGGAAATTTAATTGTTTCTACTAGCACAACTAAAAACAACATATTAGTTTCTATTCAAGATACAGGAGGAGGAATACCAAAGAAAATTCAAGAACGAGTATTTGATGCTTTTTTTACTACCAAACCAATTGGCGAAGGAAGTGGATTAGGACTAGACATCACAAAAAAAATAATAGACAAGCATAATGGTAAAATTTGGTTCGAAACTGAAGAAGGAATCGGAACTACGTTTTTTATTGAAATCCCAATTTAGAGATTGTACGGCGTCTATACTTATTTCATCTCCTTCTTTTTCTCCAACTCCAAACGGTTAAGAGGAGTTTTTTCTTCAATGGCTTCTTTGATAGTCCAAATAATACGGTCAAGATCTTCGATTTCTTGCTTACAGAGTTGTAGGTAAAACTCTATCTCGTTAGTATCTTTTGAGAGTTCAATAATCTGCATAATTCCTAAAAGACGAGCAACAGGCGCACGTAGTTTATGAGCATTTATGAAAGCATATTCTTCTAACATTTTATTTTTCTCTATTACTTCCTCATTGCGCTCATTGACAATGTTTTCCAAATTATCGTTCATTGCCAATACTTCTTCGTGAGAACATTTTAATTCTGCTGATTGCCTCATCAATTCTTCTGATTGCTCATGTAGAATATTATTTTGCTGTATCACTTCTGCTTGTGATTCTGAAAGTTGATGGTTTGTGCTTTTTAGCTCTTTACTATACTTTTTATTTATCCAATAGGCTCTTGTTATAATCAGAAAAATAAGTAATAATATAATCAAACCGAATGAAAAATAAATTGTGTTTTGATGTTCTTTTGCTAATTGAGTAGTATATTTTATTTTTTCTAGCTCTCTTTCTTTTTGCTCTAATGCAATGCGTTGATTTAATTCAGATTCGTAAATATTCTGTTGCAATTTTTTATTATAAGTTGCCTTATAAAGTGAAATATATTTTTGTGAATGATAATTTGCCTTCTTATAATTTTTTAAAAATGAATAAGTGTAGGAAAACAACTCATGCATAGTCAAGCGATTATGAAAATCATCTTCACTCTCAATAACTATTTCATTTTCTACTTCTTTTATGTATTTGTGAGCTGTGAGTGTATCTTTTAGTTGTAAGTAAGTTTTGGCTTTTAATAATAATAAGTTACGGTAGGCCTGTGGTTTAGCTTTTGTATATAAAGAATCTAATATTTCTATTTTTTCTAAAGCTTTTTTAGGTTCATGTGTTGTTAAAAAAAGAGTAACATATTCTAAATGATATTCTATGGCTGCATTTAATGAGGTTTTGAGAGCTAAAGAAGAATTTTTATCCAAAATAGAAAGTGCTTTTTTGTATTCCCCTTTTTGATAATAACAGTGAGCAATATTGAGGGGAATAACTGAAATAGTTGTTGTATCGTCTCTATATTTATTTGCTTCATCAAAAAAAGGAAGAGCTTTATCATACATTTCCATCTGTAAATAGGTATGCCCAATATTATTGGCAATACTAGATAACGCTTTGTTATCTTGAATTTTATAAGCTATTTTTCTAGCTTTTAATAGCAGTTGGGTAGCATCAAGGTATTTTCCTTCATCCATCGAAAGAAAAGATATTGCTTCTAGGCTTTTAATTTTTCCGTGTTCATAATTTGTTTTCTTGCTTTCTTCTAATGCCAATTCAAGATAAAATAGAGCTGAATCTTTGTCATAGCGTCTATTTTTATAAATGAAAGCTTTTAAACGTAACATATCTATTCTTACTTCGTCGTTTTTTATTTTTTCAGATACATCTAATGTTTTTGCGATGTAAAAAAAAGCACTATCTGTATCGGCTTTTCGATAAGAAATAACTGATTTTAGGTTATAGCCTTTCAACAAAAAGGAGTCATTTGTTTGTTTTGTGCTTTCCAAAATTAATTTTTGCACATAATAATCTTGCTTTTCTAAATCTTTGCTTCCATACTTTTGAGCTGAATCATATAGAGAAGATAAATCTTGCCCAAAAACAGGAGTTGATTGAAAAACATAAACATAGCAAAACAAGGCTGTTATTTTACATAAAAATAACAGCTTACATAAAAATCGGATTTTTAAAAAAATAAAAATATTCTTCAATGGAGTCAAAAGCTATTAATAGATGTATCAATTTACAAAAAAAGCAAGAAATACTAAAACTATTTAACTTTATTCGATAGAAACACAACTTCTAAAGATAGAATATTAAGTTTGAAAATTAAATCGTAAATTTGAAATTCTTTATCAAAACTTACTCTCTGTTGTTGATATTTTTATCAATTACATAAATAAATCTCAAATGCTCGTCTTGAAATTCGGAGGAACAAGTGTTTCCTCAAAATCCAATCTTGAAAAAATAGCTGCTATTCTTTTTTCAAAAACTGAAAACTATATTGTTGTGGTTTCTGCCTTTTCAGGAATTACCAATAAGCTAGAACAAATTGCAGACCTTTCTTTAGAAGCAAAACATCATAACTTGTTAGAAGAATTTAGAAGTTTTCATTTTGATTTTATCAAAGAATTAGTGTCAGAATCGCATCAAATTGACCTTTTTGTAGAGGTTCAGCAAAAATGTAATCAGTTAGAAGCAATTTGTGAAAGCGTAGGAACATTGAAAGAATTATCAGACCGAACGAGAGCGACTATTTTAAGCTTTGGAGAGCAACTTTCTTCTGTTATTGTCCAAAAATATCTTTCTGTCAATCCAAAAAAGGCTGTTAAAGTTGAATTATTGGAAAGCAAAAAACTAATTGCAACCACTACCAACGAATCAAAAGACTATCTAAATGCCATTTTAGATTTAGATAAAACGACTAGAAATATTTTAGCCGTTGTTGGTGTCTCCACCAACGACACAAAAACGAATAAAAATTATATCGCAGCAGGTTTTGTAGCACATAATCAAAAAGGAGAAACGGTTACTTTGGGGCGTGGAGGTTCAGATTTTTCGGCTTCTATTTATGCAAATGCTGTCGATGCGACGTGTTTGGAAATTTGGAGTGATGTCAATGGAATGCAAACGGCAAATCCTAGAAAAGTACAGGCGACACATTCCTTACAAAAATTGAGTTATGCAGAAGCATTTGAAATGGCTTATTTTGGTGCAAAAGTTCTGTATCCACCTTCTATTTTGCCAGTAATGGATAAAAATATTCCATTGTATCTGAAAAATACATTTTTTCCAGAACAAGAAGGAACATTTATCAGCAGCGAAAACCAACTGACAGAAAATAAAATTCAAGGTATTTGTTCGCTTGATGAAATTGCAATTATTACTGTTTCAGGAGTTGGACTAGCCAAACAAAAAGGAAGTGCTAGACGAGTTTTTCAGATTTTGGAAGAAGCAAATATCAATATTATCTTGATTACGCAAAGCTGTTCCGAACAAAGTATTGGAATAGGAATCAATCAATCTGAACTTTTGGCTGCTCAAAATGCGCTTAATTCTGCCTTCGAAAAAGACATCAAAAGAGGCTTGATGAATGAAGTAAAAGCTATAGAAAACCAATGTATTGTGGCTTTAGTGGGCGATAATATGAAAAATGCTATTGGCTTGGCAGGAAAGATTTTTGGTGCAATAGGAGAAAACGGTATCAATGTTACAGCAATAGCACAAGGTGCATCAGAGCGAAATATCTCTATCGTAATTGATAAAAAAGATGAAGAAAAGGCATTGAATGTAATTCACGAAAAATTCTTTGCTTCGGCAGTAAAAAATGTTCACGTTTTCATTGCAGGAATCGGAAATGTAGGAACGGAATTTATAAATATCCTTTTTGCTCAAAAACAAAAACTAATTGAAGAGTATCAAATCAACCTCAAAGTAATAGGTGTAGCAAATAGTAAGAAAATGCTTTTCAATCATTCTTCTGAAACATTTGAAAGAGTAGAAGAATTGACAAAAGAAGAAGTTTTGAAATTCAAACAAAAGAAAGAGAGTAAGAATGCAAAAGCCTATTCTTCTTTAAATGAATATTTCGAAACTATCAGAAAACTCAATCTTAGAAATGCTGTTTTTATTGATAATACAGCTTCTGATATTGTGAGTGAAGGCTACGAGTTTTTGATAAAAAATAGCATTTCGGTAGTTACTTGTAACAAAATTGCATGTAGTAGTGATTATTCAACGTATTTGAAATTGAATAAACTAGCTAAAGAAAGAAATATTTATTTTAAGTATGAAACTTCGGTAGGTGCAGCTCTTCCCATCTTAAAAACGATTTATGACCTCCGAATTAGTGGCGATAAAATTGGTAAAATTGAAGCTGTAATTTCGGGTAGTCTGAATTTTATTTTTAATAATTATAATGCTGAAAATCAGTTTGCCGACGTAGTTTTACAAGCAAAAGAAGAAGGTTATACTGAACCAAATCCATTAATTGACCTTTCTGGATTGGATGTAATGCGAAAAATCTTAATTCTTTCAAGAGAATCAGGTTTGAATAAAGAAATGTCAGATATTACCTTCAATAGCTTTTTACCAGACGAGTGTACCAACTCAAAATCAGTAGAAGAACTATTTGAAAATCTAAAAAAACACGAAAATCATTTTGCTACTCTTTACAAAAACGCTAATGAGAAAGGCAATAAATTAAAGGTTGTTGCCAAAATGGAAAAGGGTAATTTATCAGTTGCATTACAAGAAATTCCGTCGAATAGTCCATTTTATAATTTGGAAGGAAAAGACAATGTAGTGGCAATAAATACAAATCGTTATGTTGATGAGCCTTTAGTAATCAAAGGAGCAGGAGCAGGAGCAGCCGTAACAGCAAGTGGAGTTTTTGCTGATTTGATGTTTATTATGAATAACTAAAACATATTTCAATCCTCAACGACGGCTTTAAGCCTCGTTGACGGTTGGAAAAATAGATATAAATATGAAAAAAATAACAGCCTTTGCACCAGCCACAATAGCCAATTTTAATGTTGGTTTTGATATTTTGGGACTTTCTTTGGGAAATATGGGCGATGAAATTACGCTCACTCCCAATGGAACAACAGAAAATAAAATCTTAGAAATTATAAATGGAGCTAATTTACCAAAAGAAGCTGATAAAAACTGTTCTTCCGTCGTAATCCGTAAGATGCAAGAAGCACAAAACGAATTTATTGGAGTTGATATTATCCTCAAAAAAGGATTTTCTTCTGGAAGTGGTTTGGGGTCTAGTAGTGCAAGTAGTGCAGCAGCAGCTTTTGGATATAATGAGCTTATCGGAAAGCCGTATTCGAATAAAGAATTGGTTGCTTTTGCTGCCGAAGGCGAACGTGTAGCCTGTGGAAGCGCACACGTAGATAATGTTGCACCTTCTATTTTGGGTGGAATTATTCTTTCAAAAGGAAATAAACAAAACGATATTTTACAGCTTCCTGTTTTGGAAAATCTCTATGCTGTTACGCTTTATCCACATGTAAAACTCAATACTTCTGACTCTCGTAAAATTTTAAAAACGATGCTTTCTGTTGCTACTTTTAGTCAGCAAATGGGACTTATGGGAGCTTTTGTGGTTAGTTTGTATGAAAAAGATTATGATTTGTTTTCTGATTCGTTGCAAGATTTGGTTATTGAGCCGATGCGTAGTCTTTTGATTCCAAAATTTAAAGAAATGAAACAAGCTGCTTTAGAAAACAAGGCGTTAGCTTTCGGAATTTCGGGTTCAGGACCTTCTGTTTTTGCAATGGCAAGAGGAAAAGAAAATGCAGAAACAATAAAAAATGCTTTAGAAAAAGTGTATCAAAATGTAGATATTCGCATTCAGACCTATATAAACCCTGTTTGTGAAGGAAATGGAGCTAGGATAATTGTATAAAACATACTATGAAAAATATATCTATTCGTAAAGGTATTGGAATTTGCTACTTGGGATTGAGTTTAATAGTTATAAGTTCTGCTATTTCACTAAATAAGTTAATAGAAGATTTAGCTTCAAGTCCGTTTACGCCATTATTTATAGTTATCGTGATTTGTGCAGCTCTATGTTTTCTATCTTCTGTATTTTGGATAACTACTCGTTCTTTTATAACTAGGTATCTAGGTTATCTCATTTCATTCTGTATACTTCTGGTAGTTTATATCGGAGTATCTTTTAACAATGAGTTTGGCTATGCTTTTAAAAACCTAGAAGCAATTCCTGTTTTTCTTAGTGCAATTATATTTTTATCTCTCTTTTCTTACTCTGCAATAGGTTTTTTAGATAAAAAACAGAAACAGAAAAATATTGAAACATTAGATTCTCAAATGCTTTATGAAAACGAACAAAAGACAAATCAGCTTAATTATTTTTTGTCTATCAATCGTATTTATTCTATAACAATTGCTGCTTTTGCACTTCCTCTATTAATGATTTCTATTTTTTCTCCAAGCATTGTAAAAGGTATCACTACTTCAGAAATAGCTTTATTATTTGTAAGTATAATTGCCACTCTATTTTGGTTAAAACCTAAATGGGCAAAAATTATGTTTATAATACTCTCTAGTATAGTGTTAATTGGGGGAGTAATTCTGATTTTTATGTCCATTTTTGGATCATTAGCTATGGGAGTAGAAGGAATGATAACTGCTTTTGGAATTTGTGTATTAATTTTAGGTTTAATCTTAATCCTTATAAGTAAAGAGGCAAACGCAGAACTAAAAGCCTTTGAGAAGAAGGAAAGCTAATTACAAATAATCCAAACTGATTTTCCATATTTTATCTTTTCTGTTTGTAAATTGTATTCCAAAGGACAAGAATCAATATTAATTGTTTGGTGCTTTATACTATCTAAAGGAGTTTTGGAGTGATGATAATCAAAAGAACCATTACTTAAAGTATCTTTTCCAAAATCTATACTTTTAGAAATTTGTATTCTTATGGAATCTTTCATTAGATAACTAGAAAGAGAAGTCAAATTCAATTTATTCACTTCAGCAGAATCTTTAGAAAAGACATATTTCATAGTTCGTTCTTCATTTAGAAAAGTATCTTTTTTGAAAATCGCTATTTGATACAAATACATAGAATCTGACATATATTTACCCAAATAATCAGTTTTTACAGTAGGAAGTGAGTATCTTTCACATTCACTCCAACTTGTATCCGATAAAAATAAATACTTGGCTTTGTCTGTTCGTGTATAATAATCAATTTTCCTCAAATTATTTTCAGAATCATACTCATAAACAATCTTTTCGAAAAGAGTTTTTTCTGAAATAGGCATTTGATTTAAAATAGAACGACTTAACGCATTACTGACATTTTCAAAACCATAATAAAATCGTTTTGAATCAATAATTTTTCCATTGCTGATAGAGTCAATAATTCGATATTTCTGTCCATATTCCGAAATTCCGTATTCTTGATGGATATTTTTGAGTGAATCGTGTTCTTTATAAATCAAATAATGTTGTTTGTCCAGTCCTCCACAAGAAGTGTCTATATTTTTAAAACCTGTTTCTATTCGTTTTGAATAGTTTTGTTGTTGTATATTTTCTAATAGAATAAATTCAGAATCTTCTGTAATTTTCTGTTCTTGATTTGAACTACAGGAAGAAAGAAAGAATAAAAACAAATAAAAATAATTCTTCATAAGCATAAAAATAGTTACATCGGTAACTAAAATAGACCGATTTTGAGCAAAAAGAGCAACTAGAAAAGTAGTTTTAACGTATTTTAAAGAGTACATCGTACATAAAGATAGCCATAAAAAAATTACTAAAACTCTACTGCTTATGTTTCATTACCATTTTTTAAAAGAAAGACAACATGCTGATTTCCTTTCCGAAAACAGAATTGACCCTATTACAGGCGACAAAATACAAGAAGGCGACTGCATCGTTATTTGTGCAGCTTGTAAATCAGCTTTTTTGGAGGATAGCTGGAATTACCTGCGCCAACAACATTGCGACCAGTACGGAACATTAAATAAAATTCCTAAAACAGAAAAAATTCATTTCAATGAAGAACCCTTAATTTTCTTTCCTTTTGATGTGAGAGAAAATGATTCTTTTTCAGATGAATTTATGTATCGTTTTTTGCAAAACTCTACAAGTGCGTTGATGGCTTTTTTGCCTTTGATTCTGATAGTTTTTGCTTGGATAATTGTTCCTTCTTTTGGTAGTGATGGTTTTCAGATGATTTTCAATATTTTTATTATGCCTTTGGGTGTAGTTGTTTTTTATTCTGTGGCAAATACGCTTTCTTCAAAACCAACAACTATCTTGGGGAATATAATGATGAGAAAAAATCATTATTTCATTAAAAATGTGCGTCAGAATTACGCAAAAGAAAATTATTTAGCTATTCATATCAAAAACGAAAATATTGTTTCTAAAACAAAGTTAGGAGAAAAAACTATTCCTTTTTCTAATGTTCAGAAATTTGTATATAGTTATTATCCTGATAGAATGATGAAAAAACATGGCTATTTGGTGCTACAAGTTAGTGTTACCACAAAAAAGAATGATGTAATAGAATATGAATCTATTTTTAGAGAAGAAGATGCTCCTAAGCTAAAATCATTTTTGAAAAGACTACCTCAAGATTTAAAAGTATTTAGTAGAAGAAAACAAATTTCTCGTTAAGAAATGTTGAAGATATTAAGAAAAAGAAATGCACTACTCCCACCAATTAGAAAAACGGAAACATAAAGATTTCTTATTACAACAAATAGTCGATCCAATTACAGGAGAACTTATCGAAGCAGGACATAAAATAGTCATCTGTTCAGCGTGTAAGTCTGCCTTTTTTGAGGAAAGCTGGGAGTATTTGGGTAAAGAGCATTGTAATCAAACCAAGACACTTTCAAAAATCCCTGTTGCTGAAATTATCAAAATTAAGTTTAAAGAATTAGATTTTGAATTTGAGGATGTTGAGAAGCGTAAAATATCTCTAAAGGATAAAATAATAGGGCATACAATTGGGTTTACTTTATGTATGTTGTTTTTTGGTATTTGTTTACTGCCCTTAGGTATTTATGGCTATTTTGAATCTGTTTTGAAGAATTTACTAGAATCTTATGTTTGGGTAATACTATTTCTATCTTTTTGTTTAGTTATAGGTAGTTTTGGAATATGGATATTTTATAAGACAGATGAAAAGTATTCAGAGAAAAGTAAAATATATCAAAAATATAAAAGGTTGGTTATCCTTTGTAGTGATTTTGATGATACATTTAGATTAAATATTGATTCAGAAAAGAGTAGATTGATAATAAATAACGCAGTTGATAAATTCTCAATTCCTTTCTCACAAATTGAAAACATAGAATACACTTTTACAAGAAAAATGTACAAAGTGAGGCTAAGAGTAAAGTTTAATTTTATAAATAATAAAGATCTTAAACAAAAAACATTGACTACAATAATTGAAGAAAATCAGATGAATCAATGGCAGTATTTTATAAATAAATTACCTTCACATATAGAAACAAAAATCATCGGACAAAGAATATAAAAAATGCACTACTCCCACCAATTAGAAAAACAAAAGCACAAAAATTTTTTATTACAACAACGAGTTGATCCAATTACAGGGGAACTTATCGAAGCAGGACATAAAATAGTCATCTGTTCAGCTTGTAAGTCTGCTTTTTTTGAGGAAAGTTGGGAGTATTTGAGTGGAAAACATTGTAATCAAACCAATTCGCTTTCGAAAATCCCTATTTCCCAAACACTTTGGCTAAAAGCAAAACCTTTAGAGTTCTTGCCTTTTGATTTTGTAGGGTTTTATTATCAAGATATGGCTTACAATGCATTAAAATTTATTGTTACTATATTTTATTACATTTTTAGTCTGCTTTGCTTTTACGCTTCAAGTAAAAATGAGTATGGAATAGTATCAATTTTAATTTTAGGAGCATTGGTATCGTATATTTTATCTTTTAATATGAAGAGAATTATCAAAAAATTACCTGTTTCAATTCATAAGTATATCCTTCCTGTTGATAGAGAACATAAATTAGCCATAGACATTAAAAAACATATGCTTGTTTTTAGAAATGATTTTAAAGAGCTAGAACTTCCACTAGACACAATTTCAAAATTTCAATACTCCTTCAATTATGTAGATGGAGATACTTCAAGATATAAAGATTTGTGTGATTTGAGCTTAACTCTAGGATTCAGTAAAAATGGAATCTACAAAGAAAGAAAAATAAACACACAGCTCAGAAAGATGTATTTTTATAGATGGGAAGAGTTTTTGCAAAAACTCCCTTCAAGTATTACAATTTATTCACGAGCCTAAATAGAACAGAAAGTAATTATCTAGCTAAAAATATTTTTATCGAATAAAAATACTCGTTCGTCTAAAAAAATAACTCATTTATCGAAAAAAAACTTTAATTTCAATACAATTTTGAAGTACATTAAGCGTTAGATAAGCAAAGGAAGTAATAAAAGATATATTTTTATCAAAAAAAGATTTAACTTTACCTTTCTAAAGAAAGAATTATTTTATCATCTCTATAAATTTAGAATCACTCTATTAAATAACTATGAAGAAACAAAACAAAAACATTTTCAACTTTCTGAAAAAAGGAATTATCGGAATGGCAGCTCTTATATGTGGAGTTACTTTTTCTGCAAATGCACAAGAGTTCGGAATGGAATATGCTCAAGATGGATATAACCACAACTCTATCCGTCCTTTGCACGAATCACACATTATGTATAAAAAGACACTTTGGTTCAGAATGTCTTTAAAGGAAAAGCAAAACTTGCCTTTCTTTGCAATGGAAAATCAAATTACAAAAGTAATTATTGATGCCGTAAAATTAGGGATTATTCGTCCTTACAAAAACGATTCTTTGCGCACTCGTATGTCGCAAGAAGAATTTTTAGAAAATCTTACTATTCCTTCAGAAGAAGTTCAACTTACAGAAGAAGAAATTGCGATGGGCTTTACACAAGACGACCTTGGTGGTTTTGGTGGTGGAGGAGATGATTGGGGTTCTGGTGGCGACTGGGGTGGCGACGGTGGAGGCTCTGCCGAAGCTGAAACAGTAGCTAATGAGTTTTATCCTAAACAACTTCACTTATTAGAAATCAAAGAAGATTTATTGTTTGATAACAAGCACTCTCGTATGAAGCACGATATTCAAGCAATTACAATTATTATTCCTGCTGAAATGAATCCTTCAACAGGTTTAGAGAAAAAATTAGCTGCATTTTCGTATAAAGAATTGGTTCAAAACCTTTTCCGTGATAATTCACAAGCAATTTGGTACAATGAGCGCAACAATCGTCATCACAGAAATTTAGAAGAAGCGTTTGATTTGCGTTTATTCAATGCTCGTGTTATTAAATATGACAATGCTAGAGATAATATGATTGTTGATATTTATGAAGACCAACGTTCTGCTCTTATCGCAGCTCAACAATATGAACATCAATTACTAGAGTATGAAAGTAACCTTTGGGAAAACTAAAAGTTGATTTTTATTCTATCAAAGAAGCCTTTTCTACATATTTGTAGGAAAGGTTTTTTGATTTTTGAATCTAAGAAACAATTACTACCTGCTAAAGCAGCGAAGCTAATTAAAAATTACGAAATGAATATTCAGCACAGCTAATTACGAATTTAAATTTCTGACTACCAGTTAATTATAAGACTGAAATTGTCAATTTATTTAATTTCTATCCCTAAAAAATAAACAATTTGATTTTTTATTGCTTTTTAACGTATATTTGAACTTTATAAATTTATAGTTAGACTAGTTTATAAAACATTAATTATTTTTTTTAACTCAATTTTTCAGAATGAACACAAATTATTATTCACTACTCATCGCATTTTTATTTTTCGTAACTGGTTTTGTAGCTTGTAAAGGCAAAGAAAACAAAGATACAGCAGATACTTCAAAAACATTCACAACAGAACAACTTATGGATGTTCGTTGGAAAGCAACCTCTGGTGTAGAAGGTGGAGAAGAGCTAAATTTTGCTAAAGATGCTGAAAAGGGCGAATTATCTTATCAAAGAATTTATGGCGAAGGTACAGCAGCAACTACTGTAACAGGATATTGGAAGCTAGAAGATGGAAACAAACTTACTTTAGAAGATTGGGATGAGTCTGCTCAAGCTGTAAAAGCTGCCGAAACTTATACTATTGAATCTATCACAGACACACAACTTGTTTTGTCAGGTAATGGAGGAACAAGAACTTATACTAAGTAATTTCTGTATAATTATCATTCTATTTTAAGGATTTTATCTAAAAACTACGTTTCTTTGTAAACGTAGTTTTTTTATGCACTTTTATTTCCAGCCCAAAGATCAACCAAATATGATTCCATTTCCAAGTTCAAGTGAATACGCTTCTTTTTATGCTAATTATATCAAACTTATAGGCAATTATATTGCAGAAAATGAAAAAGAAGATATTATAGAAATTCTTTCTGATTGTGGACAAAAAACGAAAGACATCTTCGCCAAATTTTCAGAAGAAGAATCTTTATTTAGGTATGAAAAAGAAAAGTGGAGCATCAAAGAACTTTTGGGACATATGATAGATACTGAACAAATTATGGCGTACCGTGCTTTGGCTTTTTATCGTGGCGAAAAACAATCTTTAGTAGGTTTTAATGAAAACGAATATGCTAGAGAAGCTAACTTTGATGCAATTCCATATTCAGATTTGCTGGAAAGGTATGAGGTTGTTCGTAAGTCTTCAGTTGAGCTTTTCAAAACCTTTGATGCCAAGCAAACTTCAAAAATAGGAGAAGCAAGTGGTAATCCTATGTCTGTTCGTGGGCTTGTTTATATGATTGCAGGACACGAAATTCATCATCTAAATATTTTGAAAGAACGTTATATGAGTCAAAATTAACAAGCTCAAACAAGTATTTCAGAATTTGAAAAATATAAAATTGGAATGTCATTTTTAACAAAAAGACTCTTTTTTGTGTTTTACTATTTTATTTCGCTATTCATTAATTTATTTTTAGTCATTTACGTTCATTTATTTTTTATGAAAAAAACTATCTGTTTTTCGTTTATATTTTTTACGCTTATATCATTTATTTTTTCAAGCTGTGATTCTAAGAAAAATTTACCTCAAAATGAGTATCTAGTAGAAGGAAAGGTAAATAATTTATCTCAAGATATGAAGCTAATTGTTTCTGATATTAGTACAAAAGATATTGTTCCTCTCTATGAAGTAGCTGTTAGGAAAAATGATAAGTTCAAACTGAAAGGAGAAATCACTGAACCAACACCTTTTTATTTAACTCTAATCAGAGAATCGGACAGTACGTTCTCACCTTCTGACAATTTGGTTGTATTTTTTGAGCCTTCTGCAATGGAAATTCAAGCTGATGCTGGAAAGCTTTCAGAGGCAAAAGTTACAGGCTCTCGTTCGCACTCTCATTTTGAAATGTATAGAAAAGGAACAATGGGCTATGAAAAGAGTATGAAAGAACTGACAGCAAAGGCAATGAGTAGTTCGCAAACTGGCGATACAGCAACGTATCAGACTGCAATGGCAAACTATGAAAGACAATATGAGCAATGGAAAAATTATAATAAAAAATTTATTGCAGAAGATTCTATCGATTATGCTGTACGTTCATTTCTAGCTGTAAACTATATGTTAGAAGAAGATTATGCAACAGAATTAGAAGCATTGATAGAAGGAAAAACTTCTACTTGGACAAATCAAATCAACTCTTTTATTAATCAAGTCAAGAAAATATCAATGGGGCAAACTGCACCTAATATTGCGACGCTTCAAAACATAAAAAGTGAGTCTGTTTCTATAGATAGTTTGGAAAAAAAGCCTACTATTCTGTATTTTTGGGCTTCTTTTGAGCCAAAGGCAGCTTCTCAAGTACAACAGTTTGCACTTTTAGATAAGGCAACGATGAAAAAAGAATATCAATTTGTTGGAATTTCTTTAGATTCAGATATTGATGCATGGAAAGAAGCAATTGAAGAATTACCTCAAAATCATACCCAACTTATTGATATTTCTACTGACCAAAATGCAGCCATTACATATCATCTGACGAGTTTGCCACTATTTGTAGTCTTAGACGAAAACCATAAAATGATTTATAAAGCTTCGTCAATAGAAAAACTAAATGCTTTTTTAATGAAATAAAATTAGTTTAGAGTAAAAAAATGTCTGATACATTATCAAAGTATCAGACATTTTTTATTAGCCATTGTTGGTGTTTTAGCGAAGTGATACCAACAATTAAATAGCTTACCATAAATTATTTTTTAAAAAAATGAAAAACAAATTTGATTATTTGATTATCGGACAGGGTTTGGCAGGTTCTATCTTGGCTTATACGCTTCTTGAAAAAGGGAAAAGAGTATTGGTGCTAGACGAACCCAAACTTCAAAACTGTTCAAAAGTAGCAGCAGGGATTTGTAATCCAATTACAGGAAGAAATCTTGTCCGAACTTGGAAAAGTAATCAGTTATTTCCATTTCTAAATGATTTTTATCCAAAATTAGAAAAACAGTTTGATTGTGAGTTCTTTTTCAAAACTCCTGTTTATCGTCCCTTCCAAACTTTAGAGCAACAGCAAGACTGGTCAGCACACGAAGATAAAATAAATGAAGAGGTCATTTATCCTAAAAAACGATTTCTGACAGAAAATGTAGATGACAAACTGGGAGGACTTTTGATAAAAAATGGAGGGCATTTACGTACAGATATTTTTTTAGAGACTATCAAAAAATACTTAATAGAAAAAAATGCGTATCAAGAAGAATTATTTGATTTTGAGAAATTGACTCTAAATAATGAATCTGAAAATAAGAACGTAATCTATCAAGATATTATAGCAAACCATATTATTTTTTGTAGAGGAGCAGCAGACAAAACCAACCCATTCTTTGAAAAACTACCCTTTGCACCAGCAAAAGGCGAAATTTTGCATATCGATTTTGATAAAGATGAAAAAACAGTCAGAGAATTAAATCAAATTATTCTGAATAAAGGCTGTTGGCTTGTTCCTTTTAAAGAAAGTAAGAGTAATTTGAATAACAAAGTGGAAGAGAGTTTTACAACAATTTTCCGTACAGGTTCGAATTATGACCACAAAGATTTATCACTAGAGCCTACTCAAAAGGCAAAAGAAGAAATTGAAACCAAACTAAAAGCTGTTCTAAATCTTGATTATCAAATCAGAAAACATGAGGTAGGAATACGACCAGCGACACGAACAAGAAAGCCACTTATTGGAACGCATAAAGATTATCCTCAAATTAGTATTTTTAATGGATTTGGTGCAAAAGGAGTTTCTATGATTCCTTATTTTGCTTGGCAGTTTGTAGAATATTTATCTACTGGAAAAGAATTAGATAAAGAAGTTAGAATAGATAAGTGATTTAATAAATAGTGGTAACTTTATGAGCCATAAATTATAATTTTCATTTAGGAATGAATCTTGAATATTCTATTCTGAACAAAATTTACATCTCTCAACCCATTAATTATATGAAACAAAATAGCATATTTATTGCCTTATTTTTATTGCTTTTCTCTGTATCAGCTTTATTTGCTCAAGAAAATACAGAAGCAGATATTGTCCAAAAAGTAGAATTTAAAAATATAAGTAAAGGAAGGATAGGTTTTCCAGAGGGACAAATCAATTCTATTGCCATCGACCAAAATGATACAAAATGGGTAGCTACTGAAAGTGGTTTGGTTGCTTTTTATGCTGATTCTACTGTCAGAACATTTAATAGAGCAGGAAAGTATGATTCTTTGATAGACAAAGTCAGTTCTATTCGTTTTGATAAAAAGGGAACAATTTGGCTTGGTACTTTTTCGAACGATATTGTTAGTGTTGTCAATTTGGATACTTATGGAGAATATATTTGGCATACCGAAATTCCGACTTTCAGTAATAAGAGTTTTTATATCAATGCGATTGATGTAGATTCTAAAGGTGGGAAATGGATTGCTACGGCAGAGGGTGGACTTTGGCATATTGCAGCCAACAACAAAAAAACGATTTATAATAATGAGATAGAACCTAATATTCCAAGTGACAGAATAAATGCTGTAACGGTAGATAATAATGATGTTGTTTGGGTAGGAACGAGTGCAGGAATGTTTAATATTAAGAATGGGAAATTTCAAGATGCTTTTGATGTAACCAATAGTGGTTATGGTTATGATAATGTTTTACACATTGATTTAAAACCTGATGGAAATTTGTGTGTAACGGCTCTGAATCGTAAAGAAAAGCAGTTTTTGGTTTGTAATCAAGAAATGTTTCAGATGTCTAAAAGAGTTACAAAAACCAAAAACTTTAGGTTTAATGATGTTGTGGTTACGCCTAATGAAAATGTTTGGATAGCAGGAAACGAAGGTGTTGTTAAGTTCTCAAAAGATGAAGACCCTATTTTTTATGACCAAGATTCTGGTTTAGTAGTAAGTGCAGTTACGGCATTGGCATATGATATAAATGGAGATATTTGGTTAGGAACTCCAAAAGAAGGCTTGTTTAAGATGCAGTTCAAAAAAATAGAAATCCCAAAGGAAGCTGAAATTTTAGCTGTTATCGAAGAAAAAGAACCTATTAAAATAGAGACAGAAATAAAGACAGAAGAAAAAGAGGTAGAAATAGAAACAGAAGTTGTTAAGCCAGAAATTAAGATTGCTAAAATAGAAGTTCCGAAAATAATTTTCAATGAAAAAGAAATCAAAAAAGGGGAAGCTATTAGCCTTGAAAATATAGAGTTTAATATCAAAAGTTATTCTCTCAATAATGCAGAAGGAGTACAGGCGTTGGTAGATTTTATGAAAGCAAATCCAAAAGTAAGAATAGAAATTGCTGGACATACTGACAGAGACCCACACCCTGCTCACCCGAGTTATGCACGTATCGCCAAACAGCAATTAGATTTGTCTCGTCAGCGTGTAGAAACTGTATATAGATATTTGACAGACAGAGGAATCGATGCTTCAAGAATAGAGAAGAAAGCCTATGGAGGAACAAAACCAATTGTGAACTCAAACTCTGCTTTAAATAGACGTGTAGAAATGAAAATTTTGGAGGTAGAGTAAAGTAAAACATAACTAAAGTTCCATACTACTAGATAAAAACTATTGATTCTCTATTTTTATATAGGTCAGCCCTTTGGACTGACCTATTCAGTAAAATGTCTAGTAGTATGCTAAAGGTCTTTAAAATGACACTGTTTCAAAAGTTTTGAAAGTTATTTTCATAATATGTGTTTTGCATTTTGCCATAATTTTTCTTTTTTTAATTCAAAAATTAGAAATAATTACTGCAAAAAAAATAGAGATTAGAAATATAAATTTTCTCTAATCTCTACCCTTCTAAATTATGTGCTAAGACTTTTTATTTAGCTTTCATAATTGCACCTATATCAACAAATGTTCCTCCTTCTCCTGCAACAACAGGTAATTTTCCGTCCCATTTTTCGATAGCTCTTAATCTCAAAAGGTCATCATCTAGAGAAAGTTGTAATAGTTTTTGTGCATCAGATTGTGCCTGTGCTCTTACTCTTTCTTGCTCTCCTTCTGTTTTGATACGTTCAAGGTCATTCAGAGCAGTCAATGCTTTTTGTTCTGCAATTTGTTTTAATTCAATAGCAGAATTAAACTCTGGCGAAAAGTTAAAATCTACGATAGAAAAGTCAGTAACAATGATGTTATTTTGAGCTAATCGTTTTTTGATATATTCATAAACATCATCTTTTACAGCAGGACGTTTTGTAATCAATTCTTCGGCCGTATAACGAGCTGCAGCCGATTTGATAGATTCTTGAATGATAGGTTCGATAATCGTTCGTTTGTAATCTAACCCTAAATCTCTGTAAATAATATTTGCTTTTTCTTTAGACAAAAAGAAGTTGAGAGCTACTTTTGAAGTAACAGGCTGCAAATCTCGTGAAGAAGCAGACGCATCGGCTTCCATTTTTTGGATACGAACATCAAGCTGAATGACCGTAGAAACAAATGGATTAACGGCGTGCATTCCCTCTGGCAACAAAACATCTTGGACTGCACCAAAATTAGCAACTACGCCCACTTTTCCTGATTCTACTACGACAAAAGTTCTGAATAAAAATACGAGAGCGACTACAATAACTACAAAAGTTCCGATTCCGAAGAACACTGTTTTTGGGGATATAGAAGATTTATTTCTTGAGTTAGCCATATTATTTTATTTTTTTGATTGGATGAAAAGGTAATTTCGATTTCTAAATAGTAAGCAATATAACGTAAAATAACTGATTTGGGTTAGGTAGAAGAAATCATATTTTGCATTTTGTCCTCTCAAAACTGCTTTTGGTGTAAAATAATAGCTTGGAAAGTTATGAAATTAGAGTTTTGTATAAATCATTTAGCACAGCCGTCAATTCTAAATTTTACCACAATGAAAAATTCAAGATTGCTTTTTGTTTTCGCCTTTGTAATTTCTTTCTTTTTTATTGAAAGTGTTTATTCACAAACTATAAAAAAACGAGAAGGTGGGCTATATTTATTTCAAGAGTTTCGCTTTCAGAAGCTGTCTTCTATTAATTCTAGTCTCAAAAGTTATGGTCTTAACTCAGCTTCGGGTTTAATTTTTTCTTCTGGAGCAGGTGGTTATGGTTGGTTTGGAAGAGTTAAAATAGGTGGAGAGGGAGCTTATTTTAGAAATGATAACGATGAAAGTAATCAAAATACAGAGCTTCAAGGCTTTGGAGGAAATTTCTATACAGCTTATTTAATCAATCCAACATCAAAAGTTCATCTACTTCCTCTGATTGCTTTGGGTGGAGAGTCTATAAACTTGTTAGCAAGTAAAGAAAGAGCAACAACTGATTTTTCACAAGCCTTAGAACAGCCACAAACGCTATACCTACAAACAGGAAGCTTTTATCTCAAAACAGCTTTACAACTAGAATATAAAGCTCAAAAAAGTGTAATGGGGTTACAAATTGGTTATCAATATTCATCAAGTCAAGAATGGCAATTAAATGATAAAATATTTTCTAATGCACCCTCTGACCAACTTTCTAATTTCTTTTTTCGATTTACTATTGGTTTAGAATAATGACTTTTTAAAACCTTCACCATTGCTCATGTCTCACGAGTGATACAAAAAACTACAATTATGATTTACACAAATATTGTTCATAGTTCATTAGGTTCAGTACATCTATTTGCTGCCATTATCGCTATGATAACAGGACTTATCGTTATTCTGAAAGGACATAAAGGAAATATTTCTCATCAAAGAATAGGTTATATTTATGTTTTTTCAATGCTTTTATTAAATGGAACAGCCTTTGGGATTTATAATTTTGGAAAATTTTCTATGTTTCATTTCTTTGCTATTGTTAGTCTAGTAAGCCTAACAGCAGGAATGTTACCCATGGTTTTTAATATTTCTAACAAAATGCGTTTTCATTATCGCTATATGAGTTGGTCAGTTGTTGGATTGTATGCTGCTTTTGTTGCAGAGTTTTTTACTCGTTTTGTGCATTTTGAGTATTTTTGGGTAGTTGTAATGATAGGAACAATAGCCGTTTCAGCAATAGGAGGATATTTGATAGAAAAAAATGCAAAACGGTTTTTGAAATAATCTTAGAATCAATTACGAATTTAAAATGCTGATTGTCAATAAATTACAAGCTAAAAAATAGTTTTTTAATTTCTGTTTCTTATCAAAATGAATACTCAAAAAATACATAATACATTAAAAAACAGGTCTTTAACCTACAAAAATACTTATGTACATATCTTTTTTTGGTTTGCTTATACTCTTTTTTGGGGAATAGTTGGTTATGAATCTACTGCTCCTATTTGGCAGTTATTATTGACAAACTTCTTTTTCTTGATTGGTCATGCAGGTGCTTCTTATGTAGGAATCTATATTTTATTACCTCGTTTTTTTCAAACTAAAAAATATGTTTCTTTAGTTGTTTTTTCATTGCTCACTATTTTTCTTTTTAGTTTTTTGATTTCGGTAGGAATGACATTATCCTTTTTTCTTAATGGAGAAAGTTATAGTGAGATTTGGCTTCCAAGAAAGTGGTTTCCAAAGTTTTTTCTTTCTACTTTCTGGATTTCTGCTATTTTTATGGCGTGGAAAGCACTCAAAGATTGGAGAAAAGCTGACAAGAGAAATAGCCAATTAGAAAAGGAAAATTTGCAAAGTGAAGTTCATTTTCTGAAAGCTCAACTCAACCCTCATTTCTTGTTTAATGCTCTAAATAGTATTTATTTTCAAGTAAATAAATCACAGGAAGAAGCACAAGAATCAATACTGACTTTTTCAGAAATGTTGCGTTATCAGCTTTATGATTGTGCAATTGAAAGAGTAGAGCTACGGCAAGAAATAGAATATTTAAAAAATTATTTATCAATGGAAAGCCTTCGAAAAGGAGATAGAGTTTGTATCAAAACAGATTTTGATGTAGAAAATCAAAGTGTTTTGATTTCTCCTTTGCTATTTCTTCCATTAGTTGAAAATGCTTGTAAATGGGTTTCTATGGAAAAAGAAGAAAATAATTTTATTACTATCATTCTCAAAATAAAAGACAATATATTGTTTTTTTCAGTAGAAAACAGTCGTTCTGAACAAATTTTGCCCACACAAAATAAAGGTGGAATAGGACAACAGAACTTAGCACGAAGATTAGAATTACTTTATCCAAAAAAACACCGTCTTAGCTTTCAACAAAATCCACAGACGTATATTGCAGTTTTAGAATTAGATTTGAATGAAAGTTTACGCTTACAAAAATGAAGAAAATAAAATGTTTAGTCGTTGATGATGAGCCTTTAGCACGAGAGGGATTAGCTAATTATGTAAAAAAGATTCCTTTTTTAGAGCTTATCGGAACGTGTGAGTCTGCATTAGAACTGATAGAAAAGCTAAATTCCGTTTCTGTCGATGCTGTTTTCTTAGATATAAAAATGCCAGAGCTTTCAGGAATTGATTTTTTGCGTTCTGTTTCTTACCAAAATCGTCCTTTAATAGTTCTTACGACGGCTTATTCTGAATATGCGCTTGAAGGTTATGAGCTTGATGTGATAGATTATTTAGTAAAGCCAATTTCTTTTTCACGTTTTCTGAAGGCTGCTAACAAATTGCAAGAACGAATTAATGATAACAATGCTAATAAAATTGAAAATCAAGAACAGCCGACCTTTTTCTTTATCAAAACAGAAAATCGTTTGGAGAAAATTTATTTTGACGAAATTCTTTTCGTTGAATCAAAACGAAACTATATAGAAATTCAGACCGAAAAAAAAGGAGTTTTTACTACTTATCTAACTCTTAAACAAACTGAAGAAGAACTGCCAAAATCTGATTTTTTGCGTGTTCAAAAATCTTTTATTGTCTCCAAAAATGCTGTTGAGAGTATTGAGGGAAATCAAATCATTATAAATGATAAAAAAATAGCAATCAGTAGAAATAATAGTGAGGAGATTATAAATGAATTGACGCAGAATAGATTCTTAAAGAAAAAAAACTAAATTTATACAAGAAAAGCCTTAGCATTATTTTTATAATACTAAGGCTTTTGTAATTAGAAAGAAATGATACTTAGGAACAATTACGAATTAAAGATTACGAATTACGAATTAAAATTCTGACTACTAGTTAATTATATAATTAAAAGTGTCAATTTATTTAATTTCTATTCCTTATTTTTTCTTTGTATCTACATTTTTTGGAAGTTGTTGAGAGTACGTTTTGATAAACTGCTCCATTTCTGGTTTTAGACGTTTGTAGAAATTTGTGTTTTCTTTTTCGCCCATTTCCATTGCTTTTTTTGCTAAGTCAATTGCTCCTTGTGTATTACTCGAAACGCCACCTGTTTTGTTTCCAGTCATCATCAAACGAGCTTTTATCCAATTATTATAATAATGGTCTTTCAAAGAAATAGATTTATTAATCCATTCCATTGCTTTGTTTGTATCTTGTTTGTTATCCATATAATACTCGGCAGATTGTGCATACGTGTACCATATATTATTAGCTTTCTCCAAAGTGTTTTCAATATTTGAAATCATTGTCGCAACTGGATCTGCATCTACAACAAAAGATATTCTAGTATTAGACCACCAAAGCGAAACTTCTCCTTGTTTGTCTTCCATTGCCTCAATCGTAAACATCATGCGTTCGTGGATGATAGGCGAAATCATAGGAGTTACCATAAAACGAACAACATCTTCCTTTTCATCATACTGACCAGCTCCCCATTGTTCAGAGTTTTTGTTGATAATTACTGTCCATTCCTTCTCATTTGGAATAGTAAAAAGAGCATACGTTCCTGCTGGAATTTTTGTTCCTTTTATAGAAACTTCATCAGAAAAAGTAATATTTGTAGCTTTATTTGCACCTGTACGCCATATTTCGCCATAGGGAACAAGACCACCCCAAACTTCACGCTGACGCATAGCAGGAGAAGAATAATCGATAGTAATATCTGTAAGACCAACTGTTTGTTTTACCATTGCTGAAGGGCTAGGCTGTGGCATTGTGAGTTGTGCAAAAACAGAAGAACTGAAAAATAATGCCATCACAGACATTAAAACTAAACTAAAAGTTGAAATTTTTAACATAAAAAATTGTAGTAACGATAAATTAAAAATAAAAAAATAAGCGATAGTTCATTTTAAAATCGCCTAAAAATTGAAAAATCAAATTTGATTTCTCTTGAGTCAAGATGTAAAGATAACTGACAAATCTATTTTTAAGAACTATTTCAAGAATTATAACAAAGTTGATGATTTCAATCCGTGTAGTTTCATTTTTCTTGAAATAGGATATTTGATTAAATCTCTTAATAAATTTTCTTTTTCTTCTTTATCCATACTCATAAAAAAGCTTTTGTTTGATGTAATATTGCAAAGTACCCATTCATTCTCTGTTTTTGAAGGCAAAATTTGTCCTCTAAAAATCTCAATACCTGTCCAGCTTCTTATAAAAGAAAATCTATTGTCTTTACAATACTGAAACCATTTGTCATCCATAGAAAGTGGAATTATTCCTAACTCTAACATCTCTTTTTCTTTTTGGGTAATTTTGATTTTAACATCAAGTCTATCACAGTTATTTGAATCAAGAGCTTCTTCAAGCCCCCAGTCATCTTCCTCTGCTGAAATATAGTATTTACTTCTTACAGTTCCTTCAGCTAATAGTTCTAATTTTTCTCTTGAGCGTTTATACAAAATGACTTGAGTATTTTTATTCATTTCAGATAAAGGTATTCCTTCATAATACATTTGTGTGCTTAGTTTTAAAATATCTTTTTCCAAGAAAAAAGGAGTTCCTAAATATTTAGAATGGCGAAACTGTGAAATATCAAGTTTTTTTTTATCAAAACTTACCAAATCTGTATTTAATATTTTTTTTTCGGTAGTATCATTTAGAAACTTTGTAATCTCCATTTCTATAACTTCTCTCATTTTATTATTGAACTTTTAATTATTAAAAACAAAAAATCATTTCTTTCGTCCCAATCTCAAAACCAAACTACCTCCGATAAGCGCACCCAAACCAGCCCAAACCCAAACAGAAGGACGAATTTTTTTAGGATTCTCTCCCAAGAAAAAATGTGAGACATCATATAAAAAAGGACGATTATCAGCTACTTTTTGATATAACCATTCTGTAAGCTCTGCAAAATCAGGATTTTGTTTGTACCAACTCATCAGTAAATCAGTTGCTCCCCCCAATTCTAAACTTTTGAAAGCTGCTGCTGCTCCTGAATAAACTTTTCCGTCTGGAGTAATCAAGCGAACAGCTTTTTTGAACATTTTTTTGTCTAAATCCTCAAAATCATCTGCTGCTTCTTGATAAGGACGTAAATCAATAGTATTTTCATCTGTAATCATTTTCCATTTGGTAATCCAATATTTGCAGAAGCCACATTCTCCATCCCAAATTAATGTAGTTTTTTGTGGAGGATAAGCAGTAGAGAGAGAGCTTTGAGTATTTTTTAGTGAAGTCATTTTTTGGTTTTGTAAATGATACTATCGTATGATATATTTTTATTTGATATAAGTTGGAACATTCAAGAAATAAAATTGTTCATTTTATGAAAACCCAAAATAAATAATTTTTTAAACTATCAAATACGACTAAATTATATGTCAAATACAGTAAAAGCATTTGGAACAGAAGCTAAAGACAAGCCTTTAGAACAAATGACTATTGAGCGAAGAGAAGTAAAAGCAAAAGATATTGAAATCGATATTTTGTATTGTGGTGTCTGTCATTCAGACCTGCATACAGCAAAAAACGATTGGGGTGGAACAGTTTATCCATCAGTACCAGGGCATGAGATTGTTGGGAAAGTAACTAAAGTGGGGAGCGATGTTACCAAAATCAAAGTAGGCGATTATGCTGCTGTGGGTTGTATGGTAGATTCTTGCCAAACCTGTGATAGTTGTAAGCAAGACTTAGAACAATATTGCTTGAATGGTTTTACAGGAACATACAATGGAAAAGATGAACATTTGGGAGGACGAACTTTCGGAGGATATTCTGAAAAAGTAATTGTAGATGAAAATTTTGTTTTAACAGTTCCCAAAAACCTTGCAGATTCTAATTTGGCTGCGGTTGCACCTTTACTTTGTGCAGGTGTTACTACTTGGTCGCCTTTGGTACATTGGAATGTGAAAAAGGGAGATAAAGTAGCTGTTGTTGGTTTGGGAGGTCTTGGACACATGGCAATCAAACTCGCAAAAGGAATGGGAGCAGAGGTTACGCTTTTCTCTCGTTCGCCAAGCAAAGAAGAAAATGCTAAAGAGTTGGGAGCTGATACTGTTATTATCTCAACAGACGAAAAACAAATGAAATCAGTAAGAGGAAAGTTTGATTTAATTATTGATACAGTTCCTTATGAACACGATTTGAATCCTTATGTTTCGACGCTTACAATTAATGGAACTTTAGTTTTGGTTGGTTTTATAGGAGAATTGGATTCTATGATTCAAACACCAGCTATGATAATGGGAAGGCGTTCTATTGCAGGTTCTGTAATTGGTGGAATCAAAGAAACACAGGAAATGTTAGATTTTTGTGGAAAGCATAATATTGTTTCGGAAATTGAAGAAATCAAAATGCAAGACATCAATGATGCGTATGAAAGAATGCTCAAAAGTGATGTTCGTTATCGTTTCGTGATTGATATGAAATCTTTAAAGGATAATTAAAGAATAAATTTTATCACAGTTATTTTTATATGTCAGTCTTCCAGACTGACCTGTGGTAATAAAAGCTACTTTTTTATGTTCAGGCAGAGATGTCTAAACTACGTGAAATAAGTCTTGATAATTTTTAATTACGAATTATTAGTAATAAATGGTTAATTGTAAACTAAACGAGGTTTGCAGTTAACCATTTTTTGTGTAATAATTCTCTAAAAGCTCCTTTGCTACCTCTACGGCATTTCTGTTTCCACTTGCCACTTGTTTTTCTAAATCAGATAATTGAGTTTTGATATTTTTAGTTGCATAAAAATCTCTTTTTAGTTGCTCTTCAATCGTTTGATGTAACCATTGTTTATTCTGCTGACTACGATTATTTTGAAAAAATCCATTAGATGAAGTTTGTTTTATAAAATCGTTGATTTTACTCCAAATACTTTCTATTCCTTTATTTTCTAAAGCCGAACAAATTTCTACTGGAACTGTCCATTTTGCATCATTAGGAGGAAATAAATGTAAAGCGTGTTTGTATTGAGATTTTGCTTGTGTAGCTGCATTTTTGTTTTCTCCATCTGCTTTTGTAATGACAAGCATATCAGCCATTTCCATAATGCCACGTTTTATACCCTGCAATTCGTCCCCTGCTCCTGCAAGCATAAGCAAAAGAAAAAAATCTACCATTCCTTTTACAATCGTTTCTGACTGCCCAACGCCTACTGTTTCTATCAAAATTATATCAAAACCTGCTGCTTCACACAAAAGCATTGTTTCTCTAGTTTTCTGACTCACTCCCCCCAAAGAACTCCGAGCTGGAGAAGGACGAATATAAGCGTTTTTATGATTAGAGAGTTTTTCCATTCTTGTTTTATCTCCCAAAATACTTCCTCCCGAACGCTGACTACTTGGGTCAATGGCAAGAACAGCTACTTTTTTGTTTTGATTCTCTAATTCTGTCAAAAACAACCCGAACGTTTCAATAAATGTACTTTTCCCTACCCCCGGAACGCCTGTAATTCCTACACGAATAGAATTTCCTGTATAGGGCATTAATTTATCAATAATTTGTGTCGCAAGTTCATTATCACTTTCCAACTGACTTTCTATGAGTGTAATGGCTCTACTCAAAATAAAAGGATTATGCGCCAAAATTCCGTCTATGTATTCTTGAGGTGTTAAGCGTGAACGTCTGTTTTTTGCCATAAAAATTAAAAACTATAAAAGATGTAATGTTGATAAATTGTTGATTTTGCTCTTGATAATTAAGTAACTTGTGAAAAATAACACTCTATAATTTCAGATTCTTATCAAAAAAACGTTATTTTAATTAGAAAAGAAAATTTAGTATTTATTTCTATTATAAAAAAGTAATTCACAACGTACAGGCGTATTAGAAATAATTTGTATCTTTGCATATATTAACAGAATAGGATTTTCTACTATATCACCACTTTTTGAATCTATTACTTACAACTTATCACTTTAACTAATGCGTTTTTTACGAAAAATATTTAATCTTGCTACCATTACAGGGACAATTGCTATTTTTGCGTTTATGTTCTTGTTGCAGACGGTTGCCGTAAATTTTGACTTTCTAAATATCTTTGAACAAACGATTAATAACTTCAAAATTTCTGATGTTTATTTTTCCCAAATTAGAGATAATGAAAAAATAGAAATAGATACAAATATAGTTATTGTAAATATTGGATATTTGCCTAGAGGTGGATTAGGAGCGCAAATAGAAGTTATCTCAAGGTATAAGCCCAAAGTAATTGGTTTGGATGCTATTCTGAGAGGAGAAGCAAGAAATTTTCAAGGCAGACTGACTCCTGTTGAGGATTCTGTTATGGAATCTTTTCTACAAATAGCAAGTGAAAGGTGTCCAATTGTGTTTGCCTCGAAGCTAGAAAAACCAAATGAAGATAGTAAGAGCTTTGATAGTTTGGGAATGCCTTTTTATCCTTTTCAGAAATATACAGAGTTAGGTTATGTAAATGTTGTTACAGATGAAGATACAAAGTTTGAAACGGCTCGTATTGTATCTCCAAAAGAAAAAGTGAAGGATTCAGTAGAATATAGTTTTGCGACAAAACTCATACAACTTTCGTATCCTAAGAAAGCAGAAACACTTTTAGCTAGAAATAATGAAGTAGAAACGATTTATTATCGTGGAAATTGGCAAAAATTTATGGTCATTGACCCAATGGATGTTTTAGAAGAAAATTTTGACCCATCATTTTTCAAAGACAAAATCGTCATTATGGGATATATGGGTTCTACATTTTTGCAAGATGACGGTGTAGATGATAGGTATTATACGCCAATGAACACACGACCTGTGGGAAGAGCTGCAACAGATATGTACGGAATTATGATACACGCCAATATGCTTTCGATGATTTTGCACGAAAACTATATTGATGTAATTCCTTCTTACTTAGCAATTATTATTTCTGTCTTGATGTGTTTTTTCAATGTTGTACTTTTTACCTATATTTATTTCCATAGAAAATTAGGAACTTGGTATGATGTTATCACAAAAGGTGTTCAGCTTGTAGAAGTTATTATCTTTGTATTTATTTTTATTTGGACATTAGCTACCTATAATTTAATGTTAGAAGTAACTGTCGGAGTTTTGGCAGTTGTTTTGTCTGGAGATGTTTTAGAAGTCTTTTTGGCTATTTTAGCGAATCTATATCCTAAATCTACTCGTGCCTATGAATAAAAAAAGTAAAAAATCAAGAAAATTGATTGGAAGCAAACTAAAGATAAAATAACTAAAATCTGTATCTAGTAATAAAATCGTAAAAATCACACTAAATTTTCAGATTTTTACATCTTTTCAGTAAGTTTTCACGTAAAACGGTTATATAATTATTTTTTGTTCGATTTTTGTAGATTATTAAGATAAAAATGTCTGCTTCAAAACTTTAATTGTTAGAAATCGTTACACTTAACAAAGCACATACTGAAAAGCTAATTTATATAAATGACGTTTTTCAAAACCATATCAAAATTAATAGTATTCAAAATACATTTATCAAATACTTACCTCAATTAAATTTATAAAACTATGAAAACAAAATCACTATTTCTAGTAGCTCTAATGCTTCTTATTGGTGGAACTACAATGGCGCAAAATTATGCCTTCCGTGTTCTGACTGCAAAAGGAAACAATACAGCTTCTAATAACGCAATCCGTGTAGGCTCTAAACTCAATAATACTGATGTTATTGTGATGGAGCAAGGAGGATATTTAGGTCTTCTACATACAAACGGACAAACTGTTGAGCTTCGTACGAAGGGAACATATAAAGTAAACGAACTTGCAAGTAACTTAAAAGCAAGTAATAATTCTAGTCTTACATCTCGTTATGCAAACTATGTAGTTTCTGAACTTACTTCTGCTGCTGAAGAAGCGAGTGGAGAAAATCGTTATAAGCACATGGGAAAAACAGGTGCTGTAGAGCGTGGAGATAAAAAAGCTATTACCATCATTCAAGAGAGTAAAGTAAATATGCTAGGTGATAAGCTAGAAATCGAATGGTTTGTTTACGAAGATATAGCTAAAATAGACAAAAAAGAAGTAAAAGAGTATCGTATTGTTCTTACAGACTTACGTAATAATGAACTTTATTCGGAAGTTACTAAAGAAACTTCTTATGTAATTGATTTTTCTCGTCCAGAACTTCAAGACCAAACAGCTGTTCTTTACAGAGTAGAAGTAGCAGATGAAGACAAGAAGGATAGAAACTTCAAATCAGGTAATCAAGTTATCAAAAAAGAGAAGGAAAGCGATGCTAAGAAAGAAATTCGTGAGCAATTAGACCAAATTGGTGATGATACTGCTTTAGGACATCTTATCAAAGCTCAATACTTGGAAGAAACAGGTTATTATGCAGAAGCTGCAATGGCTTATAAAGCTGCAATGGCTTTAGCTCCAGAAGTAGAAACGTACAAAATTCTTTATGATAGTTTCACAGAACGTAATACGATGAGTGAAAAAGCAATTATAACTCAAGATAAAGAAAAAAATGCATCATTAAATAATGACTAATAATTGTATTCAGTATTAGAAATTTATATATCAAAAAAGGTCTTTACTTAATTGTAAAGACCTTTTTTGTTGTCTATTGGAGGTTAAGTTCTATTTTAATGTGAACTCAGTATTATATTTATTATCAATTAGTTAGTGTATTCTTTTTAATTTCGGTACTGCCCTGTAGGGCTGACCTTGATTAAAATTAGGTCAGTCCTGTTAGAGCAGACCGAAAGTAGCTTTTCTAAAAGATAGAGAAGTATTTCAGACTGTTTTTAATACCGAGTTCATGTTATTTTACTTCCCACTTTTCCCATGCTTTCAAGAGTTCAGTTTGTTTTTCGTTTTTGTCTTGTGCTTCTTCAAAACCAAAATCTTGTTCTTGTTCTACAAACACAGGTTTTGATTTTAGTGTTCGTTTTTTGATTTTAGTTTTTTTCCTCTTCTTTATTTTTCTATTGACAACGATTTCCATTTCTTCATCTTCTTTATAACTAGCTTCTGTTATTAAGTCTAAGAAATTGGTAGCATCTACTTTTTGGTCATTTATCTCTAAGATAACATCACCTTCTTCGAACATCTTTCCAAACTCGTTTGCACCCTCCATACTAAAAACGCTTACTTCTTTTGTTTCTGGATCAACAGCCAAACCAATATTTCCAAAATTAAATACTTCTTCTGTTCCGTCTCCAGTTGTGTTTATACCAATGGTTTTTAAGTAATCTGTATAAGGTAACTCTTTGCTTCCCTCTACATAATCAGCAAAGAAAGTACGGATTTCTGGGTAGGTCATTTCAGTAATTACATCAAAAAGTTTATCATCTTCAAAAGGTTGTTCTGTACCATATTTTTTTGATAAATCTTGCATTAAGTTCATCAAGCCATATTTTCCATCAGATAATTCTCTCAAACGAACATCCAACATCCAGCCAATCAAAGCACCTTTTTCATAGACATTTCCATATTCATCAGCGTATTTATCCAAACAGCCCAAACTCATTTCTGTAAAAGGAACATCAGAATAATTATTAGCCTCACTTACTTTATCACGCATTTTATCCAAAAATTCTTCTAAAGAGATAAGTCCTTGCTGCAACAAAACATGGTTTGCAAAATATTCAGTTACGCCTTCATAAAGCCACAAATGCTTTGACATTTTAGGATTGATAAAGTCAAAATAATGAATTTCTTCCGAATGAATGGAAAGTGGAGTTAGTATATGAAAAAATTCGTGCGCTGCAATTTCCACGACTGTGTTGGCAAGACGAGAAGCCCCCATATTAGGCAGAAAATAAAGTGAAGAATAAGAGTGTTCCAATGCTCCATACGAACCCGAATTACTAAAACCATCAAAGATATAAATCAAGAATGCATATTTTTTGATAGGTAACGTTCCTCCTAAATAGTTTTTCTGTGCTTCTAACGATTTCTGCACTTCTTTTGCTACTTCCTCTGCCTTTACTGTTCCTTTTTCATGAAAAACTGAAACCAAAATTTCAGCTCCTCCTACCTCAAAAGTAACTGTATCAGGAATAGAATAAAGCATTGGGGAATCTGCCAAAAGATGGTAATCTGAAACTAAATAAGTGTCTATTTTTTCATTCGTTTTTGCAGCAACCAAAGGCGTAGAACCATAAAAACCTTTTGGCTTCACTACATTTATATCAAAAGGCTGACGTTTAAAATCTTCCAAATAACCAAAAAAACCATGTGTGTTGATAACAAAAACATCATCTTCAATATCTGTTCCCCCTGGTTCGAAAACCTTATTTTGTCCTTTATAATCAAATGTATCATCCACTAAATAAGAAATTTTATAAACTCCTTTTGTTGGAAAACGCCACTCATTTTCAGTAGGGTGTGTGTATTTAATTTCTTTTCCTGCCATATCAGTTACTTTAAAATCACTCAAAAAGCGACCAAAATCATAGATATGATACGTTCCAGGGACAATCTTAGGCATAAAAAAAGAAATAGAATCTTTATCTGTAACCTCTAGTACATTACTAGATAATTCAAGAGAAGCTAAATCTTTAAAGTAAAGCTCCACAGGAACTTTATCGTTTTTTGATTTGGTAAGGTCTAAGGTATAGGAATATGAAAAACTAGTCTCTGTACTATCTGATAACGATGTTGTCTCAAAATCATCTTGTGCAAAAACAGAGCTTAGTGAAAAGCTAAATACAAAAAGTAAAAAGACAAATTTAGAACTAAATGAAAAAATATTCATAAGATAAAATTAAATTGTATAAATAGAAATAATTGGTTTTGTAATTAAAATAGCAATTTGATTGACAAGAAAAGGTTTTTTAAGGTTCTGTTTTGATTATTTATGATTTTTAGAATGAAATCTTGGATAGAGTAAAGTTTCAGAAATATAGCCTGTCATTACTCCAACTGTATAACTAATTATATCATTCCATTGAAAATTATTTCCCAAAATCAATCTACTTACTTCATAACTCCGAATAAAACTAATCCAGTTAGCTGTTTTTGGTTGATAAAGTTGAAAAAATTCAATTCCATAGCAAAATAGCAAAGTGAGTAGAAACATTCTGTAAGTCTGAACTTTTGTAAATATAAATCCAAAAATCAAGAAAAATAAAATAGCATATAGATAATCTCCAAAATGCTCAGTAATGAAACTAGAAATAAATTCAGTTCTTGAAACCAAACCAATTGTAATAGTAAGGACAATTAATAAAAAATAAATTTTTCGGTTTCTCTGCATTTTGAGTTGTTTGTAATTCATAAATCAAAATTACTTCAAAAATTTCTAAACTATTTCAATACATTTGAATTTTAAAACAAAGTGAATTTATTTTTTAAACAAACCTTATCACGGTTATTTTTGTATGTCAGTCTTCTAGACTGACCGTTAAGAATAAAATTCGTTTTTATATGTTCAGGCAGGATGCCTGAACTACATGAAATAAACTGTGATAACATTTAATAATCAAGTTATAAAATGAGCATTAATATAAAACCAGTAGAGCTAATAAATAAAGGACAAGAAAATACAATGGTTAGTTTTCTAGGCATCGAAATTACAGAGGTTACAGAGAATACGCTTAGTGGAAAAATGCCTGTTGATGAACGTCATATACAAATTATGGGTGTTTTGCATGGTGGAGGTTCTGTCGTTCTTGCCGAAACATTGGGAAGTATTGCTGCCAACATGAGCGTTGATACAACAAAATATGCTTGTATGGGATTAGAAATAAATGCAAATCATATCCGACCTGTGCCAAAAGGAAAATGGGTGTATGGAACAGCAACAGCCCTTCATGTGGGAAGAAAAACACACGTTTGGGAAATCAAAATGACCAACGAAGAAGGCAAACTGACTTGTATCAGTAGAATAACTATGGCTGTTGTTGAGCGTTTTCATTAAGGTTTTTTTAAAGACTTTTACTGATTTTATGGCTATCTTTGTATAATAATTGAACTATTCATCGAATCAGAATACAAAAATTCATTCCCACCTTTTCTTTCTTCTATTATGAGCGAATCTCTCAAACATGAATGTGGAGTAGCATTCTTACGCCTTCGAAAACCACTTGGATATTATATTGAAAAATATGGAACACCTGCTTATCCTGTCAATAAAATGTTTTTATTGATGGAAAAACAGCACAACCGAGGACAAGATGGTGCAGGGTTGGCAAGTATCAAAATCGATATGAAAAAGGGACATCAATACATAGACCGTATTCGTTCGATTGAAGAACAGCCTATCAATCATATTTTTAATAAAATAGGTAAAAAATTTACTAAAGCTCAAAAAGAAGGTAAAAAATACTACAAAGGAAAATGGGTAAAAGAGAATGTTCCTTTTGCTGGAGAGCTATTTTTAGGTCATTTGCGTTATGCAACTTATGGCGCAAATGATGTGCGTTTTTGTCATCCTCTTTTGAGAAGTAGCAATTGGAGAAGTAGAAATTTACTTTTAGCTGGTAATTTTAATATGACAAATGCCGAAGAACTTTTTAGTCATTTGGCAGAATTGGGGCAGTTTCCACAAGAACAAGGCGACACCATTACAGCTTTAGAAAAAATAGGACATTTTTTGGATAGAGAAAACCAACATTTTTACTCTCAATATCAACAAGAAGAAAGGGCAAAGTTAGCTTTTGATGTAAATCCAAATGGAAAAAATTCAACGCAAGAAGTGCAAACTCAAACCCAAACGCTCACTAATGAAGAAATAATCACAAAATTAGAGCAAAATATTGACTGGAAAAAAATTCTTCAACGTTCTTGCAACGATTTTGATGGTGGATATGTCATGGTAGGGATGGCTGGTCATGGAGATGCATTTGTGGCTCGTGACCCTGCAAGTATTCGCCCTGCTTATTATTACATAAATGATGAGGTTATTGTGGCTGCCTCCGAAAAACCTGCTATTAAAACAGCTTTTAATTGTGATTATTCTGAAATACAAGAACTTGAAGGAGGTCATGCATTAGTAGTTAATAAGAAAGCAGATTATGAAATAATTAAGTTTCAAGAACCTTTAGAGAAAAAATCGTGTAGTTTCGAACGTATTTATTTTTCAAGAGGAACAGACCCAGAGATTTATAATGAACGCAAGATGTTAGGAAGGCAGCTTCATCATCAAGTTTTAGATGCCATAGACCATGATTTGGAAAATACTATCTTTTCGTATATTCCTAATACAGCCGAAACGGCATTTTTAGGTTTGGTAAAAGGAGTAGAGCATCATTTGATAGCACAGCGTGAGAAAACATTAAATCCTGATGAGTCCTTGTCGAAAGAAGAATTAATGAAAATTATGTCTTTCCGTCCTAGAGTTGAAAAGTTGGTAATTAAAGATTCTAAGATGAGAACTTTTATTACTGGCGATGCACAGCGTGATGATATGGTAGCACACGTTTATGATACAACCTATGAGATTGTAAGGAAAGGAGTTGATACGCTTGTAGTTCTTGATGATTCGATTGTACGAGGAACAACGTTAGAAAAAAGTATTCTGACGATGCTTGATAAATTAGAGCCTAAGAAAATTGTTATTGTGTCGTCTGCACCTCAAATTCGTTTTCCTGATTGTTACGGAATTGATATGTCTAGGCAACATGAGTTTGTCGTTTTTCGTGCTTTACTAGCACTTTTAGAAGACCGTCATTTGAAATATATGCTAGACGATGTGTATGAGAAATGTTTGGAGTCTAAAAAACAGCCATTAGAAAAAGTAGTTAATCATGTCAAAGAATTATATGATATGTTTGAGTATGAAGAAGTTTCTAATAAAGTAGCTGAAATTATTTCAAAAAATATCAAAGCAGAAGTAAAAGTAGTTTATCAGACCGTAGAAAACTTAAAGAAAGCCTGTCCAAATCATTTGGGAGATTGGTATTTTACTGGTAATTATCCCACGCAGGGAGGAAATAGGGTAGCCAATCAAGCCTTTATTAATTTTATGGAAGGCAAAAAAGTAAGGGCGTATTAAAAAAATAAGAAACCTATAAGGTTTTCAAAACCTTATAGGTTTGAATATCTAAAATATAAAAACAATGAAAAAAATAATCTTAATTATTGCATTATCATTTTTCTATTCAGTTTCCTTTGCACAAGTAGAAGGCGTAGAAGTAGAAAAACCAAAAGAAGAAGAACCAGTCGTAATAGAAGGCGATAAAGAAAGTGAAGATGATGAGGAGGAGGAAAAAATGCGTTTTATTGACCGTCTGTTTTTTGGTGGAAATTTTGGAGCTAGTTTTGGAAACCAAACATTTATAGATGTTTCACCAATGGTAGGATATAGAATTACTCCAAGATTTTCAGCAGGAGTAGGTATAACATATCAATACCAAAGGATAAATGATAGATTCGGTAATTTGTTGGGAAAACAAAGTATTTATGGAGGGCGTGTATTTTCTCGTTATAATATTGCGAATGATTTTCTGGGAGTAGGAAATTTATTTGCACATACTGAATATGAAACACTTTTTGCCAAATATTCTATTAATAATTTTAATGGCACAGCCGAAGGAACAGAATTATTTCCAGCCTTTTTTATTGGTGGAGGATTTGCATTTCCAATAGGAAATCGTTCAGCTTTTACAATTTCGGCTCTCTATAATCCTTTTTATGATGAGTTTAATTCTCTATATACAAGTCCTTTACAAATTCGTATAGGTGGATTCTTCTAAGAAAAAAACTAATGAAAAAATATAACATTTCTTTCCTTGCCTTATTACTTCTTCTACTTATGTCTTTCCAAACTGACAAACCAGCTTATCAAATTTTTGATGCAGCAGGAAAAAAATCATCTTACAAGTCTATCTTAGAAAAGGCACAAGAAGCCGATATTATTCTTTTTGGAGAAAGCCATAATAATCCGATTATTCATTGGCTACAAATTGAGCTTACAAAAGGTTTATATAAAGAAATAAATAAAAATAAATCTGAAAATCAAAGCAAAAAGTATAGTAAAAACAATCTGATTTTAGGCGCAGAAATGTTTGAAGCTGATAATCAAACTATTTTAGATGAATATCTGAATGATATTATTACAGAAAAAAACTTTGAAGCCGAAGCTAGATTATGGAACAATTATAAAACAGATTACAAGCCTTTGGTAGAATTTGCGAAGGAAAACAATCTTGATTTTGTAGCTACAAATATTCCTCGTCGTTATGCTTCTTTGGTTTCCAAAAAGGGTTTATCTAGTTTGGATTCTCTTTCGGAAGATGCAAAATGGTTTATGATGCCTTTGCCTGTTGAAGTAGATTTAAAATTACCTGCCTATGCCAATATGCTCAAAATGATGGGAGTTCATTCTACTTCTGATACGGAAAACGTAAATGAAAGTGCTGCAAATTTTGCTTATGCACAAGCCGTAAAAGATGCAACAATGGCGTATCGTATCAATAAATACTATTCAGAAAATAAAAATTCAGTTTTCCTACATTTCAATGGTTCTTATCATTCAGATAATTATGAAAGCATCGTGTATTATCTCAAAAAATACAATCCAGACTTGAAGGTAATGACAATCACAGCAGCCGACCAAAAAGAATTAGATTCTTTAGAGAAAACAGGTGTGGCTGATTTTGCGATTGTTACGCCTCTTTCTATGACTAAGACGTATTAATTTATGGACATAAGAAAAGAATTTCAAGATTATTCATTCGAAGTAATGGATAAACTATTTGATAAAGAAAAAGGAAAACTAGAAAATCTATCTCAAAAGGAACAAGAAGTTGTACGAATTTGGAGGTTAGAATCTGATATGTATAATGGAGGTTTTATACAGTTTTTCTGTAATTGGGGATATGAAAATTTCTTAGAAACCCAAAAAGTCCTTAAAAAAATAAATGCTAATAAGGATTTAGAAATCATTACCGAATGTGAACTTATTCTCTCAAAATGTAAAGATGATGAAAGGATAAAAGCATTATGGGATATTCCTATCGTATTGAAAGAATATATAACAAAAGAAGAAGAAAAAAGACTTGATGATTTAGATGAACTCTACTGGACAGATCCAGATAATATTCAAAAATTGGCGTATGATTTTTTCCTCAAAGAGAAGTAATAAAATTCTACCATTCTTCTTGTCTTCTCCAAGTTGCACCGTATTCATTTACCAAAACATTATCAAAATAGTCGGCTCTTTCTAATAGGTTTTTTACCAAATCTACGGCTGTCTGAAGCTTGAGATATTGTCCAAAAATAGAAAAGGAAAGAATTATATCTTGTCCATTGACACTAAAACGAAGTCCTTTCAAAGAATGATTTTGCTCTAATAAAAAAGTATATGTATCGCCAATATTATCTTTAGGAAGGTTACACAGAAAGGCATCGCCAAAAATATATCCACTTTCAGGGTTATAAGAAAGGTTTATTGTTGCACTTCCCTCTACCATTTCCCAACGATTTGCACCAGCACGAGCCAAACTAGCATTTTTACCCAATTGTGTAATTAATTCTTCTATCAAATGAGCAATTCCGACAGGCTTATAAAGTTCTTTCGTAAAGTCAATCAGTTTCGAACCACAAGAAGGACAATAGGAATTTTGAATTTTAGGAAGCAAAATAACATTGGTACAAGAGCCACAACGAACAGCCTTTTCTCTACCAAAACTCTCAAAATCAGTCAGAGTTTCCTCTAAATAATTAGAAGGTAATGCAAAGCCTAAATCTGTTCCCTCTCTATGAATAAATGTATTGACACCAATTACTCTTCCCAAATTATCTACCAAAGGACCACCACTATTTCCTGGGTTGATGGCTGCATCTACTTGAATATAATTTATGCCATTATGCAAACGTTTTGCCTTCGAAATAATTCCTTGAGTAGTCGTGTATTTAAGACCGTACGGATGTCCGATAGCTACAATTTGTTCTCCGTCTCTAATTGCTTCTTGTGAATATTCGATAGTAGGCATTTTCAAATCAGTAGCAATCAAAAAAGCCAAATCCAGCCGAGTATCCGTAAAACAAACCTCTGCAAGTTGTTTGGGAACATTTTTTCCACTTATAGCTACTTCCGAACAACCTTCCACAACGTGATGATTGGTAACAATTATATTATGATTACGAAGATAAAACCCTGTTCCAGAGCCTTTTGGAGTAGCAATTTGAATAACTACTTCTTTATAAATTTCAATAGTTTGATACATAAATGGACGTAGAGAATTGACAAAAAGAGCTTTATTGAGTAAAAAAGGAAGTAAAGGATAGATTAAAATTTAAGTTACTCAAAAATAACGTTCTTTTTTAGACTTGTTCTATAAATTTAATCAGAAATTTAAAGTTTTGTAAACGAAGTGAGAAAATCACTACAAATATAAGATACATATACAGGAATGTTGGCAAGAATTAAAAATCATAATTCTGAAAAAAAATAATTCAGAAACTTATAAAAAACTTGTAAACTCAAAAAACTTTTGTAGATTTGTGTATAGACAAAATAACACAACAAAAAAGTCTTACAAACAGAATGACAAATACAATTTTAAATATTACTTATCTATCTACTTCTGCAAACTCTGCATGGTGGTGGCACTATATCAAAGATATAGGCGATAAGTCGTGTGCATTCTGAACCTAATAAATAACTAGGAAAATACAGAAAATTATATCTTTGATTTATATACAAAAGACTTATCGCAAAAAAGTGATAAGTCTTTTTTTTGTTTAAAAATAAAAAAATATCCAAACTCGCCGTTTTTGGTGTCCCCACTGACGACACATACACTAAAACCTATGAATTTCAAACTAAAAACCTTTACCCAAAAAATCTTAGCTGACACGCTTACACCTGTCGGAATTTATCTCAAACTAAGAGATAAATATCCAATGAGTTTTTTGTTGGAATCTTCAGATTATCATGGCAATCAAAATGCCTTTACGTATATCTGTTGTGAGCCGATAGCGAATTTCAAAGTAGAAAACGAAACGATTTATCAATCCTTTCCTGATGGAAGCAGCACAGAGAAAGTCATTGAAAATCCATCAGAAGTAACAGAATCTTTGACAAAGTTTTCAAAATGTTTTAAAGCTGAAAAAAGTAAACTCAACTTTATTACAAACGGACTTTTTGGTTATACTACTTATGATGCTGTTAAGTATTTTGAGAAAATAGATGCACCAAAAACGGAAAAAATCAAAATTCCTCTGGTTCAGTATCACGTTTTCAAGTATGTAATTGCTATCAATCACTTCAAAAATGAACTACATATTTTTGAACATCAGTTGGAAAGTGAAAACGGAAATGAACCTACTTTCAAGAAAGTATTAGATGTTTTGCAAAACAAAAACGCACCAACCTATTCTTTCAAAACAGAGGGTTCTGAAACTTCAAATATGACAGACGAAGACTTTTTGGATAATGTAGGACACGGAATTTCGCACTGTAAGCGTGGCGATGTATTCCAAATTGTTCTCTCAAGACGTTACAAACAAGACTTTGAAGGTGATGATTTTAATGTTTATCGTGCTTTGCGTAGCGTAAACCCTTCGCCATATTTGTTTTATTTTGACTATGGGAGTTTTAAGTTAATGGGTTCTTCTCCAGAGGCGCAACTTGTAGTAAAAAATAGAAAAGCAACTATCCATCCGATTGCAGGAACTTTCAAACGAACAGGAAATGATTCTGCTGATGCTGCTTTAGCTGTCCAGCTTCAAAATGACCCAAAAGAAAATGCCGAACATGTTATGCTTGTAGATTTGGCAAGAAATGATTTGAGTAGAAACGGAACAAACATAAATGTCGATGTTTTCAGAGAAGTACAATATTTCTCTCACGTTATTCATTTGGTTTCCGAAGTAAGTGGGCAACTTTTGCCAGAGGTTTCTCCTTTGCAGATTGCTGCCGATACGTTCCCAGCAGGTACGCTTTCAGGTTCTCCAAAACCAAATGCTCTTTCTCTTATTCATAAATATGAACCCGAAAACCGTAGTTATTATGGTGGTGCTGTTGGTTTTATTGGTTTCAATGGAGATTACAATCACGCCATAATGATACGCTCATTTTTGAGCAAAGAAAATTCACTTTATTTCCAAGCAGGTGCAGGAGTAGTAGAAGGTTCTGTTCCTGAAAACGAACTTGCCGAGGTAGGAAACAAATTAGCAGCTCTCAGAAAAGCTCTAAAACTAGCAGAAGAAATCGTCATATAGAGCGACGAGTTCTTAACCTTTAATTTGCTCTATACCCCCTTTACAAATAAAACTTAATAATAATTTACAAATCAAAACCTCGTTGACGGCTTCATTTGAGCCTCAACGACGGTTATAAAAATATAAAAAATGAAACAAATAGCAGTCATAGACAATTACGATTCTTTCGTTTATAATTTAGTTCATTATTTGAGAGAACTGACAAGCGAGTTTTCTACCAATAAAGAACAACACGCACAAGTTACCGTCTTTAGAAATGATGAAGTAACTTTAGAAGAACTAGAAAAATTTGATAAAATATTACTTTCCCCTGGTGGTGGCATTCCATCGGAAGCAGGAAAGTTATTAGAAATCATCAAACACTTTGCACCTACAAAAGATATGTTGGGTGTTTGTTTGGGACATCAAGCGTTGGGAGAAGTATTTGGCGCAAAATTAGAAAATCTTTCAGAAGTGTATCACGGAAAGGCTACTCCTATCAAAATTCTGACAGAAGATAGTCTGTTTGCAGGACTTCCAGCCAAACTTAATGTAGGGCGTTATCATTCTTGGGTTATTCAAAAGGACAGTTTGCCCGAGGGTT
The DNA here is from genome assembly GCF_037126435.1 of Bernardetia sp. ABR2-2B. GTDB lineage: Bacteria > Bacteroidota > Bacteroidia > Cytophagales > Bernardetiaceae > Bernardetia. The sequence goes on along the minus strand of NZ_CP147020.1, from coordinate 1,125,377 downwards.
TTGAAGTAACTGCCGTAGATGAACAAGGCGAAATTATGGCAATTTCTCACAAAAAATATAAACTAAAAGGCATTCAGTTTCATCCAGAATCTATCCTTACACCAGAAGGAAAACAGATTGTTAAGAATTGGGTGGAAAGCGTACCACAGACTTCCCAGTCTGTGTAATTTGAAAAATTATGAAAGTTTTAGAGTCTACTAAAGATATACAAGTCTTAGGTAAGTTTTATCTACCTCCCTTTTCTGTTAATGAAGGAAGTTTACATCACTTTTTTATTCGTGGAGGTGGTTACTATTGGCAAATATTAGAACAACTTATTCCTATCTTTCTAAATCAAAAAACGAGTGAGAGTGTTAATATTTATAAGACTGTTTGTTTTGCAGGAGCAGGACTTGAAAGAATAGGGTACATTAGAGGTATCTTTTCTCCAACTCTACAAAACTATCTTGAACGAAATATAAATTTAGAGCGTGTTGGTAAAGAACATATACAGACTATTTATCACAATTCTGAATTAGATAAATCAAAATTACTTGAAACTAAGGTAAATAAGTTACCTACTGATTTACATCGATTTATTTCTATTCTTAGTTGTTTTAGCAAAGCAGATGTAGTAGTATTCAACTTTCTGGGTATTTCTCCTATTGGAACAGAATATATTTTTTCAATGGTAAAAAATATTGTGAAGGAAAAAAAATATACAGCCATTATCTTAGATGATTTTCTTGATGTAAATAATTCTTATGATAACCATACTGAAATTCAATTAAAAAAATAAATAAATGAAAAACATACTAAATCACTTATACGAACACCACACCATCACAAGAGAAGAAGCAAAAAATCTCTTGTTAAAAATGGCAAATGGAGAATATAATCAACTACAAATAGCCTCTTTTCTGACGGTTTTTAATATGCGAAGTATTACCGTAGATGAGCTTTTGGGCTTTCGTGATGCGATGCTAGAAACGTGTTTGCGTGTAGATTTGTCGGCTTATGATGCGATAGATTTATGTGGAACAGGTGGCGATGGCAAAAATACGTTTAATATTTCTACAATTACATCTTTTGTTTTGGCAGGTGCAGGTGTGAAGGTTGCCAAACACGGAAACTATGGTGTTTCTTCGTCTTGTGGTTCTTCCAATGTATTAGAGCATTTAGGAATTGTCTTTACAACTGATGAATCTGTCTTGCAACGTCAAATTGAAGAAGCAAATATTTGTTTTCTACACGCTCCTCTGTTTCACCCTGCTGCGAAGGCTGTTGCGCCTGTTCGTCTGCGTTTGGGAACAAAAACGTTCTTCAACATGCTAGGTCCTATGGTAAACCCTGCTTTTGTGAAGCGTCAAATGATTGGTGTTTTTAGTTTAGAGTTGGCTCGTTTGTATGCTTATTTGTATCAAAAACAGGAAGATTCACAGTTTTCTATTATACATTCATTGGCTGGTTATGATGAAATTTCGCTTACTTCTCCTTTCAAAATGATTTCTAATAAAGGCGAATTTATTATCTCTCCAAAAGAATTAGGAGCAAAAACATTGGAAGCTAATCAGATTGAAGGAGGAAACACAATAGAAGAAGCTGCTAAAATATTTACGAATGTTTTGAAAAATGAAGCTACCAAACCACAAACCGAAGTTATCTTGACAAACTCTGCTATTGCTATCGAAACAGCTTTCAGAAATACAAATAAGGAAACTTCTTTCGAAGATGCAAAAGCAATGGCAAAAGAATCTTTGGAAAGTGGAAAGGCTTTAGATTCTTTGAAAAAACTATTAGAACTTTCTCCTCAATTTGCATAGTAGCAAACTAAATATAAAATTAAACTTACAACTTGTACTTGTACGGTCAAGACATGTCTTGACCCTACCAATTAAAATATGCTAGAAAAAATAATCCTTCACAAACAAAAAGAAGTTGCTCAGCTTAAAAAAGAAATTTCTATCGAAAGTCTAAAGCAAAAGCCTTTTTTTAATAGAGAAACACTTTCTTTTAAAGATGCTATCCGAAATGGTTCTGGAATTATTGCAGAATTTAAGCGAAAGTCTCCCTCAAAGGGAATAATTAATGATTCAGTTGATGTCATCGAAATTACTCAAGGCTATGCTTCTGCTGGTGCTTCTGCACTTTCAGTTCTGACAGATACAGAGTTTTTTGGTGGACAAATAGGCGATTTAGAAATTGCTCGTGCTTACAATGAAATTCCTATTTTGAGAAAAGATTTTATGATAGATGAGTTTCAAATTTATCGTGCAAAAGCAAGTGGTACAGACGTGATTTTGCTGATTGCTGCTGTGCTTTCTCCCAAAAGATGCTTAGAACTTGCAGAAAAAGCAAAAAAACTCGGTTTAGAAGTTTTGTTAGAAATTCATGCAGAAGAAGAGCTAGAACAAGTAAAAGAAATTGCTCATTTAGTAGATGCCGTCGGAGTAAATAACCGAAACTTAAAGACTTTTACAGTAGATATTGAGGAATCTATGCGACTCTTTGATGAAATTCAGAAAATAAAACAAGAAACTCAAAATGATTTTGTCTTGATTTCTGAAAGTGGTCTTTCTGATGTGGAAACTGTTTTAAAGCTCAAAGAAAAAGGCTTTCAAGGTTTTTTGATGGGAGAATATTTTATGAAAAACCAAGACCCTGCTAAGGCGTGTAAAGAGTTCATAGAAAAATTGTAATTTTGCGTACTTCTAAAACTTTGTCAGTTTCAGATACCTAAATTAATACTAACTATTGTCAGACTATTGACAAAGTTTAGCTAAAAATAAAAATTGTGTCAAAAATTGCCTTCTTTCTATCATTCTTCTTTATCAGTCATTTTATTTTTGCCCAAACCAATTCTGAACAAGATTCTGTTATTCAATTAAATGCTGTCGAAATTCAATCAAATTCTTTAGAAGAAAAAGCAGCAGGTTTTGAAGTTCAAAAGTTAGATTCTTTGGCAATGACAAGTTATCAGACTTCGGATTTGGGTAGGCTTTTGTCCTATCGAACACCTATTTTTTTGAAGTTTTATAGTATTTCTGGGTTGGCTTCTCCTTCTTTTCGTGGAACGAGCGCAGGACACACACAAGTTTTTTGGGAAGGAATTCCTCTTAATTCTCCGACGTTGGGACAAGTAGATTTTTCTCTTTTTCCTGTTGGATTGTTAGATGAGGTAAATGTTCACTATGGAGCTGCAAGTTTGCGTTATGGAGAAGGAGGCTTTGGAGGTGGAATTTCTTTAAATCATAATCCTAAAAATCTAGTTGATAATGACAGTAAGAAGAATGATTTTTCTCTAAATTGGATTCAATCTATTGGAAGTTTTCACACTTTTAAACAGCTTCTGACAACTTCTTATTTTTTATCAAATTCTAAAAGGCTACATATAAAAGCTACAAGTCGTCTTTTTTATAAATCTGCCAAAAATGATTATCCCTACAATTATAGAGGAGAGACATTCATAAGAAAAAGAGCAGCCACGCAGCAAAAGGGAATGGTTCAAGAAGTTTATTTTTTACCAAAAAATACAGCTAGACTTTCAAATCATCAATTTTCGTATCATTTTTGGGCGCAAGATGCAAACCGAGAACTTTCACCACCAATAACAGTTCCCATAAATAAAGAAACACAAGATGACTTTTCTGTAAGAAATTTATTACAATGGAAATACAAGAAAAAAAACTTCGAAATCAGCACGAAAGCAGGTTATCTGTATGACTTTTTAGAATATAGAAATGAAGTTTCTCAAATTGTTTCCAAAACAAAAAATGAATCGTATCACGCACTTTCAGAAATAAAATATGCTCCTTCAAGTCAAATTCTTTTACAAACAGGAATTCGGCTAAGACAAGATTTTGCCTACGTAGATGGTCTTAACAGTACAAAAACACAAGCACAACAAAGTATTTTTGCTTCAGTAGAATACTCTCCTTTCAGTTTCTTTCAGACAAATTTTTTAGTTCGTCAAGTAGTTTTGAATAATGAGTTTCAATCTTTTTTGCCTTCTTTGGGAATTGGTTTTATTAAAAATAATTTGGAAGTCAAAGTTAATGCAGCTCGTAATTTTCGTGCGCCTACCTTGAATGATAGATATTGGTTTCCTGTCGGTAATCCTGACTTACGAAATGAAGAAGGTTGGAACGGAGAGTTTTCGGCAGTTTATCATTTTATAAATAAAGAAAAAACAAAGCTTTCTTTGTCTTCGCTTTACTTTTGGGCAAAGATGGAAGATTGGATTTTGTGGTCTCCTGCTGTGGCTGGTTATTGGCGACCTGAAAATTTGCGTTCTGTCTTTTCGCAGGGAATTGAAAGTAATTTATTCTTTAAGAAATCTACTCAAAATTTCAATCTTGAAGCAAATATTTCCTACACTTATACTAACTCTAAAAACTTAGAAGAAATTAGAGATTTAGATGAATCAAAGGGAAAACAACTTATTTATACGCCTTTTCATCAGCAAAAAAGTTTTTTATATGCAGCCTATAAAAGTCAGTTTTTGAGAGTAGAACAGCAGTTTGTGGGAAGACGCTTTACGACCACAACAAATACAGAATATTTACCGTCTTATTTTTTGGCTAATTTTTCTTTAGGAAAAACAATCAATTATAAAAAAGCAAAGTTTGTTTTGGAATTGAACTGTCAGAATATTTTTGATTTTCAATATCAATCTATGGCTTTTTATCCGATGGTGGGGCGTAGTTTTGAATTTGTTTTGAGGACAAAATTCTAATATCTAGGAATCGCTCATCTTCACATCTTTCATAGCTTCGGCTTCTTTGTTACTTATCTTTTTCATAATGCTTATATCTCCTGTTGTTTCCAAAACGATAGCGTCAATATCATTCAAATTATCTATTCCTTCTTTTCTAGCACTTAAATAAATCTCATCAATTGCAATTCTTTCTTGTTTTAAAATATCTTCGTATAATTCTCCTTTGTACAATAACAAAATAGGATTGCCACTAATTAATTTCTTAAAGCCTCTAAAACGAACTGAAAGCCACGTAATTATATACTGCATAAATACAAGAATTGCAAAACATGTAACTCCCTCTGCAATTGCAATATTATCATTGAGTGAAATAGTTGCAAAAGCCGAACCTAGAGCTATTGTAACTACAAAATCAAAAGCATTCATTTTTGAAAGTGTACGTTTCCCTGAAATTCGTATCAAAAAAATTAATGAAACATAAGCTAAAAAAGTCATAATGATAACTCTAGCAACGTTTTCCCAGCTTGTAAAAAAGATATTTTCCATTACAGTATAACTACTTAAACTCAAATTGTTTTAAAACTCTATTCCAACCACCATAATATCATCAGTTTGATGCTCTTTTCCTTTCCAATTTTCTAATTTATCAACTACTTCTTTTTCTTGATTAGAGATAGGAATATCAGTAGAAATTAACTTTTCAAAATTTTTTCTCATAAATTTCTTATTCTCTGCTCCTCCAAACTGGTCTTGATAACCGTCTGAAGTCAGATAAATACGCATTCCCTTTTCGATATCTAAAAAATGATTTTTAAAGTTTGTTCGTTTGTGTCTAAACTGCTGCTCTCCTATTGGTCTTCGTGTAGCTTTGATGGATATTAATTTTGAATTTTGCAATTTATAATAAAGAGGGATTTTTGCACCTGCATAAACTATTTTATTTTCTTTTGCATCTATTTTCAGAATTGCAATGTCCATTCCACTCATTATTTGAGTTTGTTTTTGATGCAAATTCTCCTCTAATAAATCATCTAATTTTTCTAGTATTTCGGCAGGATTAAGTTCATTATTTGCTGAATTATTATGCTTAAAAATATCATTTAGTAAAGAATTACAAAGAATAGTCATGAAAGCACCCGAAACGCCATGACCTGTACAGTCAGCCAAAGCCATATAAAAAACCTCTTCTTTCTGAGCAAACCAAAGACAATCTCCACCTACAATATCTCTAGGACGGTTGAGAATAAAATGAGTAGGAAAATATTCAAAAAGCTGTGTTTCATTGACTTGAATAGCATCTTGAATATGTTTAGCATATACAATACTTTCTTTTACTTTTTGATTTGCAGTTGTAACTTCATTATTTTTTTTTCCTAAAAGTTGATTTACTTTATGTTTTTCTCTAATTCTTCTAAAAGCCAAAAAGACAACAATGATAGCCAAAAGTGCTACTCCTCCTAACAGATAACTTTTTCCTGTTTCCCATTCAGATTTTTGTTGTAAAAAATCAATTTGTTGTTGTTTTTTTCCTGCTTGAAAACGAGCTTCTAACTCATTTATTTGTTCTAATTTACTTTCTTCAGAAATAACTTCTTTTAGTTCTACGTATTTTTGAAGGTTTTCTAAGGCTTCATCTGACTTTCCAATTTTTTGATAAAGCTGTGTGAGATATTCATAATTTTCTAACTCTACTGAACTATTTTCTGTTTTGATAGCAAGGTCTAAGCTTTTCTGAAACAATAATTTTGCTGCTGTATATTCTTCTTGAACCAAGCGAACTTGTCCCATATTTACTAAAGTAGCAGACATGCTAGAAGGGTTATTTAGTTCTTCTTTGAGTTTGAGAGCATCTTCATAATAATAAAAAGCTGAGTCATAATTTTTTAAGACAAAAAGTTCGTAGCCAATATTATTGAGCGTAAATGAAACCCCTCTTTCATAGCCTATTTCTCTACAAAGTTGTAATGTTTTTCTATAAAACTCTAATGCTTTTTGAGGATTGCCTTGGTCAGAGTAAAGAATTCCTAAACTATTTGAAGTAGATGCTTTTCCTTGTTTTATGTTTAACTCTTGATATAATTCGAGGGCTCTTTGATAGTATTCAATAGCTTTATCTTCATTTTTTAGGTTACGATGTACATCTCCAATTCTTTTGCTTATATCTGCTATCAACTCTTTTTTACTATTCTTATCAGTATCTTTTTCAATATTTTTTAATACTTCCATAAAAATAACATATGCTTTTTGGTCATCTCCAATAGCTTGATAAACAGTAGCTAAATTGATTTTCCATTGATTGACAAGCGTATCTAAAGCAATTTGGTTTGATTCTTTTTGTATAAACAAAGCTTTTTCATAGGCTTCAATAGCTTTAGGGAATTTTTTATTTTGCTCTTCTAAAAAACCAAAAGTCACATATATCTTTGCTTTTAGTATTTTATCATTTTTATTCTGCTCCAATATAAAATTCAAAACCTTTTTTTTCTCCTCTGATTTTATGTCAGCTTCTACAAGTTTATTAATCCACTTTATTTGGTCTTTTTTACTAACAGATTTATAGGCACTAATTAAACTATCTGATTTGTTAGCAAAGCTAGAAAACAAGATAAAAGAGAAAAAGAACGATAACAGAACTATATATAGTTTTTGTAAGTGCATTGTTTAGTAAAGTAGTAGCTTTAATATTTTACAATAAAGAAACATAGATTTCTGTCTATTTCCAAATCAAGTAAAAAAACCTTAATTTACTTTATTGGCTAATTCTAAGAGTGTCTCATAATAATTTCTTCTTTCCATTTTGGATTTTAGCCACGCATAAAATGCCATTTCTTGCAAATCTTCTTGTTGGCTACTTTCTGCAAAAGTAATTACCTTCTCTACTTTTTCCGAAAAATCAGACTGCGTAACTCGCTGTGGATAACGCATATATTCTTCTAAAAGATTCAAAAAAGGCTTACTGTTTTGATAATTAGACTGCCCTAAAAGAGAAGCATATTTTTGTTTTATTTTAGCAATAATTTTTCGTGCAATATCATCATTTTTAAGCTCAAATTGCAACACAGATTCAATAAGCCATTTTCTAACAACCCACTCTTTCCCCATTTTTTTCTCTACCCAAGTATCAGAATGACCAAAATCTAATAAAACTTTATTTGCTTTCTTAAAATCGTCTTTTTGAAAGTGATAAAAAACCAAATTTAGATGCGTATTCAAAACATCGTTGGTTGAGAGAATAGACTTATTTTTTTTGAGTAAATTTTCTAATAATTCGATAGCTTTGTCTCGCTCTTCTGTAAAAGCAAGGTTTGCAGCCTTCAAGAGCGTAAATTTGGAGTAAAAAGAGGTTTTATAACTTTTTGAATTTTTGGAAGAAGATTCTAAAATATCTTGAAATTCTTCAAGGTAAGACAAGGATTCATTAAATTTTTTGTTGCGATATAAAAGATGAGCCAACATATAAAGCAATGAGAGCCTATAATATTGATTGTAAGATTGATTTTTTTCTGAAATCATCATATCTTTTAATAACTCATCATAATTCAGACGTAAAAAAGATTCGAAACTATAATATTCTTTTTTAGCAACTACGGCATTTCTAGCAATGGAAAGTAAATTGAAACGGATTCTAGGGCGTTCAGTTACAACTTTTGTCAAGTCCCATTCTTCCAAAATTTGATTCATTATTTTATCAAAATCTAATACCTTTCCTTCTCGTTTTGCTTCTGCGAGTTGATTTTTTAAGATGCAATTGGCAATATGCGCTCGTTCTTCTTGTTCTGCAAAAATTTTATTTTGATTGCGTAACCTTAAAAGCTCATCAAAATTAGGTGCAAATTCACTATTTGTATTTGCAAGTGCTAAGTTATAAATTGAATTGAGAAGATGGTATTGTTCATTTTCACGAGCTTGATTTTCTGCTTTTTTGAGGTACTTCCAAGCAATACTTTCTAGGTTTACTTCAAAAAGGTAGTGAGAGAGCGAAAGTATTCCCATAATATCAGTTCCTTCAATAGTTTGGTCGGTACTTCTTGAAAGCGTAATAAAATCTATAAAATGTTGCATCAGCCTTCTGCGAAGCGCATGATAAGCCACCTTATTCTTTGTTTTTGGATAAAGCTGTATCAATAATTCTTTCCCATTATAGACAGTTTCTTCTTGTAAGAGTTCTAAAAGTTGAAGGTCTTTTCTATTTTTACGGATTTTTTGACGCTGCACGAAAGCGTGAAGAGCCTTTTTTTCCTCCTCCGAAAAAGTATCTAAAATAGCACGAAGATTATCCATGTATTAATTACGAATTAAAAATTACGATTTGAAATTTTGGTAGGAAAAGATACATCTTTTTGTGATATAGTTTTTCAAAACAGAATAGAAAAATAGAGTACAGAAATTACTAAAGATACAATACAGGCAGTAAAGCACCATTTTTTCCAATCCTTTGAGTCTGTAAAAAAAAGTAAAATCATTGCGACAATTGGATTTATTGAAAGAATGGAAATAACTCCTAACCCACCTACAAATAGTTTTCCTACGTCTTGTGCTGATTCGAAAACCCAAAACATGCCACTTATCAAAATAGTATTTGTCAGTATAATAATTAGCCAAGTTTTATTTCTTTTGAGATTTATTTGTTCTTGTCTGTCTAATATCTTTTCCATAAAATAAATTGATTTATATCTGTAACTCTTATTAATTTACAATTAAATAAGTTTGTTGTACTTATTTCTGAAGAGTTTACTTAGTTTTTAGTCCAAATTGAAATTAGATTTTTTTAGATTATAGAATTTGTGTATTTTTAGGTTACTATTATCCTATATTATTCTATCCTAGAAATTACTAATTTTTGCAAGTCTATGCAATTTTTTTCCTCCAAAAAAAGGAACAGTAAATTATTTTATTCTAATAAAATATTTGCTTTCTTATCAACCTTCTTATTTTTACTACTTTTTGTAGTCTATTTTTCTACTTCTTTTGCTCAAAGCATTCGTTTTTCAGCAATAACAACATCAGAAGGTCTTTCACAAAACAATATTACAGCACTTATTCAAGATAAGCAAGGCTTCTTATGGATAGGAACTCCTGATGGTTTGCATAGATATGATGGCTATTCGTTGGTGGATTACAAACATCTACCTAATGATTCAACTTCTCTTACAAATAATTCTATCAAGGCACTTTGTGAAGATAAAAAAGGTAATATTTGGGTAGGAACAGAAGAAGGAATCAGTAAGTGGATTAGAAATGAAAATACCTTTGAGCAAGTTCAGTTTGGAGAAACTGGAGCTATCCCACACACGCAAATCAATAATCTATTTAGAGATAATAAAGACAATATTTGGGTAGGAAGTAAAGAAGGATTGAGTTTTTATCAAGAGAAAAAAAACGAATGGATACATTTTGCTGCTAATAATCAAAAGTTAGCCATTTTGAAAGATTTACCTATTTCTGCTATTACTCAAGATACTAAAGGTGCTATATGGATAGGTTCAGATTCACTTGGTTTGTACAGAATTGCACTAGCTCAAACCAACGAACAAGTAAGACATTTTGATACAGATAACGGACTTTTGGATAATCATATTACCTCATTGGCAGTAGATGCAACAGCAAGTGTAGTTTGGATAGGAACAAAAAGTGGCTTACAGGCTCTTCATTTAGATAAATTATCTAGTCAGAAACAAACTGAAAAACAGAATGATGATTCTTTTACTTCTTTTGTCCATAAAACGAATGATGAAAATTCTATTAGTGAAAATCACATCACAGGTCTTTTGGTAGATAAAGCAGGAACGCTTTGGATAGGAACTGCTTCACAAGGATTGAATAAATATTTGAATGAAAAATCGGGCTTTCTTCGTTTTCAAAAAGATGTTTATAACCCCTTTAGTTTGAGTGATAATGCAGGAATAAAAGTTCTTTTTCAAGACCGTACAGGAGTTTTTTGGTTTGGAACAGAACAAGGAGGACTGAATAAATATGACCCACAGAAAGTCAAATTTAGATTATATCGTTCGGTAAATGATATTCGTAAAAATGGAATTCAAGATAATAATATTACTTGCTTCTACAAAGATGATGAAGGAAAAACGTGGATAGGAACAAAAAAAGCAGGTATTTTTAGATATAACCCTAATATTGCAAACGGTTGGTTTACGCAATATTCTCGTTATTCACACGCAATGCCAAGTGATGATGTAACAGGAATTACACAAGACCTCTATGGAACGACGTGGTGTAGTACAAGAGATAGAGGAGTAGGGCGTTTTTCTTATAAAAATGGAAAACTGACTATTATTCAGTACAAAAAACACTGGGAAGGATTACCATCTAGTAGAATAGCAGAAATTTTCACAGACAAAAAAGGCGAAATTTGGGTACTTACTTTTGAAGGAGATTTATGTAAATATAATCGTGCCTTGAATGATTTCGAAGTGAAGATTGAAGGAGAATCAAAGCTATCAGATAATGAAATTATGCTTTCTGCAAAATCAACAGACAAAAATACAATTTGGGTAGGAACACCAACAGGAGCATATTTATATGATATTGCGACAGAGAAGGTTATTTTAGACAAACGAAAAGACCTTGAAGTTTGGGTAAGTGCTATCGAAGAGGTGGGCGATAGTAGTGTTTGGTTTAGTTCTAGCAAAGGTTTGATTCGTTATTTTCCAAAACAAGATTCATTAAGTTATTTCTCAAGAAAAGATGGACTACCTACTGATATGATTTATTCAGTCATTTTAGGGGAAGACAATAATCTATGGCTTTCTACAAATAAAGGTATTTCTCGTTTTTCTTTAGAAACATTGAGAGCAAAGTCTTATGATGAAACAAACGGTTTGCAAGGACAAGAATTTTTGGCTGGTTCGTATTATGAAAGTGAAAAAGGAGAGTTGTTTTTTGGTGGAAAAGATGGTTATAATGCTTTCTTTCCAACTGAAATTAAAGACGACCCTTTGCCTCCTCAACTTGTCTTTACAGAAATAGAAATTTTTTCTAAATCACTTCCTTTTATAGACTTTATTACTAGAGTTGAAAATCCATTGGATAGTTATATCTTGACGGCTGATAGTCTTACTTTAGATTATGAAAAAACAGGCTTTTCACTAGAATTTTCTGCATTACATTTTTCTGACCCAAAAAAGAATATGTATGCTTATAAAATGGAAGGACTAGATGAAGAATGGACGTATGTAAATTCTGGGCGTAGATTTGTCAATTATCCGACATTGCCGTATGGAAACTATATTTTTCGTGTAAAAGCATCTAACTCTGATGAGGTTTGGAATGAAGACGGAATTGCTCTGTATATAAATGTTTCGACACCTGTTTGGGAGCGTCTATGGTTTAGAGTGCTGGGAGTTTTTTTTATTGTAGGAATTATTTCTACTTTTTATATAGCTAGAATCAAAAGAAGTAAAAACCAACAGGCTTTATTAGAATTACAGGTAAAAGAACGCACAAAAGAATTAGAAGAAAAGAACAAAAATATGACGGATAGTTTGCGTTATGCCGAAACGATTCAGAAAGCTATTTTACCTACCGAAACAGAATTAAAGGAGCATTTGCCTGAAGTATTTACTGTTTATGAACCTTTAGATATTGTTTCTGGAGATTTTTATTGGTTCAAAAATTTGGGAGATATTGTGTATGTTGCTGTGGCAGACTGTACTGGACACGGAGTTCCAGGGGCGTTTATGTCTATGATTGGAAGTTCACTTTTGAGTGATATGGTACAACAAAACCGAACACTAAAACCTTGTGAAACACTTGAACTATTGAATACAAAAATCAGAACTTCTCTTTCTCAACAGGACAACAGAAATACGGATGGAATGGATGTTTGCTTCTGTAAAATCAATCTCAAAACACATCAAGTATGGTTTTCGGGAGCAAAAAGACCTCTTTATATTACTAAAAAAGATGGTATTTTTAAAGAAGTAAAAGGAGATAGAAAATCTATTGGAGGAAGAAAACGAGCAAAAGACGAAAAGGTGTTCACTACAACCGAAATTCAACTTGAAAGTGGAGATATGATTTATCTAACTTCTGATGGATATGCTGACCAACCCAATAGTAATGGTAAAAAAATTGGTAGTCTGCAATTACAAAATGTATTAAAAAATATTGGTTCACTACCTGCCCAAAAGCAAAAGCAAGAGCTTACAGATATGTTACTTGTTCATCAAGGAGATACAAAACAACGTGATGATATTGCTATTATGGGGATTCGTGTTTAGATAATCAAATAAAATATAGTATTTTTTTAAACTTTGACAGTCTTTCCAAGAAGGCTGTTAATAGTTGTGTACTCAAACTATTGTCATAGCTATTTTTGGATTACCAAAAAACTGCTGACAAAGTTTTTATGCTTTGATAACCAGTAAATTGTCAATTTTAAATTATCCATTCACTACCAACTGCTCCACAGGCAGCTTATCCAAACAAATCTCCAAAAGCTCTTTATTTGTCTTTTCTAAAATAGGATGTACAAAATAAGGAGCAATCTCTACCAAAGGAACAAGCGTAAAACGACGTTGATGCAAAAATGGATGAGGGATTTTTAAGTCTTTTTGTTTCTTACTATCATTTTCTTCTTCTTCCAAAATCTCATTTTCATAATATAGAATATCTATATCAATCGTTCGGGCATACCATTTTTGATAGCGTTTTCTGCCTAGCTTTTTTTCTATCTCTTCTATTTGAAAGAGTATTTCTTGTGCTGATAGAAGTGTAGATATTTCTATTACTTGATTGAGAAAAGAAGGCTGATTCTCTACACCCCAAGCTGCCGTTTGATAGAGACTAGATTCTTTTTCTATATTTCCAATCTGTAAAGAAATATACTTTTTTGCTTCCGAAATAGTCGCTTCTCTATCTCCTAGATTTCCTCCTAATAATAGGAAAATTGTATTCACGTATTATGATTTTTTAGAAAAATAAAAGAAAGAACAACTCTTTGTGTAGGCTACTCTCTCTCTGACATTAGATGATGATTTTATTCGGTAACGATAAAATAGTAAGTTTGCTCAATAAACTTACCAGAAGTATCCTCAGCTTGTATAGTGAGAGTATAACGAGTACCTACTCTTGTACCTTCTTCTACTGCAAAAGGAACATATTGCTTTGTAAAAGCGTCGTCGTTACCACTAGATACGAATTGAATATCGTTAGAGTTTATATTGCTTAATTCCCCTATTGTGATTGGGGCTTCTTGTTCTCTTTGCCAAGTAGCAATGTAATTGGATAAGCCTGATTCATCAGTTATACCTTTTACTAAACGATAGGTAATATCTACTGAAATACTTTCTTCTTCCCTTGGGTTATTGCTAAAATTTCTTATTATGTCAGCATCTCCAAATGTAAACTGTACTGATGATAAATTAGGAGGTTCATTTTCTATAATCTTTATTCTTATTGTCTCCCTTGTAGGCTCATTACCAGCAAAATCAGTAGCTTCAACAGTAAACGAATAATTATCAGTTGTTTGTGGGTTTGGAGGAATAGGAATAGCAAGAGGAATACTATCAAGGTTTTTAAGATTTATAGTATCGCTATTTATAAACCAAGTTTTGAAAGGAGCATCTTCATTATTAAAATAAACAGAAATATTTTTTAATAATCCATCATTTTCAATTGATGTTGTTTCACGCTTATCGCTAACAATACCACCAGTAATAAATAATTCTTGTCCTTGTATTACTTTCACAGAATCGCCATTAGTTTCATTCAAAGGTGGATTTGTAATAATACTTTGAATAATTGGACTTTGGTCATCACAATCTATCATAAAAGGAATAGCTTTACTAGCAGATTGACCATTTATATCTGTTGCAACAATGACAAGCTCTAATTGAGTATTGTTTGCTATAAAATTATTATTAGGAGGATTACCTTGACTTGGAACTACGATAGGATTTGTTTCAAAAACATCTTCTAATACGATTTGTAAAGGTTTAGTTTCTCCACTAAAAGTAAATTCTCTTCGGCTAGAAACAATAGATGTACCTTGTTCTGTTCTAAACTCTGCCAATATACTTTCTATACCCACGTTGTCACTAGCTGTTCCTGAAATTGGAATTATACTTGACCTACAAGCTTGATACGTTACACCATCTGGAAATGCACTTATTAATAGATTGTCTATATTAATATCTAAATCCAAATCCAACTCAATACCATCAACAAGAGGCGCACTACCATCACCATCTACAAAAAAAGTTTTTTCAATAGTAGTTATATTTGGAGGAGGATTATTCTCATCCTCTATGCCATCAGCCACGGTAAGTGTAAACGTATATTCTCCTAAAGCAGCATCAACAGGAATGAAAATAGGATAATCAACTAGATTTACTAACCTCGCCTGCGTACTATCTGTGCTTATAGTTATCGTAGTATCAAGTGAACTATTGCCACCTACTTTTTTTATAGTAATGTCTGCTTTTTCTACTACAAAATTATCAAATAAATTTACTGTTACTAGTATTGAGTCTGTTATGTTGTATCTTTCTTCTAAAACAAAATCTCCAATAGTGGGAGCTATCAAGTCTTCAATCGCAACACATCTAAAAAAGCCAATTATCAATCCTACGAATAAGAGAGATAAATATAAATATTTTTTGAATAGAAATTTCATAAATTTATAGTATTGATATAACTTGTTTCTTGATAAAATTATTTAGCAAAATTAGCTTCAAAAGGTATGGTTTTACAGAGCTTTCTTATAAAAACTATTAGGTCTTCTTTTAGGCTTTAAACCTATGTTTTCAGAGTGTAGTTATTGTTACTACGCTAAAAAAACAATAATGGCGTTAATTCATAATTGTTAGTAAAAGAAAGTAAACAAAATTCAAAGTTAAGATTTTACTAGCACTTTATGGTCTAAGATTTCTTTTTTTATTAAAAATACAAACAATAAAGAGCATTTTCAAAAAAATACCAGTTATTTTTGAGATTCTTTCCTTAAATTGAATTTGAATTGTCGCTTACAAACAAAAAAAGAGATATGCTTTTCAAAAAAATTATAACAGCCTTTGTCGGACAAACGGACACTAATGATGGAATTGATATACGATTTGGTAGATACTCTGATGCACACAAAACACTAGAAAAATATGATGCGTGGGCAAGGTCGACAGGCTTTTTTGAAGAAAAAAATTATCTACAAGCCTATTTAGAGTTTTTTAATTATCTGCTTGATGATAACGAAAGTAACCTAAATTATGATACTGTTCAGATTAATAAAGATGGAAATATAGCAGATTTCAAAATAGACTTTACATTGCAGCAAGGCTCAAAAATAGTGCGTGGTTTTGCTAATTCTGAAGAGTTTGTAGGGGAAGTAAAGCTAGTACAACTAAAAGAAGATTTGCATGTCGCTTTGGGAAGGCGTTTAATGGAGATGAATTACAATCTTTTGTATAGTGGGTTTTCATTAGACGAAAATGGAGTTATCTGGATTCGTTTTACGACCAATACGGTTGATAGTTTTGCAGGTAAGTTATACAATGGGCTTAGAGAAATCGCTACTCGTTCGGATGCACAAGATGATTTATTATTGAATGAGTTTACAAATCAATTAGAATCTATTGATGATAAACATATTGAATTTTTGTCAGAAAAGCAGCAACAAGTAAAACTTCGCTTCTTGAAAAAATGGATAAAAGAAACGCTAGACGAAATAGAAAAATTGAATGCTGAACGTCTTGCTTCTGCCATCTCATATATGCTTCTGACACTTTTGTATCGAATAGATTATTTGCTTACTCCAGAAGGAACGATTACGGCAATTTTGGAAGATATTCATAAAGTAGTTTTCTATGACCAAAACCGTTTGCCCGTGCAACGCAATGACTATGCAATAAAAGAATTTGAAAAATTACTTACTCTTTCTGATAAAGAATTAGCTTCTAACTTTTATGAGACCAAAGCAACATTTGGGATTTCTAAACCTGCTTATGAACAAGAAATCAAAGAAATAGTAGAAAAACAATTACAGGCTGCTTCTTGGTTCGACAAAAACGAACAGCAAGAGTTTACACCTTTTGTCTTTGAGTATATTGCTGGTTATTGTTTGTTCAATTACGGATTGCCACGTCCGACAAAAGAATTTTTGCATCTTTATTTTCAAATTCTTTATCCAAATTTTTTTGAAGCCTTAGAAGCAAAACATACTTTTTCAGAAAAAAATGAAAGTCAAATTACTATACAAAAAACTTTGACCACAAAACGAATTAATTTTATTTTGGATACTTGGCAAGAAATGTATCCAAATATTGCTGATAAAAAACCTAAAATTGATTATAAAGACTTCACGAAATTTTCCTTTGATTATTTTTCTTTTATAAAAGAACTCAAAATAAATTCTTAGTAGCAATTACCAGTAAGCAGTTAATTTCAATTTTATATTTTTTATTTGCTGTTTTATATGTATTTAGCTCATACTTCATTTACTTCTAACTTCATAAATCTAATTTCTAAATTTATCTTCTCTAAACCCTATTTTCCAAACGATGAAAAAAATAGAAATAAAACTACCTAATCCACTCGCTCCAGCAAAATCTATTCTTATAGACTATCATCTTCCAAAAGAAAGAACAAATTCTCAAACGCCTATTATTGTTTTTCTGCACGGTTTCAAAGGTTTTAAAGATTGGGGTGCTTTTGACCAAATGGCTCAAGTTTGGACGCAAAAAGGATTTTTAGTTTTCAAAGTAAATTTTTCTCATAACGGAACAACTACTGAAAGTCCTCTTGATTTTGAAGATTTAGAAGCCTTCGGACAAAATACAATCACAAAAGAACTTTCTGATACAGCAACAGCGATTAATTTCATTTTTAATAAAAGCTCAGACTTACCAAAACGAAATAGAAAGGATATTCGCCTTGTGGGACACAGCAGAGGAGGAAGTACAGCTATTATTTATGCTTCTAAAGACAAACGCATTAAAAAAGTAATTACACTTTCGGCAGTCAGTGATTTGGAAGAGCGTTATTTCAACGAAAAAAATAAAAAAGAATGGCACAAAAACGGAGTTGTAATTATAGCAAACGGACGCACTAATCAAAAAATGCCTTTGTTTGAATCTTTTCACGAAGATTTTAAGAAAAATCCTGCAAACTACTCTGTAAAGGAAGCCACACAAAAGTTAGCTCAAGCAAATACGCCACAACTTATTATTCACGGAGCAAAAGATAGTTCTGTAACGCCAAAGGATGCACAAGATATTTTTGAGTGGAGCAGTTCTACTACAACTCAGACTAAAAATGCAAAATTAGTCTTGATAGAAGATGCAGACCATACTTACAATACAAAACACCCCAATTTGATAAGTAATATTGAAGAATTACCTACTCCTTTCTTAGAAATGACTGATTTAGTGGCTCGTTTTGAATGATTTGACCTTAATTTTTCCTCAAAAGCTAAATGATTTCGTAATTAATCTGATTGAAGACTACAAAATAAGAAATTTAGATTAGTTAAAAAGTGTTAAATAAAAAAATGTTAAATTTTTAGTCAATTGAAAAATTGTAGAATACAGTTTTTCAATTGACTTTTTTTTATATCTCATTTTTAGATTTCGTTAGGTAAAAAAGTAGAAAGAAAAAAAATCGAAAAAAAATAAGATTTATAATTTCACTTTGCCTCAAAAACCAACTTTTTTACTTCTAAAAGACTGTTTTTGAAAATAAATCCTTAGTTACGTAGTTTTTTAAAGAATTTTTTTAATAACTCTTCACATTCTTGCGCCAAAATTTCATTTTTTATTTTTATCTTTTTTGGAAACAAATTTGAATCTGTAAGAACAGAAAAACCTCGTTGCAAATCATTTGCTCCATAATAAATTTCTGAAATTTGCGACCATGCCAATGCTCCAGCACACATCACACAAGGTTCTAGGGTTACATAGAGCTTACAGCCTGTCAAATACTTAAAATTTAGTGTATTAGCAGCAGAAGTAATGGCAATTAGTTCGGCATGAGCAGTTATATCTTGTAATTTTTCAGTCATGTTATGCGCTCTAGCAATAATTTTTTGATTATGAACAATGAGAGCTCCTACAGGAATCTCTCCAGCTTCAAAGCTTTTTTGAGCTTCTTTCAAAGCTTCTTTCATAAAAAAATCGTGTGAAAAGGGTGTTAAAAAGTTATTCATTTGTATTTTAAGTTTCTTATGTAATTTTTTATCAAAAAACACTACTTTTTTAACAGGTAAGATTCGTTTTTAGTTTGGTTTTTATGAAAATTAATCGTTGTATTTGGTTCATTCGTCGAAAATATGGATTTGTTTACCGACATAAAAACTTTTCTCGTTGAATTTGGCATTGTTAATGATAAGCGATATTTTACGTAATTGATAAAAAATCTATGTGTAACTTTTATTTTTAATAAAACGTTGTTATATTTGTATATATCAATCAATTATTACAGACACGGTACACTTCGTACTTCTTTTTAAAGCAATACCCACTATTAAGCCACGTTAAGAAGATGCAAACTAAAAGTAAATTAAGCAAAGAAAAAAAGTCTAAGACTCAAACTAATTCTATTACTACTAAGAGAAAAAAAGACTCTCTTCCTTTAGAAGAATTATTACAAGCTAACGATAGTCAGCTCATTACTCTTTATAAATCAGGCAACGACAACGCATTTGCTGTTTTGTTGAATCGCCATAAAAACAGAATATTTACTATTCTCATTACGATTGTAAAGGATACTTATATAGCTGAAGATTTGATGCAAGAAGCATTCATAAAGGTAGTAGATACTATTCGTTTGGGCAAATACAATGAGGAAGGGAAGTTTTTACCTTGGCTCTCACGTATTGCTCACAACTTGGCTATAGATTACTTTAGAAAGCAAAAACGTTATCCAACCATTACTGTAGAAGACGGTAGTACAGTTTTTAATACTATAGAATTTACTC
This sequence comes from Bernardetia sp. ABR2-2B, assembly GCF_037126435.1. Taxonomy (GTDB): domain Bacteria; phylum Bacteroidota; class Bacteroidia; order Cytophagales; family Bernardetiaceae; genus Bernardetia. Next base: position 1,105,758 of record NZ_CP147020.1, on the reverse strand, counting down.
AAAAATCTTCTGAAGAAGCTCATATTGAGCAAGAGATTTGTGAAAATTTGAAAAGACACGTGCGTCAGCTACCTGATGCTCAAAGAGAAGTATTGATTATGCGTCAGTATTTTAATATGAGTTTTCAAGAAATTGCAGATTCGACACACGTAAGTATAAATACAGCACTAGGAAGAATGCGTTATGCTCTTATCAATCTTAGAAAACTTATGGAGGCAAGCGAAGGAATTAACAATGATGTTAAATAAAATGATGAAATTGAATAATTCATTAGCTAAAACATAAGTGATAGAAAAGATTGAATATTAGCTTAAATCAGAACAACTCAAAAAACACAGGTTATTCTATCTATATAAGTGAAAATCGTATGAAAAATCCAATCCTATCAACAATTAGCTCATCAATCAATTCTACATCAATAACAGTTTCAAAAGATAAGGAAACTGAATTTCAGTATCTCCAAAATATGGTAGTTCGTTATGTCTATCAAGAAACATCTTCATTAGAAAATTCGAAAGTAGAATTGCTTCTCCAATCAAATGAAAAACTAAATCAGTTTTTTTATGAAATAGTAAATCTAAAAAAACAAATGGATGATTGTCAGACAAAGCATAAACCATCTAATCAAATAATAAATAACATATTGAATTATTCTAAAAATTAGAATAGTAATTTATAAGAAATATAAACAAAAACCTTTGCTTAGTGGGTAGGCAAAGGTTTTTTTGTGAAGAAGTATCTTTTTAAAATAACTGTAATACTTTTAGCAATAGCGCACAAAAAAAGTCAGATAATCTTTACTAGACTATCTGACTTCTTTTATTACTTTCAAATATAAAGAAAGAAGTGCTTATTTTTTGCCTAAATAATCAGCTACACTTTCTCTAGTTTCGTGCATTGCTTCTTTTCCTTCTTCCCAGTTTGCAGGACAAACTTCTCCATGTTTCTCAACATAACGAAGAGCATCTACCAAACGGATATATTCGTCGATATTACGCCCTAAAGGAAAATCATTGATAGAAATATGCTTGATAATTCCTTCTTTATTAATTAAGTATGTTCCACGAAGACAAATTGGTGCGCCTTCAAAAACAAGGTTATTTCTATCGTCATACGTATAATCTCCACCTAAAACGCCATAGTTTGTAGCAATTGTTTTGGCAGTATCAGCTACCATTGGGAAAGTTACGCCTTCAATTCCTCCTTTATTTTTTGGAGTCATAAGCCAAGCAAGGTGAGTTTCTTCTGTATCAGTAGAACAGCCTACAATAGCTGTTTCTTTAGATTCGAAAAGAGCTAATTTTTCTTGAAAAGCTAAAATTTCAGTTGGACAAACAAACGTAAAATCTTTTGGGTAAAAGAAAAGGATTACATTTTTTTTGCCAATATATTGGTCTAATGAAAAGTCATTAATGATTTCTTCGCCTTCAATTACAGCAGGAGCAGAAAAACGAGGCGCAGGATGATTCACTAAATTCATAGTATAAATTCTTTTTTAAATGGTAAGAAAATCAGTATTAATTATAATAATTAATTATTCTTTAAAACTAAGATGCAAAATTAAGCACTTTGAGCTAAGAAAAAAAATCGATTCTTAAAATAACTCATCTGTGTAATTTCTATATCAAAACTTGCTGTATCAATAATAGTTTTGATTTTTTAGAGAAATTAAAAGTTGTTTTCAAACTAATCAGTAATAAACCAGTTTGGTAGTTCAAAATCAATTTATTATCACATAATTATACAAAACACTTATGGGACTAAAAATCGGAGAAAAAGCACCAAATTTTACATTAGATTCTACTTCAGGAAAAGAATTTACGTTATATGATTTGGGTGATGAGCCTTGTATTATTTATTTTTATCCAAAAGATTTTACAAGCGTTTGTACTGAACAGGCGTGTTCTTTTAGAGATGAGTTTGGAGCATTTAGAGATTTGGGTGTTACGGTTATCGGAATTAGTAAAGATGACATCGAAACGCATAATCGTTTCAAAAAGGAATATAATTTACCTTTTGAGCTTTTAGCAGATACAAAAGGAAAAGTAGCCAAACTCTATGATTCTCTGTTGCCTATCGTCTCAATTCCTAAACGAAATACTTTTGTTTTGGCTGGTGATAAGACAATTATGGATATTCAAAGCGACCTTACTTCTGGAAAAAGTAAAATAAGAGAAGTAGTAGAAAATCTAACTAAAAAGTTTTAATAAATATTTGTATAACAGTCTTCCAGATTGTTGAATAGGATAAAATACTACTTTTTATGTTCAGACAAGATGTCTGAACTACCTTAATACAAACCGTGATAAGGTTTAATAAATATTCAATGGGAAGAGATTTTTCTCTTCCCATTCGCTTTTTAGTTCTTTTCCTTTAGAAGTAGAAATTAATTAACAGAAACAACTTTTAATACAAACTTTTGACAATCAACATATTAAACTGGATTTATTATTTTAATACATCTTAATTCGTAATTTTTGATTCGTAATTGTCCCTTATCCATTTTTTTTAACAAATAATCTGTATTTTTGTGTGAATTTATATTAATATAAGAAACAGATAAAATGGCAATTACAGAAAAACCCTTCCGAGTTATCTATGAAGATAACCATTTACTTATCGTCAATAAAGCAGCAGGTTTGCTTTCACAAGGAGATAGTACGGGTGATAATTCATTAGTAGATTTAGCAAAAGAATATATTAGAGTGAAATACGAAAAACCAGGAAAGGTTTTTTGTGGCTTGGTACATCGCCTTGACCGTCCTGTAAGTGGTGTAGTGGTACTTGCCAGAACTTCGAAAGGGTTAGAACGTATGTCCAAACTTTTTAGAGATAGAGACATTAATAAAGTATATTGGGCTGTTGTTAAAAGAAGACCTCCAAATAAGGAAGACAAACTTATTCATTATCTTGAAAAAGACTCAAAGACAAATACTACACAAGCCTACGATGAGCCACAAGGAAAAGCTCAACGAGCAGAATTGAAATATCGTTATGTGGGAAAACTAAATATGTTTCATTTGTTAGAGGTTACGCCTCTGACTGGCAGACCTCATCAAATTCGTGTTCAATTGGCTGCCATTGGTTGTCCTATTCGTGGTGATGTAAAATATGGCTATAAAAAAGTAAATGAAGATGGAAATATAAATCTTCATGCACGAAGAATTAATTTTATTCATCCTGTCAAAAAAGAACCTTTAATTTGTGTGGCAGCTTTACCTCAAGAACCGTTTTGGGAAGAGTTTTTGACGTTAGATGATTTCAAAATTAAGGATAAACAATTAGATTATACACACTCAATGTAGCCGACCCAAATACAATAATGGAAGAAAAAAATACACAAATACAGCATACACCACGAATTGCAATCTTTCCAGGTTCTTTTGACCCATTTACAAAAGGACATGAAGATGTTGTAAGGCGTGGACTTCATCTCTTTGATAAAATTATTATTTCTATTGGCGTAAATAGCACAAAGAAGCGTTTTTTTGAGTTGGAGGTAATGAAAACAATGATACAAGAAACTTTTAAAGATGAAGATAGAATAGAAATACAGCCTTATTCTGAACTGACAGCTCGTTTTGCCAAAAGAAATGGCGCACGTTTTATTCTCCGTGGAATCCGAAACACTACTGATTTTGAATATGAAACTCCTATTTCTCAAGCTAATAAACACGTAGATTCAGATATCGAAACCGTTTTTCTAATTACTTCTCCTCAATATACCTTCATAAGCTCTTCTATTGTTAGAGAATTATATCGTTATGGGCAAGATGTAAGCAAATTTGTGCCTTATCAGTTACCAGTTATCAGTAAATAGCTACCAGTTGATTTCTGTATAGCAATTCATAATTAATCACTAATAATTAATCACTATTTCATGCGTTTTACTTTAATTTTAAGCATAATAGTTAGCCTACTGTTTATCTTTTCCCCTATTTCTTCTTTTGCTCAAGATTATCAAAGCTATTATCAAAAAGGCAAAACAGAACTAGCTAATAAGAACTATTCGGCTGCACGTCAGAGCCTAATTATGGCAATGCAAGAGAATCCTAGCAATGGTTTTTTCTTTCCTGCAAGTTATCTCTATTCGATGGCAAGTTATAAGGGAGGCGACCTTGCAACAGCTTATACCAAAATTAGTGAGCTTCTAAAAAAAGCAAAAGACAAAACTCTTCCCTCCGACCAATATCAAGAAATGCTTTATTTAGGTGGGTTAATTGCCTTCGAAAAAGACCAATCCTTACAGGCAATGACTTGGTTAGAAGCAATAAAAGGTTCAAAATTACGCACTGCCGTACAGAATTTGAAAGCAACTTTTTTACCTAAAAAATCAATTGCAGAATTAAAGCTATTATATCAAAAGTTCTCAAAAGACCGTCCTTTATCAGAAGCTTTAGCTGATAAAATTGCAGCTCAAAGTGAAGTCTTAGAAGAAGATGAAAAAATACTAAAAGAAATAGAATTTGCGTATGGCTATACCTCACCCTACCAAAAAACTAAAAGTACAGCTCCTGAAAAAGTGATTAAAAAGGAAGAATATAATGTAGCTGTAATGCTCCCTTTTAGATTAAAAAATGAAAGTTCGGCTCGTGAAGTACAATCATTTTTAGATTTGTATGAAGGAATGAAAGTAGCTCAAGAAGACCTAAAAAATGAAGGGATAACTATTAATTTGTTGCCTTTTGATACAGAAAATGATGCAAATAATGTAAGAAATTTAGTTGAGCTTCCTGCAATGAAAAATATTGATATGTTTTTTGGACCTTTATATCCAACGACATTTCCTATTGTTTCAGAGTTTGCACAGACTAACAATATAAATATGGTAAACCCTCTTTCATATACACCTGATTTGATTGAAGGAAAGAAAAATACCTATCTTTTTGAGCCAAGCTATTACACACAAGCAAAAGCAGTAGCTAATTACTCTTTTGACTCTTTAAATGCTGATAAAGCCTATATTATTTATGGAGAATCCCGTAAAGATGTTATATTAGCAAATGCTTATAAGAAAATTGTAGAGGAAAAAGGAGGAAAAGTAATGGCGTTTGAACAAGTAGATGCAGGAAAAAGTACCTTTAATAAAATAAGAAATGTACTCAGTCCGATTGCCAAAAAACCAGCACGATTGAAAGAAGGAGAGACATTCAAAAAACCAGAAGGAGATACCACAGCACATATTTTTGTAGCCAGTTCCGAACTAGCTGTTGCAGGTTCTGTAATTAGTGTTTTGAAAACTTCTATGGTAGATATTCCTCTTTTTATAGATAAAGGTTGGTTAGAATTTGACCAAATTGATATGAATGATTTTATGGATAGATCAGTATTTTTTATCTATACTGATTATGTTAGTCCTCTAAAGAGCAAAGAATTTATTACAAAATACATCAATAAAACAAATATTTTGCCTTCTGAATATGCGTATGTAGGATACGAATCACTTTACTTTTTCGGAAAAACGATGTACAAATATGGAATAAATTTTGAAAGCCATTTACAGAAAGAACGCTTTATAGATGGAAAGGTAATGATAGGACAAAATTATTATGGCTCAAATGATAATCAGCTTGTACCCTTGCTTCGTTTTGTAAATAACCATTTAGAAATTGTAAATCATTTTTATCAAGATTAGAAGTTAGGAAATAGATATTGGGAATTGGATAGTAGAGAATGAAAATCTATATTATTTTCATAGAACCTTATCGTTTTAATGTATTCATAGCATCTAAGTCCTAATACCTAATTCCCAGCTCCCAATTCCTATACTCTAATATCCAATCTCTAATTCCTATTTATTAAAATGCAATTTTTTGATTCTCCTTTTAATGATAATAATTCTGTAGAAGCAGGTAATTTCTTGTTGGCAGAACCTTTATTAGATGACCCAAACTTTGATAGAACTGTGATTTTAGTGTGTCAGCATTCAGAAGAAGGTTCTTTTGGGTTGGTTGTTAATCGTCAGACCGAAATTAGTGTAAGTGAAGCAACCGACTTGTTAGAAATTGAAAACAAACTTTTTGTAGGAGGACCTGTCGAACAAAATACGATGCACTTTTTACATACAATGACTGAACTCAAAGAGTCGCTAATTATCTCTGAAGATATTTTTTGGGGAGGAGATTTTGATAATCTTCAAGAATTGGCACTTAAAGGAAAAATTACAAAGCAAAATTGTCGCTTTTTTGTGGGCTATAGTGGTTGGTCAGAATTACAATTGGATGCAGAACTAGAAAATAATACGTGGATTATCTCAAAAGTAAACCCTAAAATTATGTTTCAACACGAACCAGAACAGCTTTGGAATGCAATTCTGCAAGAAATGGGAGGCAAATATAAAATCTATTCTAATTATCCAACTGACCCACGCCTAAATTAAAAGTAGTTGGTAGCTTTTAAGAGCTATCAGAAAAAAAATAACATCGACTTGCCGTTGTTGGTGTCTCCACCAACGACATAATTACCAAATTATGATTCGTTCTCTTCTTTCTCGCCCATTGGCTTCTTATATTGTAAGTCAGCAAAAAAAATGGATTCAAAATTCGGAAAAAATACAACATCAATGGTTACAAAAATTGGTTTCACAAGCAAAAAATACTGCTTTTGGAAAAGACCATAATTTTGCTGACATCAAAAATTATGAAGACTTCAAAAAGAATGTTTCTATAAACGATTATGAAGACTTACGTCCGTACATTGACCGTATTTTGAAGGGAGAACAAGATATTTTATGGAAAGGAAAACCTCTCTATTTTGCCAAAACATCAGGCACTACATCAGGCACAAAGTATATTCCAATTACAAAAGATTCCATTCCAAACCATATCAATTCGGCTAGAGATGCGCTTTTATGTTATATCAATGAAACAGGAAATAGTAAATTTTTAGATAAAAGTTTGATTTTTCTTTCGGGTAGCCCTGTCTTAGAAGAAAAAGGAGGTGTTCCACTCGGAAGGCTTTCAGGAATTGTAAATCATCACGTTCCTTCTTATCTACGAACGAATCAAAAACCGTCTTATGAAACGAACTGTATTGAGGATTGGGAAACTAAATTAGATAAAGTAATTGATGAAACCATTAATTCAGATATGTCTTTGATTTCTGGAATCCCACCTTGGGTACAAATGTACTTTGATAAATTGCATGAGCGAACTAATGGAAAACGCATAAAAGATATTTTTCCAAATTTTGATTTGTTTGTTTATGGAGGAGTTAATTTTGAACCATACAGAAATAAAATTTATGAATCTATTGGAGAGAAAATAGATTCTATCGAAACATTTCCAGCTTCGGAAGGATTTTTTGCTTACCAAAACTCTCAACAAGATAATTCTCTTTTATTACTTTTAAATAGTGGAATTTTCTTTGAATTTATTCCTGCTGAAAATTTCTATGATGAAAATCCTCCTCGTTTGAGCATTTCAGAAGTAGAATTAGATAAAAATTATGCTTTGATTTTAAATAGTAATGCAGGACTTTGGGGATATAGCATTGGAGATACGATTAAGTTTGTAAGCAAAAATCCATATAAAATTATTTTTTCTGGTAGAATTAAGCATTTTATTTCTGCTTTTGGCGAACACGTCATTGGAAGCGAAGTAGAACAAGCATTGCGTTTTGCTTTAGACAAACACCCCGAAACAAGAACAACAGAATTTACTGTTGCGCCACAAGTTACGCCAAAAGAAGGATTGCCCTATCATGAATGGTTTATAGCTTTCGAAAATCAGCCAAATGATTTAGAAAAATTTTCGACAGATTTGGATAATAAACTACAAGAACTCAATTCTTATTATAACGATTTGATAAGAGGTTCGATTTTGAAAAAGTTAGTTATTCGCTCTCTTCCTGCTGATGGTTTCCAGACCTACATGAAATCTATTGGAAAATTAGGAGGACAAAATAAAGTTCCTCGTCTTTCGAATGATAGAAAAATTGCTGATGTGTTGGAGAAAATAGTTAAATAAGCCTTCATTCATAGCTTTTTAGAGTAAGCTCACCGAAAAAGTAACCTAAAATTGCTAATAATTTATGGTTTCTTAATAAATTTGGTGTAGATATTGTTTCTTAATAAATAAATCTTAGAATAACACTATTAAAACTACCAAAACTGCCTATTATAATTACTTTACATAATTCCTCTTTATTATCTACTTACTTATTTTATTACTTGAATTATAATTAATTATGCAAAAGAAAGGTTTTTTTGGTGTTACTAGGCGTTCTGACTTTACTCATCGTTTGAGTATTTTATTTTATTCTTCTATTTTACTTCCTCTTATATTACTGTTTTTTGGTTTAGGGCGTTACGAAAGCCCAAATAGTTACGTTTCTCCGTATGTAGTTTTTCCTGAATGGTTTATTTGGCTCTTAGCTATTTCTTGTGTTTTCGTTGCTTCTTTAGGAGTTATACTTTACAAAAAACGTATTCCAGATGCGAAATCACAAGTTCTTTTGCGCTGGAAAGCTCAACGTTTTCTTCGTGCTTCTAGTTATAGATATACGCTTCCTGCTTTTTCTGGTGCATTTGCTGGGTTAGGATATTTTATGACTGGTCAAGGAGAGTTTGCCGTTGTCGTCGTAGGTATTCTTACATTGATTTTGTTGCAACGCCCAACGACTAAAAATGCTTGTAAAGAATTATCACTTCAAAATGAAGAAATATCGCTTTTTAGAAGCGAAAAAACTTGGGCGTAGGTTATTTTATAATATTTATTTCTTCTTCTTTTTTACTTTCTTGTTCCTTTAGGCTTTCTATATGATTTTTTTTGTAATTCTTCATATAATCACTTAAAATTGGATAAGTAAAGACAGAAAGAAGTAGTAATCCTGTTCCAATATAAAAGCCTGTATTCATAACTGTTTCTTGAAAAAGCAAAATTGCAGCTGCCGTTCCATAAACAGGATTTAGATTACTTACCAAAGCTACCGTAAAAGGAGGAATGGATTTCATAATACTAATAAAAATAGAATAGGCATAAATAGAAAATACAAATGCAAGACCTAAAATGAGCATATAATCTGTAAGACTTGCCTCAAATTGAAATGATTTTCCGTCAGGAACTAAGAAGAAATAATAATAAAAAGGAAGAAAAATAGTAGTGCTAATAAGCGCTCCTCCCATTTGATAAAAAGTAACGACATAGGCATCGTGTTGATGAGCTAATTTTGCGTTATAGATAGTCAGTAATGCACCAAAAATTGCTCCTATAATACCGATGGCAAGTCCCCAGCCGTAATCAAAATCAGAATTAAAAATAATATAAATACCAAGGATAGCATTCATTCCAACTAAAACTTGAAAAGGACGGCTTTTTCTCTTAGATAAAAGAGGGTCTAAAAAGCTAATCCAAAGGGAAGTAGTTGCCATTCCGACCAAACAAACTGAGGCTGTTGAGATTTTAGCAGAAATAAAAGATAATCCCCAATAAAGAAAAACTAATATCCCAGAACCTAACATATGCAGAATTGCTTTTTTTGTAAAAAGGCTAGGCGCAGCTCGTTTGTTAATCAAAAATAATAACATGACAAAGGCTGCTAGAGTACGTAAAAAAAGCAATTCGATAGCAGGCACATCAATCAAAAGCACTATTGAGGGAATAAAGCTACTCAATAATACAATCATGTGAAGCATGACATATGTGCGTACATTAGAAGACATGAAAATTTCTAATTAGAGGTAATAAACATAAAGAGAGTAGAAATTTAGTTCTATCTAACTCTGTAAGAATTACAAAGATAATAAATAATATTATTATAGTATTTGCCTAGAATAATTGTTTTGCAATTACAATCATTTGCAAAATACATACTCTTATTTAAAACTCCAACAAAAAATTTAAAAGTCAATACTTTAATTACATTGAAATACGAGAAGCTATTTGAGTTAGTAGTTAATCACTCAATCTACTAAGTTCTTTAAATAAAGATTCTTCTTTGTCGCTCAACTTTGTAGGAATTTCGATACGAAGTTTAACAAACATATCTCCGAACTTATCAGATTTTCCATAAACAGGCATACCCAAATTTTTAAGTCTTAATTTCTGTCCATTTTGTGCGCCTTTTGGAATAGGAATATTTATCGAACTTCCTTTTATTGTTGGTATCTGGACTTTTCCACCCAAAACAGCAGCATACAACCCTACTTTTACAGTACAATTCAAATCATCTCCTCTTCTTTCAAAGGTTGGGTGCTTTTCCACTTTTACGTAGATATACAAATCGCCACTTTGTCCGTTTGCACCTTTCTCTCCTTTTCCTTTAAGTCTTAATTTTTTATTATCTGTCGTTCCAGCTTTTATATTTATTCGGAGCTGTTGCTTATTTACGCTAATTGTACGAGAAGTTCCAAAATAAGCCTCCTGTAAAGTAATAGTCATTTCAGCTTCTAAATCTCTTCCTGCCGAAGCAGCCGAACCAAATCCACTTGTTTGTCCTCCTCCAAACATTTGTTCAAAAAAAGAACTAAAACCACCTTTTCCAAAAGCATCATCAAAGTTAGTTTCGTATTGGGCATATCCTCCTCCGTTTCTGTTTCCTCCAAAGTCATAAGCTCCACCACCAGCTCCTGCACCTTCATACTTTTGGTAATCTTTTCCGTATTGGTCGTATTTTTTGCGTTTTTCGGAGTCTTTTAAAGTTTCATAAGCTTCATTTATTTCTTTAAATTTCTTTTCAGCATTCGGATTGTCTGTATTTTTATCTGGATGATACTTTACAGCAAGTTTGCGAAAAGCCTTTTTTATATCGTCTGCTGATGCAGATTTTGTTATTCCTAATGTTTTGTAATAATCCATAATTAGTTGCTAGTGATATTCGATATTCTAGTAGTTTGAAAAATTAATAAAAAGATATTCAGAAAATTAACTATTTATTCGTCTTTATGAATTTATAAATTAAAACCATCGTTGAGGTTCAAATTTAACGCTCAACGAGGTTTAAAATGTCTAATCAATTTTTACTTTACGAACTTCTGATTGTGTTTCTTGCTTAATGAATGGCAAAATTATTTCCAAAATTCCGTCTTCATATTTTGCTGCCACTTTGTCCGTATTGACGTGAGAAGGTAGCGAAAAAGTGCGTTTAAACTGCGAAAAGCTATATTCTCTACGAGTAAATTTCTTTCCAGTAGAAGCTGTTGTCTCGTGTCCTTTGTTGGCTGAAATAGTTAGATTCCCTTCGGAAAGGTCAATTTCAAAGTCTTCTTTTTTTAGCCCAGGAGCTGCAAGTTGAACGCAATAAGAGTCGTCAGTTTCTGAAACATTCACGGCAGGGCGACTAATAACCATCTGATTAGTAAGGTATTCATTGGCTTGTCCGACAAGGTTATCGATAAGTTGAAGTGGGTTTTTGTATTCCATAATTGTATTTTTTTAAAATTTGAAAGGTAAATTAATGTAAAATGACTTCGAAATAAAGAAAATTGACAAAACTCAAAAAACAGAATTGGAAATAATGTAATACCTTTGAATAAAGTTTACTTGTTTTTTGTATAAAAATGAATTCTATTCCAAAAATGAAAATTTCGTTCCTTTCCTTATTTATTTTTCTATTTACTTATCAAACTGCTTTTTCTCAAGATTTGTTATTAAATCCTTCTCCAAAAAGAGAATTTAGAGCTGTTTGGGTTGCTAGTGTAGGAAATATTGATTTCCCTTCTAAATCAAATCTAAATTCAAAAGCTCAAAGAGAAGAGTTTGTTAGTTTAGTAAAAACGCATTCTCAAAATAACTTAAATGCGCTTATCGTACAAGTTCGTCCTTCTGGAGATGCACTTTATCCCTCCGTACGAGAACCTTGGTCATCAGTTTTGACTGGAAAAGTAGGGCAAATGCCAATGCCTTTTTATGACCCTTTAGTTTTTATGATAGAAGAAACGCACAAAAAGTCAATGGAGTTTCATGCGTGGTTTAATCCTTTTCGTGCTGTCATAAATGTAAATGCAAAGATAGATTTACCAGAAAATCATATTACAAAGCTACACCCAGAGTGGTTTATGAGAGCTGGAAACAGTTTAGTTTTTAATCCTGGTGAGCCTGATGCAAGAGAATTTGTACGAGAAATTATTATTGAAGTAGTGATGCGTTATGATATTGATGGCGTTCATTTGGATGATTATTTTTATCCTTATCCAGATGCAGGAGCTTATGATGACACCGAAACATTCAAAAAATACGGAGAAAACTTCGAAACAATAGAAGAATGGCGCAGAAATAACATTGATACATTCATAAAAGAAACAGCTTTGGCTATCAAAAATATTAAGCCTTATATTAAATTTGGAATCAGTCCGTGTGCTGTTTGGCGCAATCAAAGCAAAGATGAAAAAGGTTCAGAAACAAAAGGAATTTCTGCCTATGATGATTTACATGCCGATACTCGCCTTTGGTTGCAACGTGGTTGGATAGATTATTTAGCTCCACAGGTTTATTTTAGCACAAAATCTAGTGCTGTTCCTTATCAAAGTATGCTCAACTGGTGGCAAGAAAATAGTTTTGGAAGACATATTTACGTCGGACATGCTGTTTATAAAATCCAAAATGATAAATATGATGAAAGATGGAATAATCCTTCTGAAATGAGTGAACAGATTAGAATCATGAGAGGAAGAACAGGAATGGCAGCAGGAAGCATTTTTTATCGTTCTCGTTTTCTGCAAGATAACCCAGCCCATGTTCAAGATTCCTTAAAAGCTAATTTTTATCGTTTCAAGGCTTTGCCTCCTGTTTTGACTTGGATTGACCAAACTCCTCCTCCTCCTCCAATGAATTTGACTGTTTCAGGTTCAAGAAAAGGAGCAGTTTTGCACTGGCAAGCACAAGAAACTTCTGACCCTTTTGAGCAACCTACCTATTTTATCGTCTATCGTTTTGAAGATGGAAAAGAAATAGACATCGAAAACCCTGAAAACATTGCAGCTATTTTACGTCAAAAAGAATGTTTTTATATCGATCCAAATGTTCGAAAAAACTGTAAATACACCTATTTAGTTACGGCTGTTGATAGATTACATAATGAAAGCATTCCTACAAAGTCAGATTTATTTAAGTATAAAAGACGTTATTTGAAGCAATAGCGAAATGTTTTTTTGTATTTTTACTAGACTGGTTTGAAATAAGAATAAAAAAAAATAAAATGAAAAAATTACCAATAGGCATTCAAGATTTTGAAAAACTACGTACAGGTGGCTTTATGTATATTGACAAGACAGAAAAGATTTTTGATTTGGTCGATGGAGCAGGTTATTATTTTCTCTCTCGTCCTCGTCGTTTTGGTAAGTCTTTGTTAGTCAGTACATTAAAAGAGATATTTTCTGGGAAGAGAGAGCTTTTCGATGATTTATGGATTGAAGATAAAATTGAATGGAAAAAATTTCCTGTTTTGCATTTTAGTTTTACAGAAATAGATTACAAAAAATTAGGCTTGGAAAAAGCGATTGAAGAGAATCTATTTTATCATGCTAGTTTGTTTGAAATTACATTAGAAGCAAAAACTATCACTACTCAATTACAAGAATTAGTCAGAAAATTACACAAAAAATTTAATGAACGAGTAGTCATTCTAATTGATGAATACGACAAACCAATTATTGATTTTTTAGGAAAAGATGAAATTCATATTGCAGAAGAAAATAGAGATATAATGAAAAATTTTTATTCTCCTATCAAAAGTTTAGACCCTCATTTGCGTTTCTTTTTTCTGACAGGTGTTTCAAGATTTAGCAAAGTGTCTATTTTTTCGGATTTGAATAATTTGAATGATATTAGTCTAGAACATTATGCTTCTGATTTATTAGGCTATACAGAAAAAGAAATATTACATTACTTTTCTGATTATATTACTCTTATAGCTAAAAACAAGAATATTTCAGAAAAGGAATTAACAGATGAAATGCGTGAGTGGTATAATGGTTATAATTTTAGAGGAATACACAAGGTTTATAATCCATTTTCAGTACTTAGCTTTTTTAAAAGTCAAGAATTTAATAATTACTGGTTTAAAACAGGAACACCTACTTTTTTGATAAAATTACTAGCAGAAAATGAATATTATGATATTGAAGAAATAGAAACAAGTTTAAATGCCCTAGAAAAATTTGAAATTACTAACTTGAATCCAGTTACTATATTATTTCAGACAGGTTATTTTACAATTAAAGACCATTTAATGGCTGATATATATCTTTTGGGTTATCCTAATAGAGAGGTTCAAAACTCAATGAATCAACTATTATTAGCCGAATATGCAAAAAAAGAAACTACCGAAACAACAAGTTTATTATATCAAATAAAGAAAAGTTTTGATAAAAATCAGTTAGATAAAGTCTTTGTTTATATCAATGCGCTTTTTGCAGATATTCCTTATCAAATTTTTGAAGATAAAAAAGAAAGTTATTACCACAGTATTGTTCATTTGATTTTCAGTTTGTTAGGGTATTACACACAATCAGAAGTAAGTACCTCGGAAGGTAGAATCGATGCCGTCGTAGAGACAGAAAAATACATTTATATTTTAGAATTTAAAGTAGATAATACTGCCCAAAATGCAATCAAGCAAATAAAAGAAAAGAACTATTCAGAAAAATACAAATCTGAAAAAGAAAACGGTAAAACAATTTATATCATTGGGGTAGCTTGTAACGAAAAAACAATCAAAGAGTATTTAGTAGAACAAATTTAGAAAAACAGAAAATGGAGTACATAAAAGGTTTAAAAATCATTTTCGGAATAATCGTTATTCTAAGTGCTTTGAGTGTTTGGTATCAAAAGGAAGTTGTCAAGTCTTCGTTTTCTTTTTTGGCTACGATGCTTGGAGTAGCTGCACTTTTTGTTTTGGAAGGAGCTGATTTTGTAGCTGCAACACATTTGGCTATTTATGTGGGTGGAGTTGTAGTTCTGCTTTTGTTTGGGATTATGTTTGTTCATAAAATATCTGATGAAAAAATTATTTCTGATAAGCAGTATAAAATTTCAGGTATTTCACTTTCTATATTATTCGTTTTATTAATTTCTAGTTGGATTTTTAGAAATAATTTAACAGAGTTTATTCCTATTAGAGAAACTTCATCAAATACAGATAGTTCTACACTTGATGAAATAGCTCGTCTTTTTCTGACAGATTATATTATATTTTTTGAGTTAGGTGGGATTTTGCTCACAATTGCTCTCCTTGGAGTTGCTGTTTTGGTGGGAAAAGAAAAGAAAGTATAGTAAATGGTTTAACAGGTTTCTTGATGATAAAATTATGACTGATACGTGGATAATTGCTCAACTTTTGGCTCAAAGCTGTTGTTTTTTCTTACTTCTTATGGTCTTAAAGACAGTTTCTAGTATTATCAGAAAATGGAATATTTCTAGTAACGATGAAACTCAAATCAACCTTGAGAGGCGTACATTTTTGGTAGGAGCTGTTTTAGAATTAGTGCTTTTATTTCAGAGTTTTTCCTTGATTGCTTTTTTGATTACTATCAATGAGCATATCCCTTCGCTTTTGCGTGGTGCAATGTGTGCCACAGGTGCGTTAGAAGCAAATCAATACGGTTATCCTCTGCTTTATTTTAAGATAGGAAGTTTGTTTGTGTATAGTAGTTTTTTGTTTTTGCATTTTTTGGATAGAAAAGAACCCACCTATCCTCTTACTCCTCAAAAATATTATTTAGTTTTTCCTGCTTTTTTTTGTGTAAGTACCGAACTTATATTGATGTGTCTTTATTTTTGGAATATAAACCCTGACTTAATTGCAACTTGTTGTAGTGTTAGCTTTTTTAGTCAAGAAATAGATGCTACCAATTTTCTAAGCTCTTCCACTTTTATTAATGAAGGAGTTTTTATTTGGGTTCTTACTGGAGGTGTTCTAGGAATTTATTTAATCTTCAATTTAATTTCTAAAAGAGTAAAAGAGTCTCTTTTTTCTGCTTTTCTATTTTTTATAGTTGGTGTTTTTTATATTATTTTGAGCGTTTATGTTTTGAAATTCTTCTTTGTAAAATATATTTATGGATTGCCTTCGCATCTTTGTTTGTTTGATATTTTCTTTCAAAAATATAATTATATAGGTTATTTTATTTTCTTCAATTTATTTTTTATAGCTCTATTTTTAATAAATCAACTGATTTTTAGTTTAGTAAAATCTAAATTGAAAACAGATTATTCTACTTTTTGGAAGAACTATCAAAAGATTACCTTACTTTTCTTGGTTTTGTCTTGGGTTGTTCCTTGTCTTTATTATTTTTCGTGGGAGGGGAGTTTGTAGGAATAAAATGATTATTTTTCTTTACAATAAAAAAAATAATATCCCTATTAGCTAGTTTTTAAAACTAACTGATAGGGATTAATTAGTACGATAGAAAGTTATTATATTCTAAGCATGTTTCTTCACATCATCTGCAGTGATTGATTTTCCACTCATAATGATAAGTCTTTCAACTACATTTCGAAGTTCACGAATATTTCCTGTCCAGTCATTTTTTTGAAGTTCTTTTAGAGCTGCCGAATCGATTTTCTTTTTAGGCTCTCCATAATCATTTGCTATTTGGTCTAAAAAGTGTTCCACCAAAAGAGGAATATCATCTCTACGGTCGTTGAGAGCAGGAACTTTTATCAAAATAACACCCAAACGGTGGTACAAATCTTCTCTAAAGTTTCCATTTTTGATTTCTTCTTTCAAGTTTTTATTTGTCGCAGCCACCACACGAACATCAACTTTAATCTCTTTGTCGCCACCGACACGAGTAATTTTGTGTTCTTGCAAGGCACGTAAAACTTTTGCTTGTGCTGAAAGACTCATATCTCCAATTTCATCAAGAAATAAAGTCCCTTTGTCAGCTAATTCAAATTTGCCAATGCGCTGTTTGATAGCTGAAGTAAAAGAGCCTTTTTCGTGTCCAAAAAGTTCGCTTTCTATCAGTTCAGCAGGAATGGCAGCACAGTTTACCTCTACCAAAAGATGCGAAGAACGCTCACTTTTTTCGTGTAACCACTTAGCAACCAATTCTTTACCAGAGCCGTTTGGTCCAGTAATCATTACACGAGCATCAGTAGGAGCAACTTTTTCGATAGTTTCTTTTACATCATGAATTGCTTGTGATTCTCCGATGATATCAATCGTTTTAGGCACTTTTTTCTTTAGCGTTTTAGTCTCCGTAACAAGCTTTGTTTTTTCCATTGCATTACGAATTGTAACTAAAAGACGGTTCAAATCAGGTGGTTTTTCGATAAAATCAAACGCTCCTTTTTTGGTGCATTCGACAGCAGTTTCAATGTTTCCGTGAGCTGAAATCATAATAAAAGCATTTTCTCTACCTAGCTCAGTAGATTTTTGTAATACTTCTATTCCATCCATTTTTGGCATTTTGATGTCGCACAAAACTACATCATAATTATTGATAAGCAACATATCAAGACCTTGCTGTCCGTCTTTGGCTTCATCTATTTCGTATTTTTCATACTCCAAAATATCTCGGAGTGTATGACGAATGGCAGCTTCATCGTCTATGATAAGAATTTTTTTTGGCATAAGTTGTAATTTCTTTTTTAGTTGGATAAAAACACCAACAAGAGCGAGATGAAAAAATATTTTTTATAAACCTCAATTTTTAAAGCTATTAAAAGTTGAGTTTGTCAAAATACAATAAGAAAAGAGTTTTTACAAGAAAAAGTTTGAAAATTATAGGCTTAAAGAAGATTAACTATTTGCTTTTTCCTTCTCATTTTCTTTTTCCTCAAATTCTTCCTTGTCCTTTTTCAAAACACCATCAGTAGAAGTTTTAGAATTGATTTGAGAAGTTTTAGTTTTCTTGTCAATATTTTTATCTATAGTTTCCTATTTATGAATTAGTATTCTTTCTTTAGCTAGATAAGCACCATTTTCTAACTCGGCTACATATTTCAATAATTTTTCACGAACATCACAATGCAAATCCCAAGCTGTTGAAGGGTCTTTTGCACTACACAATGCACGCATTTCGATTCCTTCCTTCGAACTACCAATTACTTGTAATTTGGGTGGTTCTTTTTCATCGTAATTATCTGATTCTTTCAAAAGCTCTGAAAATTTACTTCTTACTTTTTCTACATCAATATAAAAATCTGTATAAATCATAATTGGTTTCATTAGATGTGGGTCATTCATAGACCAGTTTTCAAAGGGTTCAGTAATGAAATGTTTTAGGGGAATAATTACTCTTCTCTCATCCCAAGTTTTGATAATCAAATAGGTAAAACGAATATCTTCTACTATTCCATATTGGCTTTCAAAGTAAATAGTATCACCTATTCTTGCTGGTTTTGTGATAGCAATCTGCATTCCTGCAATTATGTTTCCCAACGTACTTTGTGCTGCAACACCCAAAACAACCGTAGCTACACCAGCCGAAGCCATTAAAGAAATACCTAAGTTCTGAAGAAATTCAAATTGAGAGAGAACAAGACCAACACCAACAATAATAATGATGAAAGTAAAGACACGACGAGCAACTGAAATATGAGTCAGATAACGCCTAGATTCTAAATTTTCCTCTTCTGAAATATCTCCAACTTGTGTTTCAGCAATTCTGTCAATTGCATATTCGATAATTCTCAAAATTAACCAAGTAAAAGAGCCAATCACAACAATAAGCATAGCAGCATAGAAAATAGGCGAAAATGAGCCAGAAATAGAAAGGAATTTGTTCATTATAAAATAAAAACTCAACACACTTGTTGCAAGTGCAATCGGAGTTGCTATTTTATCTCCTATTTCATCTACCCAAATTTTGTCAGATTGAGCAACTAATTTGTTTATCAAAAAAGCAATCAATTTTCCAAGCAAATAACATAAGAGCGCAAAAACTATCAAACCAATTAGTTTCCAAACCTGTATGCCTAAAATTTCGAATTCTCCCCATTTAGGAACAATACGATCTAATTGTGAAGGACCATGTTCTTCGTATAAAAGCTCTATATTCTCAACTGTATTAGCAGAAATTACCCATAAAGGAGCTTCTTTTTCTATCTTTACTCTATCCAAAAGTAGAGGAATAGTTCTTCCATCTAAGGAAAGAGAGCCAAAACGAATACTTTTTTGTGCTTTTCCTGCAATAGATTTATCACCTGCATTTCCTTGATTAATCTGTCCATCTGGTCGGTCTGGCAAATCGTCCCAATTAATGCTAATTCGTTTATTCATTACATAGTATAGCTTTTCAGCAAGAATAATAGCTTTTTCAGTACGAATTTTCTCTGGAATTAAATTTAGATTCAATACATAGGCAGCCGACTGGAAGTCTTTCTCTTTACAAGAGGATAAAAAATGTTCCATGGCAGCCTGTGGAGTTTGTCGATTTATAAATTCTCCAGACTTTGATACTCCTTTGTTCAGTTCCTTTATGTTGAAATAATAATCGCTATATTTTCCTATAAACGAACGGTCATTTTGTTCTTGTAAAAGGGTATCAACTACAAATTCTTTTAGGGGTAGTTTGTCTTTTTTCTTGTTTTTTGAGCTATCTTGTAAATTACTGTCTTGAGCAAAAACCGAAAAAGTAGAGAGAAAAAAAGTTATGAGGACAGTAATAAAAAATGAAGAGTTGAAAGAGGACTTGTAGTGAGTAAAAAATGTCATTACAAAAGGAGTTAGTTTAAAAAATTGTATTACATTTGATTTAACAGAGTTTTGGAATGATAGTTTAAAATCTTTTCTTCTAAGAAAGAATTCTTTTAGTGTTACTCATCAGTATCTTAAAGACTTTTTTTTATGTAATTTTATTCTTTACTCTCATTGTTAAGAAAATAGATATTAAAAAACCATCTCCTAATGAAATTGAAAGCTTTTAAAAGTCTTATAATACTTCTGCTTTTAGTAATTTTCAATGCCCTTTTTTGGAATGAAATGTTGGGCTTAAATCTATTCATATTTTCGAATTTATTGATAGGGACTTTCTTATTCTTCCATAAACAGAGTTTTAAATCTAAATATGTTAAGATAGCCATTGGTTGCTCCTTTATTACAGGAATTGCTGTACTTATTCATAACTCCATAATCAGTAAAATTGCTCACATTATATCTTTTTGGCTGATGTTAGGCTTTTTTCAACAAAAAAGTCTTCGTTTACTTTCTTCAGCTTTTTGGAGTAGTTTGGTAGCACTGATTTCTGTACACCTTTCCTTTTTAGAGCAAATTAGTTTTATCAAAACTCCTGCTACTCTTTCAAAATCTTCTACTCGCAAACTTCGTCTTCTAGTTATTCCTTTAGCTGTTTTTATTTTATTTTTTGTGATTTTCAAGATAGCTAATCCAGTTTTTAATAAATTGACAAATAATCTTGGGAATAAAATCTTTGATGTTCTGAGTAGTCTTTTTATTGATTTTTCATTTGTAAAAGTTCTATTTCTACTCCTTGGAGCTGTTATAATTTTGGTAAGTCTTGTAAAACGTGAAACTACTCTTATCGTTGCGCTATGGGAAAGTATGAAAACAGATATACTAAGAAGAGAATCAAGTAGAGAAAGACGAGTAACAGAAATGGAACTACTGGAAACGCAAAAAGAAACTACTTTCAAAACGATGGATTTGAAACAAGAATATCAAATCGGAATACTATTGATTGCAATGGTTAATGCTTTACTTTTAGTTGTAAATGGTATCGATATTAATTTTTTGTGGCTAAACTTTGACGTTGATGAAGCTGGAAATCTAGCAGAATTAGTTCATGAGGGAACGTATATGTTGATAATCAGCATTTTCCTTTCTATGGGAATTTTGATGTATTTTTTTCGCAAAAACCTAAATTTCTATATCAAAAATGACTTACTCAAAAAGTTGGCTTATGTTTGGATTTTTCAAAATGCAATTTTGGTTATTTCGGTAGTTATCAGAACGTACTATTACATTATCGAACACGGATTGGCTTACAAAAGAATTGGTGTTTTGCTCTTTTTGGCTTTAACCACTTATGGATTGTTTTCTTTATTTGTGAAAATCAAGGAACACAAATCAAGTTTTTATTTGTGGAGAGTAAATAGTTGGGCAACTTATGCGATGCTCGTTTTTATGGCTTGTGTAAATTGGGATATGTTGATTGTCAAATATAATATTGAAAAATGTAAAACAGCAGAAGGCAAAGCTAAAATCGATGTAGGATTTATGGTAAGTCGTTCAGACCAGACGTTGCCTATTCTCTTAGAAAATCGTCAGTATATTGAGGATGATATGAAAAGGTTATATAGTAGGAACAAACCACATTTAGACTGGCGTATTGAAGATTATTTGGAAGAACAAAAAAAATACTCTTGGGTTTCTTGGAATTATGCTGATGCTAGTACAGTGAGTTTATTGGAAGAGGAATAAGCCGTTTTTAACGATGCTTTTGGATTAACAACGGCTTATTCTCATTTTTGGAATATGAGAAAGAAGATAGTACAATTTCAACAATAAGATAGAAAACCTAAAAACTTTCTTGCCAAACAGAATATTCTTTTTTCTCTACAGCTTTATATAAAATTTTACCACTACTAATATATATATATAAACCATATTTTGGGTTTATATCAGATGTATCAACGTCTTTTTGTTCGATATTGCCATCACTTATTGTTTCAAAAAGGAATGTATTTTTTCCTTTTTTTAATAGAAGAAATATTTTTTCGTTGAATACTTCTGTTCGAATGATACGAGTATAACCAAAATCATCTAACAATCCAATCAATTTAACTTCAGCTTTAGGCATTATTCCTGTCAGAGTAACTTTAATAGCCTCTGAATGTATTTTATTTAATGACTTTGATTCTATATTGCCTGTCGATAAATCTACTGCAAGAGTAACAACATTTCCTAAAATTTGATTTTTATTATTTGGACTTATATAGAATGATGTTAGCATAATTGACAAATCAGGCATTAAATTTAGTCCAGTTGAAAACTCTTCAGCAACCAATGTTATTTTGTTGTCTTTAATATAAGAAGCTACAAATTTTAATCTCATATTTGGATTCATAAATGAAGTATCATCTTTCATTTTTAGGGAATACATTTTTTCCCAATCATAAGTATATATTTGAGTTTGCTTGCCATTATCATCATATTTACCTACAAATACACCTTTTGAATCCTTAGCATCAAAAAATAAACCTGACAAAACAACTCCATCTGTCGTTCTTTGAATGTTACTTGGCATTAAAGTTCCTTCATTATGAATAAGGTCTACTTCTTTCTTTAACTTGCCATTGTTTTTATCAATAATAAAAAATATTCTATTTGATTCTCCTTCTTTAATTTTTGCTTTTTTTGTTGAAACTATAAATACTGAGGCATCTGAAACTTCAACTTGTTTAATTTCATAAGAACCTTTTTCAGGAGTTATTTTATTTGTCCAAAGAGTTTTACCTGCATTACTAATTCTTCTGCTCATTATTCCGTATCGAAGTTTATTGATTTTATACATACTAAATATATAAATTTCATTATTATTTTCTACAACATTTAATGAACCTGAAAGTGGAAAATATGGGCTAACTCGTTCAAAATAGAATTTTTGTTCTTCTTTAGTTACTTCTATTCTTTTATCACTCTTTATATTTCCATCAAAGTCGATCTTTAGTAGCCTAATAAAATCTATATCATAAAATGTAAGATACAAAGCATCCTTAGTAATAATACTTCCTTTATCTTGAAGTGATGATTGATATTCTATCTTTAATTTAGTTGTTTTTAGTAACTTACCACTAGGATTATGAATGTATATTTCATAATCAGTAAAATCTCCTTTTTCATAACTAAATGTGTATAAGGATAATATATTACCTGTAGGAAGATTTGTTACTGATGTTAGAGAACATTTTGAACAGTTTTCAAAACTAATTTTTTGAGAATATACATTGTTAAAAAAAAATAACGTAAAGAAAGCTAAAAGAACTAATTTGTATTTCATTTTGAATAAATAATAGTAGATAATAAATTTTACTTAGAATAAATTTCAACAAATATAGATATTTTTTAATTCAGTTATAGAAGAATAAAAAATAATTCTACCATTCTACATTTATTTTATAGATATTTGTAGTCAAGCCTCGTTGACGGCTGCATTTGAGCCTCAACGACGGTTTAAAATAAAAAGTCAAGGAATTGTAGCTTTGATTTATTTCTAACCCTCTCAAAAAAACAGGTTGTTGCATTTGTAAGTAATGACCAAATTATCTTATGAGCCAAATTAATGTAACTCTTCCAGACGGAAGTATCCGAAATTATCCACAAGGCACAAATGCCTTTGAGGTAGCACGTAGTATTAGTGAAGGACTAGCAAGAAATGTACTTGCAGCCGAAGTAAATGGAGAAGTATGGGATTCTACCAGAGAATTACCAGAAAATACAGCCTTAAAACTTCTTACATGGAACGATGACGACGGAAAAATGGCTTTTTGGCATTCTTCTGCCCACCTTTTAGCCGAAGCCTTAGAAGCACTTTACGAAGATGTAAAATTTGCTATTGGCCCTCCTATCGAAAACGGTTTTTACTATGATGTAGATTTTGGAGAAAAAACATTTTCTTCTGACGATTTGCCAAAAATCGAAAAGAAAATGAAAGAACTTGCCAAGCAGAAAAACGAATTTGTAAGAAAAGAGATTTCGAAAGCTGATGCAATTTCTTATTTCACAGAAAAAAATGACCCTTACAAATTAGAAATGATTGAAGCCTTAGAAGATGGCAAAATCACTTTTTATACACAGGGAAATTTTACAGATTTGTGTCGTGGACCTCACATTCCACATACAGGAACTGTAAAAGCAGTAAAATTATTAAGTGTTGCAGGTGCATATTGGCGTGGCGATGAAAACCGTCAGCAACTCACACGTATTTATGGAATTACATTTCCAAAAGAGAAAGAATTAAAAGAATATTTAGAGCAAGTAGAGGAAGCCAAAAAACGAGACCACCGTAAATTAGGAAAAGAACTAGAATTATTTACTTTTTCCGAACGTGTTGGTTTGGGTCTTCCTTTGTGGTTGCCAAAAGGCACAATGCTTAGAGAGCGTTTAGAGCAGTTTTTGAGAAAAGAACAAGTAAAACGTGGTTACGAACCAGTAGTTACGCCTCATATCGGACACAAAAACCTTTATATTACTTCTGGACACTACGAAAAATATGGCGAAGATGCTTTTCAGCCTATCAAAACACCATCAGAAGATGAGGAATTTTTTTTGAAACCAATGAACTGTCCTCATCACTGTGAGATTTATAAGACAAAACCACGTTCGTATCGTGATTTGCCTTTGCGTTTGGCAGAGTTCGGAACAGTGTATCGTTATGAGCAGAGTGGAGAGTTGCACGGACTTACTCGTGTACGTGGGTTTACGCAAGATGACGCTCACCTTTTCTGTACGCCAGAGCAGGTAAAAGACGAATTTAAAAGTGTTATTGATTTGGTGCTTTATGTTTTTAAAGTATTTGGTTTTACTGAATATTCAGCGCAGGTTTCGCTTCGTGACCCAGAAAATAAAACAAAATATGTAGGCGATGATGCAAACTGGGATTTGGCAGAACAGCAAATCAAAGAAGCAGCCGAAGAAAAAGGTTTGCCTACGGTTATTGAGTATGGAGAAGCTGCATTTTATGGACCTAAATTAGATTTTATGGTACGTGATGCGATTGGTAGAAAATGGCAGTTAGGAACAATTCAAGTAGATTATAATCTTCCAGAGCGTTTTGAGTTGGAATATACAGGTTCTGATAATAAGCCACACCGTCCAGTAATGATTCACCGTGCGCCGTTTGGTTCGATGGAACGCTTTGTAGCTATTTTGATTGAAAGTACAGCAGGAAATTTCCCCCTTTGGCTTTCTCCTGACCAGCTTGTTGTCTTACCAATTTCGGAGCGTTTCAATGATTATGCAAAAAATATTGTACAGAAATTGCGTGAAAGTGATATTCGTGGTAGTGTAGATGAGCGCAATGAAAAAATTGGTCGTAAGATTCGTGATGCAGAAGTTGCCAAAACTCCTTATATGCTTTTGGTTGGCGAAAAAGAAGTAGAATCAAATACTATTTCTATTCGTAAAAAAGGCGAAGGCGATTTGGGTACGATGACTGTTGAAGAATTTACAAATCACTTTATTAGTGCCGTTGATGCTGAATTAGCTGAATAAATAACAGTTGATTTTTAAGATTATGTAAAACCTACTAAGTTTCTTTTATTAGAAATTTAGTAGGTTTTTTTGTTGAGAATATTCATAATCTGAATATAAACTTTAAACTACTTATTAACCTCATTTCTCAAATAAAAATCAGCAATCACAAGGGCAGCCATCGCTTCTACAATCGGAACAGCTCTAGGGACAACGCAAGGGTCGTGTCTTCCTTTTCCCGAAACAGTAACTGCTTTTCCTTCTGCATCAACACTTTCTTGGTCTTGCATCAGCGTAGCGACAGGCTTGAAAGCAACTTTAAAATTAATTGCTTCTCCATTGCTGATTCCTCCTTGTATTCCTCCCGAATGATTGGTCTTTGTACGAACTTTACCGTTTTCGTCTGTATAAAATTCGTCATTATGCTCTGAACCTTTTAGTTTTACACCTTCAAAACCACTTCCGTATTCAAAGCCTTTTACAGCATTTATACTTAGCATTGCTTTTCCCAATTCAGCGTGTAGTTTATCAAAAACAGGTTCTCCCAAACCGACAGGCGTATTTTCTATCACACAAGAAACAACTCCACCGATTGTATCGCCTTCATTTTTGATTTTTTCTATCAAGTCAATCATTTTATTTGCCGTTTCTTTATCTGGGCAACGAATGATATTTTCTCCTTTTTTATTATAGGCATCAAAATCTAATTCTGCATAGTTTTTAGTTAGCTCAATATCTCCCACTTGAGAAACATATCCTTGAATAGAAATTCCTTTAGATTTTAAGAAAAGTTTTGCCACTGCTCCTGCTGCCACTCGTGCTGCCGTCTCTCTTGCCGAACTTCTGCCTCCACCTCTATAATCTCTATTTCCGTATTTTTTTTGGTAGGTATAATCTGCGTGTGAAGGACGGAATTTGTCAGCAATATGTGAATAATCCTTGCTTTTTTGGTCTTGATTAGGAATGAAAATAGCTAAAGGTGTTCCTGTTGTTTTTCCTTCAAAAACTCCAGATAAGATTTGTAGGTCATCTTTTTCTTTGCGAGGAGTTGTTATTTTGGATTGCCCTGGTTTTCGGCGTTTCATTTCACTTGCCAAGAAATCCAAATCTATCTCTAAACCAGCAGGGCAGCCGTCTATGGTAACACCAATTCCTTTACCGTGAGATTCTCCAAAAGTAGTAATTCTAAAAATATGTCCGAATGTATTCAAAGTGAGTTATGTTTTAGTCTTTTTTTTAATCTAATTTTTTGAGTATGTCTTTTGTTTCCTTAATATGTTCTTCTATCAAATGAGTCTCTTTATCTAACTCATAAGATTTTTCAAAGTAGCTTAAAGCAATTTTGTATTGCTTTTTTTCAAAATGATAAATTCCTAGATTACGGTAAGCATACGAATTTTGATTATCAAGTTCCATAGAAACTTGAATATCTTTTAAACCTTCTTCTGTTTGCCCTAGTTTTATTTTGGCTAACCCTCTGTTGTTATAAGAATAAGCAGATGCAGAATCTAATCGAATTGCTTCATTAAAATCTAAAATAGCTTTTTCATATTCTTCTAATAGATTATAAGTATATCCTCTGTTATTAAGTGTAATCGCATTTTTTTTATCTAATTCTAATGATTTCTCGTAATAATATAAACTTTTTTCATACTGTTGGGTATGAGCTTTTGCTAAAGCAAACTGACAATATCTATTAGAATCTAAACTAATTTTCTTTTCTAAATAATCTACAAACTTTTCTGCCTCTATATATTGTTTGGTCATTAAATAAGACTGAAATAAAAGGTCATTAGTAAGTAAAATTTTATTGGTATGACTTCTCAACTCTTTTAAAGGGGAAATTGCTTTCTCGTACTCTTGATTACTAAAAGATTTTACTCCTTCTTGTAAAAGGTTGGTTAATTCTATATCTATATCACTATGATTTCCATTTCTATCATACATATAATTATCCAATGTTGTTCCGATAGGCTCTTCTATAAAATCACTTGTTGATACAAAGGGTATGATTAAATTAAAAATAGTGCAAACAATAAATATCACACTTGCTGCTCTTACAAAATCATACACATCAAATTTCATAGTAACATAGTAAATTGCTACTGCTAACAAGAGAGATAGAAAAGTACCTGCTATATTAATAATCTTTTTTTGAATGGATAGAAAAAGAGTATCCAAAAACCTAGAAGAACCTTGAAACCAAGAATAATTTTTTGAGAAAAATAACCTAAACCGTCCTATCTTCATTTTAAAACTATCATCATTATCATTTGGACATGAGCCAAAATAAAGCTCAATATTTTCAGTTGTAAACAAACCCCCTATTAATGCTCTTCCTATTTGATTTAAAAAACCAATAAAAAGAATGGTAATAATTAGAAATAAAATAACTCCAACAACTGTAATAAAGATATTCATTTACTTGAAAATAACTTGAGGTTATGTTTTTTAAAACTGAAAATAAATAAACGGCTGAACTCCTTCCGACTGTACTTGTAAAATAATTTGAATCACAATAAGGTAACAAACAGCTTTTGCCCAAAAGGGAAGTGAAGCAAAATAATTTCCTAAATTATTATACGATATTTTTGAGCTAAAATGTAAAAATAAACCTACAAAAAGCATCACAACAAACAAAGGACGAGTTTCCCAAAATGGAAGTGCGTAATCAAACTCTGTTGCTATCAAGATTTTTTTGATAGAAAACCACGCCTTCTCAAAACTCTCAGCACGGAAAAATACCCACAAAAATGCCACAAAATGAAAAGTAACCAGCCAACCCAAACTGTTTTTTATAAAATTAATCAAGTTATCAGAAATAGAAAAAGCTGTTTTTTTCAAAAAGCCTATTTCTTTATTTTTTAGATGTATATCAGAACTGTCTTTATCTATATCATTCAAATTATTTTTTCTAAAATTTGCTATCAAAGTCAAGTAAATTTTATGAATCACTAAGCCAATTCCGTGCATTCCTCCCCAAAAAACAAATTTCCAGTCTGCACCATGCCAAAAACCTCCAATAAGCATCGTAGCCATAAGAGCCAGATACATTCTCAAAATTCCGTGACGATTTCCACCCAAAGGAATATAAATATAATCACGCAGCCACGTAGAGAGCGAAATATGCCAACGTCTCCAAAAGTCTGTAATAGAAGTAGCCAAATACGGACGGTCAAAATTAAGGCAAAGCTCATAACCCATCAGCATAGCCAAGCCAATTGCCATATCTGAATAGCCCGAAAAATCACAGTAAATCTGAATCGTATAGCCATACATTGCCAAAAGATGCTCAAAACCTGTGTAGCCATCTATATTTGAATAAATTAAATCTACATATTGAGCAATATAATCAGCCAAAACAGCCTTTTTGAATAAACCTTTCAGAATCCAAAAAAGTCCCCAGCCTAAAGTAACCGAGTTAAATTCTAACCTTTTCCGTATTTGTG
This sequence comes from Bernardetia sp. ABR2-2B, assembly GCF_037126435.1. Taxonomy (GTDB): domain Bacteria; phylum Bacteroidota; class Bacteroidia; order Cytophagales; family Bernardetiaceae; genus Bernardetia. Next base: position 1,077,214 of record NZ_CP147020.1, on the reverse strand, counting down.
GTAAAAAATCTTTTGCTCTTACAATAGGACCTGCTACAAGCTGTGGAAAAAAACTAAGGTAAAAAGTAAAATCAAATAAGTTTCTACAAACAGGAATTTCCTTTTTATAAACATCAACAACATAGCTAATCGCTTGAAACGTAAAAAACGAAATTCCGATAGGAAGAAAAATAGACTCTAACTGAATATTTTGAGAAGTAATTATATTCCAGTTTTTGAGAAAGAAAAAGGTGTATTTAAAATAAAAAAGCAAACTTACGTTTACTAAAATACTAATCCAAAGTACAAATTTTCTATTTCTTTTTAGTGGAAAGGAATCTATAAAGAAACCACTTAAATAATTAAATAGAGATGAAAAAGCCAATAAAAAAACAAAGCCACCACTAGATTTGTAATAGAAAAAAAAGCTGAAAGCGATTACATAAATAATTCTCAATAAATCATTTTTGTAAAAAAAAATATAGCCACCATAGAATAAAAGAAAAAGCACCAAAAAAACACCACTATTAAAAAGCAGAGGAGAGTTTTGGCTATAAACTAAAAATTGATTCAGAATGTGATTTATTAACCTTTCAAATTCTATCATATCTTATAAAAATATTGAATTTTATCTATTTTTTATAGTATTATTTTATGTGAAAAAGTTTTTAACATCTTCAAAATTCGAATATGTATTACCTTTTCTTATTTTTATTGTAATTTAGACTTATAAAACTGTTTCACTTGTGCATCTGTCTGCTTTTCACAATGCAAAACTATACATTAAAATATATATATCCATATTTATTCAAATTTTTATCTAATCGAATAATTTCAAAAATTTATTTGTTAGGTTTTATAGCTTTGTTTCTTGCTTTTTCTTCTTGTGCTGATAAGAAAGAACTTTCCGTTGAAGTAGAAAAAGGAGTTATAGATTTATCTGATAAAATAATAGAACCAGAAGAAGTAATCGTACTAAAAGGAGAGTGGCAGTTTTTTTGGGACAAATGGATTCTGCCTAAAAATATAGACGAGCAAAAAGATTTTCAATATGTACCAGTACCAACTTCTTGGAATACATATAAAGACCCAAAAACAGACGAAAACTATCCCTCAAAAGGTGCTGCAACATATAGAATTCAAGTAAAATTACCTAAAAACCTTCGTAAAAATGTAGCTCTCAAAATCCCTAAAGTATGGGCTGCTAACAAAGTATTTGTCAATGAAAAACCAGTTTATGAAGCAGGTAAACTAACAACAAATGCAGAAGAAGCTGATGATGTTTTTTTAGGAGATTTGATAATGTTAGAAGAAGCCTCTGAGCTAGATATTGTCGTACAGGTAGCAAACCCTGATTTTTTTATCGGAGGAATCCTTGAAAACTTTGAAGTTGGGGCATATAAAAACCTTCTACAAGCAAAGGAAGTCAAACAAAATTGGAGTGGAGTATGGCTTGGACTTTTATTTTTTATTGCAATTTATCATTTTGTGCTTTTTGTATTTCGTCCAAAGCAAAAATCTACGCTTTACTTTGGTCTTCTGACGTTCTTTTTAGGAATGATTCATCTTGTTTTTGCAGACCATTACTTTTATGAATACCTATATCTGCATACAGGGTTTGATACTTCTATTCAGTTTAGAGTTTATTACGGTTCGTTTTTCTTGCTTTTTCCTACGGCAATTTTATATTTACAATCCCTTTATCCAAAGGAAGCCAAACGATTTATGTTTCCTGTTTCTGGAGGGTTGGCTGCCGTGGGTATGTTATTTCTATTTTTACCTACTTATATTTTTCTTCAATTTATTCAGCCTCTACAAGTGGTTCAGATGATTATTGCAATTCTTTTGGGACTTACTATTCTAGGGACAGCCATTTATAAAAAACGAGATGAAACACTTTGGCAAAGCTTAGGAATTGCTTTTTTGCTCTTGACAGGAATACATGATGGATTAAATACGGTTGGAATTTCACTGACAGGTTATTTTGATTTGATTCAATTTGGTTTTGGTGCTTTTATTCTTCTTCAAATGGGAGTTTTGGCAAAACGCTTTTCGAAAGCATTTAATAGAGTAGAAGATTTAACAGTCAATTTGGAACGCAAAGTAACAGAAAGGACTATTGAGGTAAATGAAAGAAATGTAGAATTGCAACAACAGAGTGAGGTTTTGGAAGAAAAGAATCAGCATATTACGGATTCCATTCGTTATGCTGCACGGATTCAGAAGTCTATTTTGGGAGATAAAAACCTATTAGGAGATTTATTTTATGATAGCTTTGTTTTATTTAAGCCTCGTGATATTGTAAGTGGTGATTTTTATTGGTTCTCGCAAGTAATTATTGATAAGAAAATGCACTCTATTGTTGTTTGTGCTGATTGTACGGGGCACGGCGTACCGGGGGCATTTATGACAGTGATGGGAAATGATTTATTGACTGAAATTGTAATCAATAAAAAAATAACTGAGCCAAGTGAAATATTAAAACTCCTTGATGAGAAAATAGAAGCAACCTTTAGAAACCAGAATACAAGAGATGGAATGGACGTAGCCATCATAAATTATTGTCATTCTAGCAGAACATTGAAGTTTGCAGGTGCAAAAAACCCACTCTATTTAGTAGAACACGGAACAATAAAAGAAATAAAAGGCTCAAAACACGCTATTGGAGGAGGAAAATCAAAATATAAAAATCGTAAGGAAAAAAGTTTTGAAACTTCCACGTTTATTCTTCCCAATCAAACGACACTTTATATGGCAAGTGATGGCTATCAAGACCAGTTTGGAAAGCCTGAAAATGAAGAGAGTGAGACAAGAAAGTTTATGAAAAAACGTTTTAGAGAGCTTTTATTAGAAATCAGTAAACTGCCTATTGCAGAACAAGAAAATACACTAGACACTATCTTAGAAGGTTGGAAACAAACAGAAAAGCAAACAGATGATATTTTGGTAATGGGAATTTATGTAGAGTAATTTTCTATGGAGATAAGGAGTTATTTATTTATACAAATTTGTGAAAATAATATAAATAACTTTTATCTTTGTGCTTACTTACAAACTACTTAAAAATAAATTATTTATGAAAACCAAAGTCTCCCAAAGCTCTTGTTATGACTTAGAGGTAGATTATACAAAAAATAGAGTTTATCTTACTATACTTAAAAAGTGGAGTGCAGAGGATGGTAATAAAGAGTTTTCTGATTTTTCTTTAGAGTGGCAAACAATTATTAGTAAAATAACTGTAGATTTTACTATCATCTGTGATGTTCGCTTAATGCCTGTTTTGTCTCGCCAAATGGTAGAAGTTTTTGAAAATATGCAAGAGTATGTTACCAAAAATGGTCTTTGCCATTTAGCTGAAATTGTTGCAGAAGATGATATTCCTAATCTACAAATGGCTCGTATTTCTGAACGGTCTGGTATTCCTTTGAGTAGGTTTCAGAGCTATGAGTTGGCTGATAAATACTTAGATAAATTTTTAGAAGAGTGTATATAGTGTATGTTTATATTTGTTTTGAGAAAAAAATGAACAAATGATTCGGAATAAGAATTTTTAATATAAAATTCATAAACTACTATCAAATAACTAATATTGATTATAATTTACTTTTACAGAGATGATAACAAGATGCATTGATAGGAAAAAATATACGATTTCTATTGACATAGTAAAGAATCGTATTTATTTTATGCTTCATCAAGGAAAGTGGGAACAAGAGGATATAAATTATTTGTTATCTGACTGGAAAGAAGTTGTGGCTCAAGTTCAAAATAACTTTACAATCTTATCAGACATTAGAAATTTACAAATTCAATCTCCTACTTCAGACAAAATACATGAAGAGGCGCAACGTTATGTAGCTGAAAATGGACTTTTGAGAATAGCTAGAGTTATTCCTAACAATGATATTGTTAATTTACAATTTGGAAGGATTGTAAAACGCTCTTCTATGCCAAATAATGATTTTTATGATGTGGAAGAAGCTGAAAAATATTTGGATAGAATTGTAGAAGAATTGTCTCAAAGAAAATAAGAAGAAAAGATGCAAACAAATCTAAAAAATTCTATTCCGAAAGAGATTCAAATTTATATAGAGGAGTGTCTGGAAAAAGTAGAAAAAGAAAACAACATCAAAATATTGTATGCTTGTGAGAGTGGAAGCCGTGCATGGGGTTTTGGTTCGCCTGACAGTGATTACGATGTTCGATTTTTATTTATCCACAAAAAAGATAAATATCTGTCTGTCAATTATCCTTTAGATTCTATTGATAAGTTTTACGATAACGATGTAGATTTATCAGCTTGGGAAATAAAAAAAGCACTATCACTATTGGTAAAATCAAATGCTACTCCTTTTGAGTGGCTACAATCTCCAATTATTTATAGAAAAAATGAAGAGTTCAGAAACGAGTTGTGGGAGCTTTCAAAGCAATACTTTTCTGCAAAAACACTCATTTTTCATTATCTAGGAATTGCAAAAGGAATGCTTTCAAAGATAGAAGATAATCAAATTTCCATTAAAAAATATTTTTATATTTTGCGTCCTGTGTTGGCTGCCTACTATATCAAAACAAGAAATGAAGCTGCGCCAATGGAATTTAAGTTTTTGGTAAATAACCTACAAAACAAAGAAGAAAAAGGAATAAAAACTGCCATCAAAAAACTTTGGCAAGAAAAACTAATTGCAAAAGAAGGCGATAAAATAGAAATCCCTATTTTTATTCATTCCTTTATAGAAAACAAAATTTCGGAGTGTGGTATTTATGCTAGTAATCTGAAACGAGAAACTAAAAACATTGAACCTCTGAACGAATTTTTTAGAAATCTATTATAACTTATAGATACTAATTATTGCTCTAATAAGATTTTAATTTCATCTAGCTTTTTCATATACGCTGTGTGTCTGTCTTCATCTTTTTTGCTGTAGTCTTCTTTTTCTCTTTCTTTTTTTCGCATTTCATTGTCTGCTGCGTATTTAATAGTTTTTGCTAAGGATTCTTTTGCATTTATTTTTTTTCCTGCGAAAAGACAGGCAAAATTTGGGTCTGCATTTTTACTCAATAATGTTTTTACAAGTTCAATATCTCGTTTTTCTACGGCAAGTAGGAGAGGTGTTTTTCCAAAATTTGTACATTGATTCCAATTTACATCATATTTATTTATCAAATCAATCCATTCTTTTCTCGTATGCTGATTTGGTTTTTTCTTTCTGTTAGAACTATATACTTTACCATCAACATTTTCGCTAATTACTTTCTCTAAGAAATCGCCTTTCATACAAGATGAAGACACACTATTTTCTAACAGCCATTTAGTACGTTCGAAATTAAGTTTTCTAAAGTTGCTAACTTCTACAATCTCTCCGAACTCCTCACAGTTAGTCTTACTCAAATCAATCTCATATTTTTCTGCTAATTTCTTGTAATTATCTCCTTTAAATAAAGTGGTTTTGTCAAATTTTTGTGTATCAGCTCCTTTTTCTACCAAAAAATCAAGGATTTTTTCATTAGAAGAAAAAATTCTTAGTCGGTCAGTTTTTGCTCCCAAGTCAAAAACAAATTGAGTTTTTTGAAAGTCATCTTGATTAATGTAATATTCAACCAGAGAAAAATTATCTTTCGTCTTTTTATTTACATTTGCTCCACGACCGACAAGCTGCCGAACCATCATTGTATCTTCACTAAAAAGTAATAAAACAGGATAAGACTTCGTAACCATCTTAATCTTAGTCTGTCTTTTTCTAAATTTTGTACGAAATAACTTATTACTTATAGAAACTCCTAGATTGACGAGTGCAGTTTCTGCTGAATTCGAACCTCCTACTTCCTCAAAATCACAAGGAATATTTATATCTACTTCTTGAGCAAGGTAATTATCAATGTTTTTTAGTAGCTTTTCATTACTGATACTATCCTCTACCAAACATTCACAAAAAGTCTGTTGCAAAGAATCTTGTTTTTGCTGTTGTAGTCTTTGAGCAAGTTGTTGAGCTTTATCGTCTTCAATGTCTTCTACTTTTTTAGCTGTCTGACAAGAAAATATAAAAAGAAATAAAAATAGAGAACTATAAATTTTATTCATTGTAGAGAGTTGTGAGAGGTTATTTTTATCAAAATACAAAATACTTTTCAGAATTAAGTGAAAGAAAATGTCTTTTTTATATCAACCTGTAAAGTATCTCCTTTTTCAAATTCTTGATAAGTATTACTTTGGATTTTGAAAGCTTTATTAGAAGAGTTTTTACCAATTAAAGTGTAACTATTCCCATAAAAAACTTTCTGTTCTATTGTAATACTTTCTGAAGAAGTAGAGGGGTTGTTTTTATCAAGAATTTCTATCCATTCTGGACGTGTATATTCTGATTCAGAAACTTGTTGTATTTCCCCAAAAAGCGTAGCTACATATTTTGTTTTTGGGTGTTGATACAATTCTTGATGACTACCAAACTGTTCTATTTTCCCGTTTCGCATTACAGCGAGGTTTTGAGCCAGTGAAAGAGCATCTTGAAGGTCATGAGTAACAAGAATTGTCGTAGTTTCTGATTTTTTGAGAATATGTTTTATTTGTTCTCTTACTTCTGCTTTAAGCTGCTCATCAAGATTAGAAAAAGGCTCATCTAAGAGTAAAAGCTTGGGTTTTGGAGCAAGAGCACGAGCCAAAGCCACTCGTTGTTGTTGTCCTCCCGAAAGCTCATGAGGAAACCGTTTTTCATAATTGGGAAGCTCTACTAGAGAAAGCATTTCATTTACTCTTTCTTTTTTCTGCGATTTATTATGAGTTTTGCCACTTAATCCATAGGCAATATTTTCAAAAACAGTCAGATGAGGAAAGAGCGCATAATGCTGAAAAAAAAGTCCTACATTTCTCTTTTCAGGCTTAATAAAAATAGATTTATTACTGTCATAAACTAATTTGTCTTGCAAAGTCATGATGCCATTTGAAGCTTTTTCTAACCCTGCTATCATTCTCAAAAGAGTAGTTTTGCCACTTCCACTTTCTCCCAAAAGAGCTAATGTTTCTCCTTTTTTGAGTGTGAAAGAAATATCATCGACAGCAAAACTCTCCATTAGAGGAAATTTTTTATAAAGGTTTTTTATTTGTAGCATAACTATTTGAGTTGTCAAATGGAAAACAACAAATTTCGACAAAAAATACGTTCAAAACCTAAGTTTCGAACGTATTTTAAAATCTATATCTATTATTTTGTTGTTGCTACGCTAAAGCACTCACAACGGTAGGGAAATCATACTTTGTCGAATACCACCATTTTATTCTACAACTGAATATGAACATGGTCATCATGCCTAGAAGCCTTACAACCATGAAAATGCCATTTTGGAGAAGTAATTTTAAAACGATTTTTGAGATGAGGTTCTAAAAAAAACTTCTTTATAGATTGTTCTTTTATAATCAAAGTCATTAAATAACTTGTTCTTTTTTTATCAAAAGAATAATTGTCCTCGTTGCTATATACTTTGGCATATTTTCCTATTTCGTAGTACCAACTTTGTTTCAAACAGACTTCTGCTTGATTAAACTCTCCCTTTTTGGGTTCTTCATAAATTCCATAACCAGAAAAAGAAGGTTTTTCGTCAGTAGGTTCTTGAGTTTCCTTATCCAAATAGAAAAAGCTCAAATCTATTTTTTTTCCGTCATTATGGCTAAGGTGAGGTAAAAGTGGAAAGCCTTTGTTTTTATATAAGGCAAGAGAAAATGGAAAATTAGCATCCAAATAACTCACTTTTGAGTTAGGATATTTTTTATCAAAATTATTTCCTATTCTAAATAAAGCCTCTCTGAGTTTTGGTTTTACATAATGTCTATTCAAAATACATGTCCAAATAGTAGTAGGTTGAATATTATTTTCTGCAAAAATTGGAAGTGCTACTCTATTGCTATACTTCTCTGCTGCAAGTGGAACAACGATAAATGTAGCGAAAAGATAAAACCCAAAAAATAGAGATAGTTTTATTTTGAGATAAGTAGAGTACGATTTTTTCTTTATTTTAAAACATAAAAAATTTGCTTGTAGCCACATGACTAACCAGATTGCTCCTCCAATTTGAGTAAAAACAGTCAATAAAACAATAAGAAAAATTTGTAAAATAAAAGAAGCTATTTTTTTGAACATAGGTTATTTTTATTGAAGCTATTCACTAATCAGTTGCAGTATTTTTATTATCTTCCAATCCCCATTTATCTAAACTTCTCAAAATACTTTCTAAGGACTTTCCTCTTTTACTCAATTTATATTCTACTTTAGGAGGAGATACAGGAAAAACTGTTCTACAAATAAGCCCATCTTTTTCTAATTCTCTAACTGTTTGAGTAAACATTTTATTTGAAATACTTGGAATTTGTTTTTGTAACTCTCCTGAACGTAATTCTCCTTCTAATAGATGAAATAAAATTAAAGGTTTCCATTTTGTTCCAATAAGATTCATTGTATAATTAAGAGGACAATGTTGTTTTTTGTTAATCATAAAAATATAAATAATTGATAGTCTGTATTTTACACATTTTGGTAACTTATTGTTATTTTGACAAATATAGCTCAACTTTGTTATCTAATTATAGACAATAACTAAAAAATAGATTATGAAAAATCAAGATTATCCAAAATCATTTTCTCATATCGGAATGACAGTGCCAAATATTAAAGAAGCTGTAAAGTTTTATTCAGAGGTAATGGGCTGGTATATTATTATGGAGCCTTCTCAAATTAAAAAAGAAAAAGAAACTGCTATTGGGCAGATGTGTATTGATGTTTTTGGAGAAGATTGGGAAGAGTTTGAAATTGCACATTTAGCTACTTCTGATGGAATTGGAGTAGAGCTATTTTCATTTCCTCATGGAGTTAAAGAAGCTCCTGAATTTAATCCATTCAATACAGGACTTTTTCATTTTTGCATACAAGACCCAAATATTGAAGAATTGATTGATAAAATCATATCTTATGGTGGCAAAAAAAGAATGCCAATTAGAGAATATTATCCAAACGATAAACCTTATAAAATGTGTTATGTAGAAGACCCTTTTGGAATTGTTTTCGAAATATATACGCATAGTTATGAGCTTACCTATTCGTCGGGTGCATATACCAAATAAGAATTGAAAAGCCTATTCATAAAAATACCTCTTAATTAATAATTTGATTAAGAGGTATTTTTGGTTTTATGAAAAATTAATTATTGATATATTTCAAAAATACATCAGAGTAATCTTTTTTAACATATTTTTCTTTTGCATCATCTAAAAAATGAGAAATATATTTAGTTACTCTCTCTAATTCTTCGGCTTGATTTGCTTCGTTTGTTCTATTATTTGCTACTACTTGAATAGCCTTATTGATGGCATCATAAGCTCCATTGTAATCTGAATAATTACTACTTTCGATTAGAGACATTGTATAAAGAGCTTTATATAAATCTTTGAGTTGCTCTAATTGATTCTTATCTACATCGATAGAAAAAGAAACTCCTCCAGAAGAAGACGAGCTTGATTTTGAAATAGAAGAGGCACTATTTCTTACGCCTAATTTGAATTTTATTTCAACATCTAAATCTATTGTTCCTGCTGTTTCTAACAAAACAGAAGAGATTGGATATTTATAATATTCATATCTTTTTAGTGTTCGTTTTTTGCTCATGGCACTTGTTCCATCTACGTGAATTAAGGCACGATTAGTAAAACAGTATTCGTCCTGTTTTGATTTTATTAAGAAGAATATTTTTTCATTGTCTTCGTGCAAAATATAATCATCAGATTCTACTTTGTTATAGTTTTCTGGTGAAATAATTTTTCCAATATCACTAAGTCCGAGAGCTTCGGAAGCCATTTTTTTGAACATAAAAATTAATTAAGTTAGGTGATTAAAAAAATAGGTATAAATGGTTTTGTTTTAAAATATTTTATACGATTAAAAATGCTTTAAAGTTATTCAAAATTTGGATTTATAGTATTTATAAAAATCAATATACTAAAAAAAGCGTTTTATCCAATTTAAGATAAAACGCTTTTGTATAATTTTCTAAGTCTGCTGAAACAAATTATTTAGCATTTGTATAGTTTTCTGCTACTTTGCTCCAATCTACAACATTCCAAAATGCACCTACATAATCAGGACGTTTGTTTTGGTATTTCAGATAGTATGCGTGTTCCCAAACATCAATTCCCAAAACAGGAGTACCTTTTTCAGAAGCTACTTCCATCAATGGATTATCTTGGTTTGGCGTTCCTGTAACAGCTAATGAGCCATCAGCTTTTACGATAAGCCACGCCCAACCCGAACCGAATTGTGTTTTGGCAGCTTCTTCAAATTTGGTCTTGAAATCTGCATAAGAACCGAATGCTTTATTGATTGCTTCTGCAAGTTCTCCAGAAGGTTCTCCCCCACCGTTTGGTGACATTACTTTCCAAAAAAGGTCGTGATTGTAATATCCACCACCATTATTTCGAACAGCTTTATTAGATGAAGAACTAACACTTTTTAGAATTTCTTCAATGCTTTTTCCTTCCATATCTGTACCTTTGATAGCTGCATTTAGCTTGTCAGTATAGCCTTGATGGTGTTTTGTATGGTGAATTGTCATTGTTTGCTCATCGATATTTGGTTCAAGAGCGTTGTAGTCGTAAGGCAACTTAGGAAGTTCGAATGCCATAAGTAAAAAATAGTTTAGGGTTAAAAATGAGTTTAAAAATAAATTCAAAAAAATAGAATGAATTATAGATTACCAACTTCAATAAAACTGAATTGTTTGATAAAATTTTTATAAAACTTGATTTACCATTTAAAACAAAATAGTATCAATTTCCTTCATCAATCTATCTGTTTCAGATAAAGCAACGATGATTTTTTGATAGTGATTGATGTCCTCAAAAGTGAGCTTTCTACCTTTCCTATCTTTGAGCCACTTTTGGGCAGGTTGATAACCTCCAATATAAAACTCCCAAGCTATTTTTGGTACATTATCAAAATATTGAGTTTCATTGATATAGACTTTTCCTAAATCAGTTTTTTTATTGAGAGCATATTTTGGACGTTGTTCTACTTCGTTTTCGCCTCCCTCATTTGAGCTAATAGGATAAGAAGTAATAAAATTATCTACTACATCACTTTCCAATAAATGAATTTGTCTTATCTGACCTCCTAAATCAACCAATTTCCAAAACGTTTTTGCATCAGTAGGATAAGGAACTCTAGGAAAATCTATCTTCAAAAACTCCTTATACTTTTCTCTATATTTTGGTGAATGAAGAACAGCATAGATATAATCCAAAATATCAATAGGCGCAAACGTTCCTTTCTTTTTTGTTTTCTCCACCGTAAAAACTAAACCTAATTTTTGAGCGATTTGAGCTACTATTTCTTTTTTTAGATTCGGCTTTCTTGGTTCTTCTTGTGCTTCATAGAGTGTTCCATTTGTTGCTTCTTTCATTTCTAAGGCATTTGTTAGCTTTTCTACCTCTTCTTTTAGTTTGTCATATTCCTTCTTCTGTTTTTTATATATTTTTTGAGCTTCTTTATGATTTCCATTTTTGATTTCATACATCTGTGTAAGGGCTGCAAACGCCTTTTTCATAGTTTCTAAACTTGCTCTTTTTTCTTCCCATTGAAGATATAAAATAGTTCTTCTTTCTTCTGATAGTTTTTTTGGTTTTTCTTTTTCTGGATAGAGGTAAAGAGGGAATATTGAAGTTATGAATCTATCGGAAATTCTTGCGTCAATTATATTTTTGGTAATAAATGAATTAGTGTAACCAATCTCGTCATTTTCCTTATTTATCTTAGGTAATGTTAATCCAATATTTTTATCATTGATAAAATGTTGCATTACTTTCTCTCTTGCCCTTTCTATCAAATCGGTATCATAATAAATACTTCTTGTATCAAAGGGACGATAATCAATGTTTCTTATCAATTCATGTTCTGGACTAGAGTGATAAACTGATTCTATGTTTGTAGTTAAATCTTTATGATTATAATTTATTAAAACAGCGTCTTTACCACTCACAATTCCTACTGAATTAATTACAAATAATTCATTGACAGAAAACCCTTTATCATATTCTGCTTGTGCTTCAAAATCCTTTTGCACCATAAAATAATTAGGTGCAACATTTGGAAGTTTTGTGAAAGATATATCTTTAAGAGAATGATTATCTAAAAAATCATACTTATGTTCCCTTCTTCCATACAAATCATAGTGAAAAACTTGTCCTAGTTCGTCTTTTTTCTTTTTTCCAGTTTTGACAAAAATATTGATACTGACACCTTGCTGAATATCAAAGACGTTTTGGTCTATGCTTCCATCAGGCGAAACTTCTTTTTTCTTAGAATTACCATGTAAATCTATGGTGTAAATTTTATCGTATGTCTTAAGCAAATTCCAACGCATTCCTCTAAAAGTAGGATTATCTAAAAAGCCATGTGGATTAATAAAAGCAAGGATACCACTTTCATTTTTTTCTATAAAGTGCTGACCATAACGCAAAAACTTGACATAATCATCATTTATCCATTTTGGATTTCTTTCCTTTAATTTTACTTTTCCTTCGGGTTCTTTCTTATAATCTTCCATCAATTCCATAATCCATTTTCCTTTATTCTGACTTTCGCCACTATACGGAGGATTACCCAAAATAACCATTACAGGCGTATCTTTTTTGATTTTATTGGCTTCATTTGCTTCTGTACTAAGCCAATTTGCAAAACTGCTTTCTAGCTCTGTACTACCTTCTTCTAATGAATTTGTTAGAAAAATTCTAAAACGCTCCTGTTTGTTTGACTCTGAGGTAGGTTTAAAGCCTGTTTCTTTGAGTAGAAAATCTAGTTTTAGATGAGCCATTGCATACGAAGCCATCAGCAGCTCAAAACCATTCAAACGAGGTAAAAGGTCATTTTCTACATAGCTATTCCAAACTCCTTTTTGATTTTGGAATTGTTTGTAAATGTGTTCTACTGTTTCGGCTAAAAATGTTCCTGTTCCTGTTGCTGGGTCAAGAATCTGTACTTTATGTACTTCTTTTTCTACTAAATCGCCTTTTTCACTTACTTTAATTTTGGTCTTACTGCTGTCTGTTAGTCCCTTAGATAGATTAAATTCAGTTTTGAGTATATCATCAACGGCACGAACTATAAAATTAACTACTGGTTTCGGCGTGTACCAAACCCCTCTTGATTTTCTTAGTTTTGGGTCGTATTCTGCCAAAAAAGTTTCGTAAAAGTGAATGAGGGCATCTTCTGTTTGTGTTTCTCTTCCGTACTCTTCCAATGCAGCTTCTACATTTGCATGTGAAAAAATATCTGCCAAACTATCTACAATCCAAACCAAACGTTCATCTAAATCATACCCTGCTATGTACTGGAATAATTTACGCAAAAAAGGATTTGATTTTGGAATCAGTACAGCAGCTCTCTGACGAGTAAAAGAAGTAGGCGAATCATCGTGCAGTCGTGCTGCAAACATTCCGTAGGCTATTGTTTGAGCATACACATCAGCAAAGGCTTTGTGTGAGATACCTTTTATCAAGATTTGTTTGAAGGCTTCAAATTGCTCGTTTAAAGAAGAGTTTTGACGTTCTTTTTCATCTGAATTGAGTGAGCTTTCTATTACTTCAGCTAATAGTTGCGCCTTTGCAGCCATCATTTCGGCTAATTTTTTCGGACTTTTTATAGTTTGTCCTTCATAGATACAAAAATCGTTGATATGCCTTTCGAAACTCTCAAAATTCTCTCTAATGGGTTCTATCTGTCCATTTTCTATTTTACCAATAGCAATGCTTTTGACAAACTTTTTTTCTTGATAAAAATGGAAATCCAAATAATCTGTAAAAGCAAGATTATCAAGGGAGTTTTTATATCTATCAAATTGGGATTTATTGCCAGTTTTCTTTTTTCCTTCAAGGTCTTTATCTCCAATATCTTTGGCTTCAATAAATCCGACAGGAATATCCTTTTTAGTCAGAACATAGTCAGGCGCACCACAAGCAATACGTTTCGGCTCATTGGTAGCTGATACTTTAGGAACAATACTTTCTAAAAGTGTTTGTAAATCTCCTCTAAATGTATGCTCAGTAGAGTTTCCTAATTGAAAACGCTGATTGATTTTGCTGATGTATTCTTCTAAAATCATTTTTTGTATTTATTACCTATTTCATCAAAGAAAATAACGGAAATCTAAATACGGAAATATAATTGAGAATTTCAATAAACCTTACTCTTAGAGCAAAAAGAATTATTATTTCAACGAAATACAAATAAAAGGACATAAAAAAAAGGCTTTCAAACTATGTAAGTTTAAAAGCCTTTTGAAACTATGGGCGAACAGTGGGGGATTTTTAAACCCTAATTTTTGCTCTTTTTTAATGCCTTTTGTTATTGCTAAGTAGCTCAAAAATGCTATTTTTCTAGTTCTTGTTCCAAACCTTTTATTTTTTCCACAAGTATAGATATTAACCTATCTTTTTCATCTATTGTACTACTCAATGTTTTTACTTTGTCTTCTAGTTTTTTTTTATATATAGCTTCTTCTTCAATCTCTTCAGGAGTAATTGTCATACGTTTAACGAATTTACTGTAATTTTCTTTGTTTATTGCAAATTTGCAATACTCTAGAAATCCATAAGAAGGTATCTCCAGTATTTTACAAATTTCAATAAATCTTTCTAAAGAAATTGAGCTAATTCCCCTCTCTATCTTACTGTAGGCGTTTTGTGTAATCCCCAAACTTTCAGACATATCGGACTGAGATAAACCTCTTAAAATTCTTTCTGACTTGATAGCCTCGTTTATTTTTATTCCTGTAGTAAATTTCATATTAACTATAGTTATTTTTTATACAAAAATATATAACTATAGTTCATAACCCTAAACCATTTAGATTTTGAAAGTATAATAAATGTTAATTTATATAGCTTTTGGGCTTTTAAATTATATTTTATTCTTTTGAGTGCGTATATTTGAGTATTCAAAAACAATTTTTAAGACTATGAAACAATCAAATAACAGGCTAAAAACGATACTTAAAGCCTATGAGAATGATAGAAAAATGACTTTTAAACCTAACAGGGCGTTTTTTTCTCATATCGGTATAGGTTCAAGACGTTTTTATCAATTAATCCGAAATGAAAAACCATTAATGTTCGACGAAATGCAAAGGCTTTCAGAATATTTCGATGTACACATTTTGGAGCTCCACGAGAGTACCATTAAATTTTTACCAAAGGAATCAGTAACCAATTAAACAAAGTTTTCCCACTATGTTAAAACCAATTAAACCAGTCGTAGCATTTCATAAACCTTCAAATTTATATGAAGGTATTGAGGTGTATTTGGCTTACAAAACAAATCTAAACGGCAACCGAACAGATGAGCGTATTAAGTCAATTTCTAATATTATGCTTCTTACTTTGCAAAAATTAGGTATTGACACTCTACCAATAGAGAACGCAACCACAGGCGTTTTATACGAACTTTTGGCAGCTATGAAAAAGGATAGGGGTGTGAGTAATAATCGTTATAATGACTATAGAAACTTCTTACAAAATGCCTTTCATTATTTCTATGAAAAGGAATGGATAAACAGAAACAATGCTTTATCAATCCCAAGGTTACGCAAAGAAAGTACGCAATATCATAAGCCGTACAATGACAAGGAAATCAAAAAAATATATGATTATCTAAGAGAAAACAATGTTTTTCTATTGCGTTTTATTGAGTTTTTCAGATACACAGGATTAAGACCGAATGAAATTAGACAGCTAAGAGTAGGTAATATTGATACTCAAAATTGGCTCATACGTCCCGAAAGTCTAACTATAAAGACACGCATAGAAAGAACGATTGAAATTCCTATTGAATTTATTAAGGAACTCAAAAAATGGAATATTGATAAGTTTCCAAGTTCTTATTATTTGTTTTCTAACCAGTCAAAGGGCATAGGAAAAAAGATAGCCAGTAAAAACACTTTTTGTCATGCATTCAAAAAGGTAAAAGATGCCCTAGAGCTTGATAAGTTTCAAACGCTATATAGTTTCAGAGCTACAACAGCATTAGATGTATATAAAGAGAATAATTATAATCCTCAATGCGTACAGGATTATTTAGGACACACAAATGGAGAATCTACTTATAATTATTTGAGCCGTCCAGATGCACGAGTTTTGAGAAAAAGAAATTTTGTATTCCCTATTCTCAAACGATTTTAAAAAATAGTTTTCCCACTATTCAGTAAATCAATTTTCCCACTTTTTAATAACCAATTATCATGACGTTTTCAGAATTGACAACCGAACAAAAAAACGCTACTGCTCCAGTCTATGTAAGTCTATTGACAGATAAAAATTTATATGGATTTGTGGCCCAAGTTTATGAGCTATGCACTAAGAGCCAAACACAGGGCAGCCCAAAGGAGCAAGAAGTAATTATTAATTTTTACGATTGTGTTAGTACAATCTATCATCTAAAACAAGGACAAGATATAATGTTAGTAGCCACACAAGCAAAAATATACTTGCCTATGTTTTTTGATTTCGTGTGTAGTGATGCCTTAGAAACAGCTTGTAAGCCTTTTGAATACTCTTTAGTGTGGTACAACATTCTGCAAAAGAAGTGCGCTTTTTTGGTTTGTCTTTCAGAAGTAGAAGCAAAGACAAATAAAAAACGAAAGGCAGTAGCATAAGAGCCAATAGAACACAAAAAAACCGTTTAGAAGCGAATCTAAACGGTTTTATACTGTCTTTTGATTGTTCAGAATGACTTATACGCAAATAAATAATTAAATCTAAACAACAGTAAATATATGGAATTAAACGCAGAAAACACAAATATTGTTTCAAATAATGGAACAAATATAACTACTCAAAAGCCTCAAAATGAAGTAGTTAGTAATGATTTTAAAAAGATTTTTGAAGCTCAAATATTAGAGTGTATAAAAAAAGGACAGGATATAGAATTGTCAAAAGCTGAATTGATACCCAAATTTTCTACTATCAATCCGACAACAGCAAAAAACATAATTGAAAGAATGTATAAGGAGAATGAAGTATTTTTTCATTTCTATTCTCTAAACAAAAATGACCAAATCTTGACCTATTTACGCCACTATGAAAAAGGATTAAGGCTTAATTTAATAACTAATGAATTTGATAACAAAGGACGTATTTTGAATGATGCAGACTTGAATACTATTTTAATAGAAGCGCAAAATTTTGGTATTAAAAAATGTTCCAGTAATACGTTTTTTACTATCCTAAACAGTAATTTCATTACAAAATATAATCCTTTTATTGACTTTTTCGAAAAGAATAAAAAGCGAAAACCAACAGGAGTAATAAAGGCTTTTTCAGATTCTATTATTAGTCCTATTGAAGTGAGTAGCAACGGATTAAGCAATGAAGACTATAATTATAGATTTATCAAAAAATGGTTAATAGGTCTTATAGCCAGTGTTTACGGAGGTAAAAGTAATTTATTTTTGATTTTAGTAGGAGGGCAAGGAACAGGAAAAAGTCAGTTCTTTTTGAGAATGCTCCCAAGTGAATTGAAAAATTATTTGATTGAAACTAAATTGGATAATGAAAAAGAAAGTGATTTAGCTCAAAAAATGGGTTCGGCTTTAATCATTTTAGATGATGAAATGGGAGGTAAAAATAAAAGTGATTGGAAGCTATTAAAGGCGTTATCTGATAAAGACACTTTTAGAGTTCGTTTGCCTTATGGTCGTTTGATGCAATCTATCAAGCGAATTGCATCGTTTGCAGGTACTAGTAATGATTATGAATTGTTAGGGGATTTAACAGGAAATAGGCGTTTATTGCCTATTGAAGTGAGTAGCATTGAACACAAAGAATATAACGCAATAGACAAAACGGATTTATTAATGGAAGCCTATCACTGTTTTAAGAATGGAGAAACGCACGAGTTAAACTCAGAAGATAAAGAATTACTAAACCGTTATAGCTACAAATTTCAAATTACGGATTCTATAATGGAAGTTATCGAGGAATGTTTGGAGTTACCAACAGAAGACAATAAAGATAAAATCGTGGATATGACAGCCACAGAACTAGCCAAGTTTTTAGACTTTTACGCACCTACTAAAATTTATCCAACTCAATTAGGGCAACGCCTTCAAAATTTCGGTTTTTGTCAAAAACACGAACGCATCGGAAGGACTACAAAACGCTTTTATTCAGTAATTAAGAAAAAAGGCGATTAAAAAAGCACTATTCAATACCAAAACCTTACAAGTAAAAAAAACATAAAGTTTTAAAAACTACTGTAAACACTGTAACACTGTAAACATTCTCTAAAATAAGGCTTATTGATAGCTTAAAGATAGTTTTTTGTTTACAGTAGAAAAATTAGTGTACTGTAAACACTGTAAACAGTTTAGAAAGCAAAGTTTATTTAAAGAGTTTGAGAGTGTTTTTGTGAAAAGGTGGTTTAAAATTATACTTCATTCGTCAAAAACTATAATCTTTAAATAATAAGGTTTTGAAAGAAAAAAGCATAAAAACTTACTCAAAAAAATCATTCAATTTTAAAACTCTAAAATTTCAATGTAATTTTTTTAGTTAAAATCAATCATCAAAATATTAACATTTAGGCTATTAAATTAACGTTTTACAACTAAATAGGCTTTTAAACATAGTTAAAGAGTGTTTTTACAAAAAGATAGTTTACAGTACCTTAAAATTATACTGTAAACACAAAAACTACTCTTACACTATCAAAAATCAACTTTTTAGTAAATGTTTACAGTGTTACAGTGTTACAGCACTTTTCAAGACTTTTAAAAACGTGTTTTTCAGAAGTAATAAAAAACACAAATTTTATATAATTATGCAAAATAACAGATTTACACCCCAGCAAATAGAGAAAGCTAATAAAACAGATTTGAGAGCTTTATTAGTAGAATTTGGATTTGTCAAACTTTCAAACTCACTTTTTGAAAATCCTTTTCGAACAGAAAAAAGTAGTAACAGCTTTTCAGTATTCAAACATCAAACTCAAAATATTTGGATTGCAAAAGATTTGAGTAGTGGGAGAATTTGGAACGTCATGACGCTCACAATGGAATACAAAAGAAAATCATTTGTAGAAGCCATGTATTTTCTTTTGGCATTCAATAAGGAGTTTGTACAACAACCAAAAGATGATAACTTTTTTCTTTCAAAACCTCATTTCAATCAGCCATTACCAAACCACAAAGAAGCAACCGACAAACAAAAAAACAATCTAAACTACTATCTAAAAAAAGAACGTGGTATTAGTCCATCACTTGCCAAAGAATACATAAAATACCAACAATACGAACTAAAAAATAAATGGTATTACGGTTTGTTTTTCTCAAATGATTCAGAAGGTTATGCAGTCAGAAATAAGAGTTTTAAAGGCAATTTTGGAAAAGCTGATATAAGAACCATTTTATACAAAAATTCTACAACGTGGATAATATTTGAAGGTTTTATCGACTTTCTTTCTGCAATCACTTACTACAAAAAGAATTTTAAAGCAAATATTTTAATTCTGAATTCTACTAGCCACACAGAAAAAGCAAAACAGATACTAAAATCATTAGCAGCTACTAAAATTTTCACTTTCCTAGACAATGATACAGCAGGAAAAG
Organism: Bernardetia sp. ABR2-2B; assembly: GCF_037126435.1. Classification (GTDB taxonomy): domain Bacteria; phylum Bacteroidota; class Bacteroidia; order Cytophagales; family Bernardetiaceae; genus Bernardetia. The sequence goes on along the minus strand of NZ_CP147020.1, from coordinate 1,057,603 downwards.
AAGCCACAAACGAACTAAAAAAATTAGCTATTCCATTGTTTGACAAATCCGATACATACAAGGATTATAACGACTTTAATCAATTTCTAACCAGTAGCCAAACAAAAAACGCCCAAGCATAAGCAAAGGCGTTAGTTTGGTCTTAAAACAAAGTTTTCCCACTTTTTAAAAAACCATATACAAAGTTATGCAAAAATTAAGCAAAAACACCACTCCACAGGCTAAAACGCCACAGGAAACACACCAAAACGACGTATTTACAGATACGTTACAGGAAACAGCCAAAAAAGGATATTATTTGGAAGCACAAAAAGAACTCACACCCAAACCATACGCACAAAAAAACAGGAATTTGTATCAATTTTCTAATGGATTTACAAGTGTTTATCATATCGTTAGCTTTCTGTTAGGTATTGCAAGTGTCTATTTGATAGCAAAAGCCTTTCATACAGGAGAATTAACAGCCCTAAAAGTTATTATTTCTAGTTTGATAGGACTTTTACTTATTGGTTTATTGGTAGGTTTGGAAATGCTCAAAAGCCAGTCAGCAATAAACCTATTTATAGCCACTTCAAAAGGAGAAAACGCACCAACAGGCGCAAAATTAGGCTTAGGATTTACTTTTGTATTATCTGTTTTATTTTCTGCCATTGGGGGCGCATTCCTTACCGTAGAAATGAATGATAAAAGTACAATCATTCAAACAGAACTAGCCATACAAACCGACAGTTTGAAAAATATGTACAGCTCCCAATTAGAAGGCTATGAAATGAGTATCAATAGTTCAAAAGAAACTCTAAAAAAATACTCTAAAGGTTGGAGGGCAAACAATGCACGTAAAGACTTGAAAGAAGCCACAGAAGCCAAAAACAACCTTTTAGACAAATTAGATAATAGAATAACATTAGAAAGCAATAAAGCCGTAAAAAACACCTTAGAAAATGCCAAAGAAGGAGCTAACACGGCTTACATAGTTTCTTTTATTGTTTTGTGCTTAGAAATTATTTGTATTATCTGTTATCGTTTTAGATTTATCTATTTGAGAAATACAGAACGTGAAGGAGTAAATTTTGATATTCTGCCAAAAAAGGAAAATCCCACAGCAGACCAACCGAAAAGCGAACCATTGACAGAAATAGCCGAAATACTCAAAACGTTTCTATCACAAACGCAAAGCGTAACGACAGACGTAACGCAAGCCGTACAGCCATACACAATACCAACGGTACAACCTCAAAAAAGTATCGGTTTTCAATTTGGAAAAAAGGACACAACGCAAGCCGTTAAACGCAAGCCGTTAGACGAAGGAAATAGAGAATGTTTGAACTGTAAAGAACCATTCATATATAAAACGTGGAATCATACTTATTGCTCCGAAAAATGCCGTATCACAGCTTGGGAAGCAAAAACAGGTAAGACATTCAGAAAGACAAAAAAATAACTTCTTAGAAAAATAATTTTGTAGGATATGTTGAGATAAAAACCTACTAATAGCCTATACATATACCTACTACATTAAAGGTATATGTATAGGTTTAAATAAGGTTTTTTCAAGGTTTCACTAAGGTTTGTTTTTTTGTAAAATTAGCTCAAAAAGTGCGTTTACAGTCTATTAAGCCATAAAACAACTGACTAACAGGACAAAAACAGCCAAAACCTAAAAATTTATCAAAACAAGGTTTTTTTAAGGTTTTTGGTATTTTTTTGCAAAATTGAAAATCAAAAATGCTCCTCACAAGCTAGAAAAGGCTATTTGTTTTTAAAAAGTGCCTTTACGGTACTGTTAGAAGGTTTTTTGAAGGTTTTGACAAGGTTTTTGAGCCATTCTGATAAAAACGGACAAAATGAAACTAAAAAATAATAGAAAAACGCCTTATACAAGCCGTATATAAGGATTTAATAAGGTTTTTTGAAGGTTTGATAAAAAAGCAAACCATCTCACCCAAAAAAATTAATAAGTGTGCTAAGTGTGAAAATATGCAACTCTATAAAATACCTTTTATGGCTATTGGAACGTATTTTTTGGGCATTGTTGAAAGTGTTGAAAATTGGTAAGTGTGAACAAAGGATTGAAAAACAGTATCTTAAAGTCAAATAATCCGTAAATTAGTAGTATAGAATAATTAAAAAGGTATGTCAAAAAAGGAAGTAGTAAAGGAAAGAAAGTGTTTATCATGTGGAGAGATTTTACCAAGAAAATCAAGGAAAGATAAAAAAACATGTTCGGCTTATTGTAGAAAAAAGCTTAGTATAATTGCCAAGGTAGGTAATACAGATTATCGCAAAAGTGAAGTGTCAAAAGAAGCCAAGGAGCTTTTTAATGATATTGAAAATAAAATAGAATCATTAAGGCATATACAATGGTTAGTTTTAGTAACAGATACCACAGAAAACACCACATCAGAAAACTATAAAGAATTATTCAAAAACTACACAGTTGATGCCATAGAAAGGCTAATCTACAACCTCAAAGGTTTGAGTAATGAGGTTTTGAAAACAATAAATATTTCACAACTTACCGATATTTTAGACGACTTAGACGACAGAGACAATAATTTATATCCAAACAAAAACCAATAATTTTAATACAAAATGGCGAAAAAGAAAGCGCAAACAGTAAACCCAGAAGATGGAGTATTTAACCTTTTCAGAGTAACAGGAGGAGGAAAAAGAGGGCAATATATGAATTTAGAAGATGCCCAAAAAGAGTTCGAAAAACGTGAAAGAGCATTGATAAAAAAAGAGGAAGGTTTCAGCTTGAAACTTTACGGAGCTATCAAAGTAATAGGCGAAAAAACCGAATGGGAGCTACTCCGTGAGGTAACCTACTCCGATGATTCTTTTGAGGACTAGAAAATATGTAAGACGGTTTTTTTAGACTTGCCATAATCTAAAAACAAATTAAGTATAGAGTTTTATTCTATGCTTTTTTTTGTGTCTAAATTTTAAAACCTCAAAGGTTTAGAATCTGTACAAAAAAAACAATAAAAAATATATAAAATAAAAAAAGGCAATTTCTAAATTTTAGAAATTGCCTTTTGTATTTTTCCTTTAAAAAATTTCATTCTAAAAAGAAACTTTGGGCGAACAGTGGGGTTCGAACCCACGACCCTCGGTACCACAAACCGATACTCTAACCAACTGAGCTATGATCGCCATATAAAATTACAGAATTTGAAGTTTGTTTTGCTTATTCGTTCCGTAATTGTGAATGCAAAGGTAAAAGGTTTATCTGAAGTTTGCAAGAGATTGAATTAACTTTTTCTGATTTTTTTGTGAAAATTTTCTCTCAAACTTCAAAGTGAAAATAGAGCTTGAGTGCTATATCTAGATAACTCTTTCATTATCAATGTATAAGTTTAAGATGTCTTTTACTTTTTAGATTCATAAACTCAACTTTCATAAAGTAAAAAAAGTTCATTAAATATTCTATTCTTCAAAAAAAAGTAACTGAGTTTTTATTTTGACCCAAAAAAGCATTATTTTTAAGTGTAAAATCAAGCAAGTTTAGTATCTGAAAAAGTTTTTCTATCTTGCTAAAAGAACATTAAAAAACGACTACTTCAATAACATCCTTCATTCTTATATTACAATACATTGAAATCTCATTATGTCCAATCCTAATTATAAAGATATTTTTATTTCTTATGGAAGAGCTGAAAGCAAGTATTTTGCTTCTCAATTATACGATTTATTGACTGAAAAAGGATATAAAGTGTGGTTCGACCAAAATGATATTCCTCTAGCTGTCGATTTTCAAGACCAAATAGATGAGGGAATAGAAAAATCTGATAATTTTATTTTTGTGATTGCTCCTCATTCTATTCGCTCTCCTTATTGTAAAAAGGAAATTGAATTAGCTGTCAAGTATAGCAAACGAATTATTCCTATTCTTCATATTGAGCCTTCTGGAGATATGATAGAAGAATTTATGAATCCTGCCATAAAAAAAAGAAATTGGATTTATATGAGGGAAAATATGATAGAAGGAAAAGGACAGCACGAGTGGTTAGATATTGATGATAAAAAACAAGGAGAAGAAGGGCTACTTTCTATTTTGGAAAGCCACAAAGAATATGTACGACGTCATACAGAACTTTTGCATACGGCTTTAGAATGGGAAAAACAGTACCGTAATACTCGTTATTTGCCCTTTGGAGACAGACAAACAGAATCCGAACAATGGTTACTTACTGCTTTTAATGATGGACAACCCCCTTGTTTGCCTTCTTCTATTCATTGCGAATTTATTTCAGAAGCTCGTAAAAACTCTGAAAATAGAATGACAGATGCTTTTATCTCTTATGCAGAAGAGGACGAAGAGATTAGAAATAGAGTTTTGCGTTCTTTGTCGCAGTACCTTATTACTACTTGGACGCATCAAATAGACATTCAGGCAGGAGGAGATTTTGATAAAGAAGTAGAAAATGGAATAGAACAGGCTGATAATTTTATTTTCTTCATTACGCACGAATCTATCAAATCTGAATATTGTAAAAAAGAACTTGCACACGCCGTAAAATATAATAAAAGAATTATTCCTTTGCGAATGGATAGTGTTCCTGTTCATGATTTTCCAGTAGAGATTAGAAATTTACAGTTTATTGATTTTACAGATAATAATTACGATTTTATTCCACGTTCAAAGAATGAAAAAACAGATTATGAAAAAGATATAGACGAACTACTAAACGAGATAAACAAAGACAGAGACTATTATCATAAACATAAAATTATTCTTAATAAAGCAATTCGTTGGAAGGAACAAAACCATAATGCCAGTATTTTGCTTAGAGGTCATAATCTTGATGAGGCAAAAATTTGGTTAAAAATAGGACTTCAAAGAGAGACACATTTACCTACCCGTCTTCACGAAGAGTTTGTTAGAGAAAGTGAAGCTAAAAGTGGTCAGCTAAGTACAGAAGTATTTATTTCTTATTCAAGAGCTGATGGAGATTATGCAAGGAGGCTCAATGACGAGCTACAAGAAAATGGAAAAACAACTTGGTTTGACCAAGAAAGTATAGCTTCTGGCGCAAACTTTCAGCAAGAAATTTATAATGGAATTGAAGCTTGTGAGAATTTTGTCTTTATTATTTCTCCTGATTCTGTTAAGTCTCCTTATTGTGAGGGAGAGGTAAAATTTGCTGCTAAATTAGGAAAAAGAATTATTACCATTCTGTATAGAGCAACCGAAACATTTGATATTCCAATGGAATTATCAGATATACAATGGATAAATTTTATTCCCAATCAAGCAACTTTCCACGATGCATTTGCTGAAATGATTCGTACATTAGATACAGACAGAGAGCATGTAAAAGCACACAATCATTGGTATCAAGAAGCACTTCAATGGCAAAGACAAGAAAAAAATGATGACTTTTTGCTTTTTGGAACAGAATATTTTTTAGCACAATCGTGGTACGAAGAAGCAATTCTGAAAAAGAAAAAACCATCGCCAAATGCCCTACAAGCCGAATATTTGGAAGCCTGTAAGCAATCTATTGAAGCAAAAGAGAATGAAAAGAAAGAAGTAGAAGAACAACTACTTAATTTAGAGAAAGCTAGAAATGAAGAGGCAAAGAAAAGAATCGAACGCCAAAAATTATTTCTTGTTATAGCCTCCTTTGCGCTTCTTGTCTCAATGGTTGCTGGTGTGTATGCCTTCATAGAAAAAACAAGTGCAGAGAAGAGTGAAAAAAGAGCTATGGAAAATGAACGGTTAGCCAAACAAAGCGAAGATGAAGCTATTAAAAGTAAAATTGAAGCACAAGAAGCTATTGAAAACCTAAATAGCAAAAACCGACAACTAGAAGATGCACTAGCCCAAATAGATTCTGCTATACAGAAGCAAAGTGTAGCTGTTAAGCAAAGAATAAAAGCTGAATCAATACTAGCTGTGAAAGAAAATAAATTCAAAAAACAAGATTTTGTAAAAGAAAGAACCTTTGTAGAAGATAGAATGAGGTTGCGTGATGAAATCTTGAAAACTAAAAAATCACTACTCAATTATGCTCGGCAGTTAGAGAGTTTGGGAGTTGTTCGTACATCGGTCAGACAGTCTTTAGAAAAGCAAATTGAAGAAGACATAAAAGTATTACTCAAATCCTTATAAATTACGAATTACGACCTGCCAAAGCAGCGAAGCTAATTACAAATTTATTTTTTTAACGACAAGAAATTCAAAACAATGAGTATAGAAATGCAATTTCTCACTAATCACTAATCACTAATCACTAATCACTAATCACTAATCACTAATCACTAATCACTAATCACTAATCACTAATCACTAATCACTAATCACTAATCACTAATCACTAATCACTAATCACTAATCACTAGATAAAATATGGCTACTAACCCATCAGATTCAACCTTTATAGACAAAACTAACCTTGATTTACCTTTTCTAAGAGAAGAAGTGAGCCATTTAGCTGAAAAAGTAGCCGAGTTTATTTACAAAGAAGCACAAGATTTTGATAAAGATGATATTGAAGTAAAAAGCTTTAATAGTTTGGTTTCTTATGTGGACAAAGAAGCAGAAAAAAAAATAGTTGAAGCCCTCAGAGAACTTTTACCACAAGCTGGGATTATTGCAGAAGAAGGTACAGGAACACCAAAAGAAGAAGGCTTCAATTGGATAATTGACCCATTAGACGGGACAACAAATTTTGTTCATGGAATACCTGTCTATTCAATCAGTATTGCTCTTGCCTATACAAAAAGCAACAAAACAGAGCTTTTGGTAGGCATTGTTTATGAAGTAAACCGTAAAGAATGTTTTGCAGCACATCAAAATGGAGGAGCAACTCTAAATGGAAAAAAAATAACTGTTTCTGGAGAAAATGAACTAGGAAAATCATTGATAGCAACAGGTTTTCCTTACGAAGATTTCGAACGAGTAGAAGATTACCTTTCTATGATGGGAACAATGATGAAGGCAGCACACGGACTTAGAAGACTTGGTTCGGCAGCAGTAGATTTGTCTTTTGTGGCAGCAGGACGTTTTGAAGGTTATTTTGAATATAATTTGAATGCTTGGGACGTTGCAGCAGGTACGCTATTAGTAAAAGAAGCTGGAGGAATTGTAAGCGATTTTGAAGGAAATGAAATTGTTGATAATTATGTTTTTGGAAAACAAATAATTGCAGCTACAAATGTTCATTCACAGATTTTAGAATTAGTAAAGGAAGTATTTTTGAAAAAATGATAAATCAAGAAAGAATTACTATTCAACCAAGACAACTCCTAAAACTTATTGGAGTAGGTGTTTTTATGTTTTGGTTTTTGAACTACTTGGATTCTAGCATTAGTGCTACTTTGAAAACGATTTTCATGTATCTTCCTGCTAAATTTAACTTCAATGCCTTAATAGCTTATCCTATTAATGATTTTACAACTTTATGTATTGTATTATTTGTGTTCTTTATGCTTGTGAAAAATATCAAGCAAAATTATGAAAACGAAAATTATCACAAGAAGATGATTGTTTTATTCATAATTGGAATTATTATTTTAGCAATATATTTGGCAGTATCGCCTTCTGCTATAGCTTATTTTTTTATAGAGGTTTTGGATTCTGATATAAATAAAAACTATGGAGAATCTTATGTTCCCTATATAGGACTTGGAACTTATGCTATTACTACTATAATAAAGCTTACTGTTGTAGCTTATGTATTTCTCAAAAATACTAATTTTCAAAATTCTTCTACGTCATTATAAATTTTATTTGAAAAAATAACTTTATGAAAAATCAATCTAAGTTAACTATTGATTTAAAACAAATTCACCAAATTATTGGTGTTGGTGTTTTTTTATGTTTGAATTTGACGATTCTAAATAACTTATTAGAAACTCTGTTCAATTGGATTTCTAATTTTCTTAATATTGGTAGTTTTTATCTATTTGCATTATCACAATATCTTATTTTATCTATTGTCTTATCTCTACTTTATTTTTCTCTGCAAAAAATAAAGGAAGTAATTTCACAAAGAAGTAACTCCTTACAGAGGACACTAATTTTTACGATAATTTCATATGTGGTTTTGTATGTAATTGCTACAGGCTCTCCAATGCTTTATGGTTTTTTTATCTCAGATAATTATAATGGAGAAATAACACCTTACTTCGAAATGAGAAGTCAAAATTATGTTGAGTCTTTATTTGTCTATTATTCTATTTCTATTTTAAAGTTTGTTGTAATGGCGTTTATTTTTCTGAGAGAAAGGAAAAAGGTTAATTTTTATTCAGAAACTTCTAAAGTTTTAGATAAAGACTAATTTTTAACTACTCATTATAATATTTATCGTATTTTTGAAAATTAGAATTACTACAATTTAAAATAAACAACTTAAACTTATTTATGGGATTACTTTCAGGAAAAAATGTATTGATTACGGGTGCTTCTCGTGGCATCGGACGTGCAATGGCAGAGCGTTTTGCAGAAGAAGGCGCAAATGTTGGCTTTACCTATCTTTCTAGTGTAGAAAAAGGCGAGGCACTACAAAAAGAACTTTCAGAAAAAGGAACAACTATAAAAGGCTACCGTTCAGACGCTTCTGATTTTAAGGCTGCTGAAGAACTAATAGGAAACTTTACAAAAGATTTTGGTTCGCTTGATGTTCTTGTCAATAATGCAGGAATAACGAGAGATAATCTGCTGATGAGAATGAGCGAAGACCAATGGGACGAAGTAATGCGAGTAAATTTGAAGTCTGTTTTTAATTTGGTAAAAGCTTCTACTCGTACATTTTTGAAGCAAAAACAAGGTTCAATCATCAATGTAACTTCTGTTGTTGGAATTAAAGGAAATGCAGGACAGGCAAATTATGCAGCGTCAAAAGCTGGAATTATTGGTTTTACAAAATCAATTGCTTTAGAGTTGGGTTCTAGAAATATTCGTTGTAATGCTATTGCCCCTGGTTTTATTGAAACTGAAATGACAGAACAATTAGATGAAAAAATGGTAGCAGAATGGAAAAGTGCAATTCCGTTGCGTCGTGCAGGTTCTTCAAAAGAAGTAGCAGATGTTACGGTTTTCTTAGCTTCAGATTATTCAAAATATGTAACAGGGCAGGTTCTTCAAGTAGATGGTGGAATGCTTACTTGATAATAGAGATTTTCCAATAAATAGGTCAGTCCCAAAGGGCAGACCATCTATAATTTTAGTCTTAAAAAAACCTCATTTAAAATCAATTAAATGAGGTTTTACTTTTTCAGAGACGAAAATTAATGTCCTCCTTTCTGACAACAAGTAGGTAAATCATTGTAAGCTCCTGATTCAGCTTCTACATCATCAGCGTCATAACCTACTGCTGCAATGGCTTTTTTGATAGCATCTGGATTAATTTTTTTAGGATTAAAAACTACTGTTGTTTCTTTTTTATCTACATCAACAGTTACAGATTTGATTCCTTTTTGTTCTGAAAGGCTTGTTTCGATTCTGTCTTTACACATTCCACATTGAATAGTTTCAGTTTTGATAACTACTTCATCACTAGAAGCATTGGCTGCCGAGCTGGAAGCACAACTAGTAAAAGCAAAAGACATAATTAAAGATACAAGCACTAAAATAATTGATTTCATTGTATTAAAATTTAAAGAGTAATTGAATTAAAGAAAAGAGATTTTTAACTGTGCCAATGGTCTTTACCTTGACAATAGTTATTATTTAGAAGTAAAAACGAAGTCCCATATATCCCATTGTTCCCATAATTGGAGCATAGACATTGCTCGTGTCAAAGTTTTCTCCAAACGGATTTTGAGCATTTATGATTGGATTTGGTTGAGAATAATTAGTAAGGTTTTCTCCTCCAATATAAATTTCTAAAGGATGACTAGAGACTTTAAAGTTACGAGTAATTTGTGCATTCATCAAAAAATAAGCAGGACTTTGAGAGCTTTCAATAAGCTGATTATCATTATTTTCATCGTAAGAAGCAGGTAAACGCTGCGAACCAATAAATTGCCCAGTCCAATCAAATGCCCATTTTTTATTTTTAGTTTGGTATTCTAAGTTTGTGAAAAAGCGATTTTTGGCTGTATAAGGAACAGTTACCAACTCATTATTAATTGTCGTCTTGACATCATAGTATTTGTAAGCAAAAACAGCTTCTAAACCTTTTAAAATTTCATATTCTGCTTGAATCTGAAAGCTATTTGCATAAGATTCTCCATTCAGATTATCAAAACGAATTTCAGATGGATTTTCTACATTCAAAACAACTTGATTTTCGAAATCGGTTCTATAAAAATCTAGCGTTACTTTACCTTTTCTACCTGCAATATTAAATCCTTGAACAAAACTAGCTCCTGTGTTCCAAGCAATTTCTGGCTGTAAATCAGAGTTTATAATTAATCTTCTTGAACTAGCAAAGAAACGACTATTTTCTACAATCGGATTGGCTACACGAAAACCACGTCCAGCAGAAGCACGGAAAACGGTATTTTTGGCAGCATTCCATTTTAAGTTTAGACGAGGAGAAACTTGTGTTCCATACAAATTATGAAAATCTGAACGAATACCAGCCACAGCCGTAAAATCTCCATCTCTATTAAATGTATATTCTGCAAAAACGGCAGGGATAGATTCTTCTCTTACAAAATTTAGTTGTTCGTTTTGCTCATTACTATAATCTAAATAATCTTGATAGGTATGATTAAAAACCATACTTACACCACTACGAAGTAAATGTTTTTTAGAAATTGTCCAGTCTAAAATTCCATTGTAGAAAAAATAATCTTCTTCGCCACTATAAAGCTTTCTTCCCCAAACTTGATTTAACTGATGATAATTTGCTGTTATTTGATTTCCAAAACTAACATTATCGCTCAAGAAAAAACCTAATTTTGCCCAACCTTCAATTCTACTTGTATTCATCTGAACTCCGTAAGCATTATTATTTTCAATAGGTTTGGCATTAGATTTTCCATAATTAGTAGTCTGATAATTAAGCTGTCCACCAAAACGATTTTCATCTAAAACACGGATTCCAAATTGAGTTTCGAATTTTTTACCTTCATATTTCCAACGATTTAAGGCATTGATTTGTCTGTATTTTGGTAAATCTAAAAAGCCATCGTTATTTCTATCATTTTCCATCATTGCACCACTAGCGTGTACAAGCGTTGCCGAACTCCATTTAGAATTGATATGATGAATAAGATTTAGATTAGCTTCTAACCTTCCATTTGGATTAAAATAAAGGTTCAGAAGATTTTCATTTTTTTCTTTCTTTTTACTAGGTGAAATGAGCTGTGTATTTATTTGTCCTGTTATAGATTCATAACCATTGACAACCGAACCAGCACCTTTATTGATGTCAATTGCAGAAACCCAAGTTCCTGAAATAAATTGAAGCCCAGAGCGAACATTTAAGCCTCTCATCATCGGCATTCCCTCCACCAAAAGCTGTGAATAAACACCATCAAGTCCCAACATTTTTATCTGACGAGAACCAGTAACTGCATCAGCAGTAGTGGCATCGACAGAAGCATTAGTTTCAAAACTCTCTGAAAGCGTACAACAAGCAGCTTTTTTTAAATCACTACTTGTAATTTTTTCATTCTGATTTACAATGACATCGCCTATGCTAGATGCCACCGTAACAGTTGCTAAAGAAGAAGAATGCAAAGTAACTTCTAAAAAAGATTGATTTTCTGTACAAATGGTATCTGATATATAGCCTGTATAACTGATAATTAAATCATCAGTTTTTTCTATTTTTTTGAGTTTGAAATTACCGTTCTCATCAGTTGTTGTTCCTATTGTTGTTCCTTTCCAAACGATATTGGCAAAAGGTAAGGGGGAGAGAGAATCTGGGTTTGTAGGAGAAATTTCTGAAATTTGTCCTTGTATAAAAGAGTCAGTTTGTGCAGTAACTGAATTAGTAAATGATAAAAATATCAAAACTACTAAAGACAGATTACAACCGATAAAATTATATTTTTTCATTGCTATTGAATTTATTAAGATTTTGTGAAAATAAGAACGCACCAAAACCCTAAGAGTCTTCAAAGACCTTTAGGATTTAATAATGAAGTAATTCTTACAATCGAAAAACTTGAATAAAAACAATGAAAAGTTTGTCTAGCTTCCAGTTGGGAGGAGGAAGGTCAGCAAATTGAAGGATTTGAAAAGTATCAAAAAATGACTTTCCTATAAAGTTTTTGAAATAAATTTGAGAAACAGAAGTAATAGTCGCCACAAAATGACTAAAATCAAAGGTTGTTTTCTCTAAAGAAATAGCTTCAAAATCTGCTTTTTCAAAAGTAGTTTCTGTATCACAACAATCATCTTTTTTATTTTCTGTTTGAATAGAATGATGATTTTTTTCTGTTTCTGTATTTTTGCTTAGTTTGGCTAAATTCTGTGCAGAGATTTCACAACAGCATTTTTTAGCCTTAATAATAGAAGTGTTTGTTTTTCCACTCATTTGACAATAATGCTCAATAATAGGCAGACCCACCGAACCCAAAATGAGTTGGAGAGAAAGCCAAAGGCAAGTAATTGTAATATGGAGTTTTTGGAAAATCAAATATTTGGTTTAGATAATAAAATCACTAAATTAAATTATTTTTTCATTTTGTGTAACAAAGTTATACTATTTATACGTAAAAAATCAACTCAAAGGTTTTATTTTTAGGATTTCTGTATAGCTTTGCACTATATTTATAATCAATTAACAAAATCAAGCCAAAATATTTGATTTTAGCATAACATCAACTAAACTACCTGTTTTTTATGAATTTTGAGTATTTACTGACTGCACAAGGACTTACAAGCCTTTTTATTCTTGCTCTTTTAGAAATCGTTTTAGGAATAGACAATATTATTTTCATCAGTATTATTGCAGGAAAAGTTCCACCAGAAAAACAAAACTCTACTCGTTTGATAGGTTTGGCGATGGCTTTAGTAGTTCGTATTTGTCTTTTATTTGCTATTACGTGGCTTATTGGACTCACAGCAACAGTTTTTGATGCAACAGCATTTATAAATATGTTAGGAATAACGAAAGACTTAGGGGAAGGAGGAAAACTCTCTTGGAAAGATATTATTTTGCTTTTAGGTGGTTTGTTTTTGGTGTATAAAAGTACAACAGAAATTCATGACAAAATGGAGCTTACCGAAGAAGAAGAAACTCCAAAGGTAGGTAGTAATGCTGTTGCAGCAGCTATTTTTCAAATTATTTTAGTAGATATTGTATTTTCATTTGATTCTATTCTTACGGCTGTCGGAATTGTAAAAGAAGTTTCGGTTATGATTGTCGCTGTTATTATTTCTATGATTGTAATGATGATTTTTGCTGGAAAGATTAGCGATTTTATAAATAATAATCCTACTTTCAAGATGCTTGCGCTTTCTTTCTTGATTCTGATTGGTTTTCTTTTAGTTTTGGAATCCTTAGATGTTCATGTCGAAAAATCGTATGTTTATGTAGCGATGGCATTTGCTTGTATTGTAGAAGTTATAAATATGCGTGTTCGTAAAGGAACTCAAAAACATAGAAATATTATTCCCACAGGAGAGTCTGTGCCAGTTCCGTATATGCAAGATGTGAAGGAAGATGAAAAGAATGATAAATTGTAAATTATTAGTTCCATCAAGCTGCGTAGCTGCGTAATATTTGTAGATTAAATTTTATTTTGATTTTAAAAAAAATAATTATGCCAAATGCTTATACACAACTTTATGTTCAGCTTGTTTTTGCTGTAAAGGGAAGAAATAGTTTGATAAAAGAATCATTTAGAGATGAATTGCAAATGTACATTACAGGGATTGTGAAACAAGTAGGACATAAGCCTTTGGCAATTTATTGTATGCCTGACCATTTACATTTGCTTATTGGATTAAATCCTAATTTGACTATTTCAGATTTAGTAAGTGAAATAAAAACATCGTCTAATAAATTTATAAAAGAGAAGAAGTTTGTAAAAACAAAATTTGAATGGCAAAGAGGTTATGGAGCATTTACTTATTCGAAATCTGCTTTGGATAATGTTGTAAATTATATTCTAAATCAGC